>DASTXE010000002.1 GCA_035765535.1 Rickettsiales bacterium | reverse complement strand
ATCCGAGCTGGCTCCAACATTGACCGTGCCATTAGAAATGTAAGCCTTATCTAAGCCACCATTGCTGCCCGTCGTGCCATTGCCGGATATGCTGATGGTGCCCCCGTTAGAGGTGGTAGCAGTATTTCCGCCGCCATTGATCGTGATGCTATTACCTGTAGAAGCAGAAATCGTGTTGCTATTACCATTAATTGTCGCAGATGCACTCGCTGCCATGGTAATGGTGTTGCTCGCAGCGTTGACAATATTGCTGTAGCCGGTCAGGGAAATTGTAGCCACTCCGGTCGTATTCACCGTATCACCGTTGCCGGAGATTGTAACTGTATCGGATGCAACTGCATTGGTAATATTATTATTCCCAGCAATTGTAATAGACGTACTGCTACCGGTAGAAGTCACCGTGTTCGCGTTACCGGACACACTCACCGTATCATTATTCGCTACGTTAATTGTGTTGCCAGAGTAATTGCCCTGCACATCTGTATTCGCAGCTACGTTAATCGTACCGTAATACATATTGACCGTATCGATACCACCATTGGCACCAGTCGTACCATTCCCGGAAATATTAATTACATCCCCATTCGCAGCACTGACCGTATTGCCACCGCCATTGATCGTGATGGTATTGCTTCCGGCTGCAGTGATATTATTGGCGTTACCGATTACCGTCAGATTGTCACTGGCGCTAGTGGTAATAGTATTGCTGTTACCAATCACTTTTGCACTGGAGGTACTATAAAGCTGCACCAGATCGCTTGTGGCATTGAGCGTATCCAGGCCTGTAGTAATCTGCCCGTTACCCGTCACCTTGATCGTATTGCCGCTGCCAGAAGTAACGGTATTACTAATGCCCGTTCCGGTCAGGGTAACCACGGTTCCCGTGCCTGTAATAGACAAAGTATTGTAGCTGCCATTGATGGACATCGTATCGCTATTGCCGCCCGTGATCGTATTGCTGCTGCCGACAGTGGAAACAGTATCGCTGTCACCTGCGTTAATCGTATTATGGTCATAATTTACAAGCGCATCTGCATTGGCTGCAACATTAATGGTAGCGCTGTAAACATTTACTGTATCCACGCCTCCCGTGCTGCCTGTCGTACCGTTGCCAGAGATATTAATTACATCACCACCGGAGGCGCTTACCGTATTGCCACCACCAGCAACGCTAATGTTGCTTCCATTACCAGCATAGATCGTATTGCTATTGCCGTTAACGTAGATATTGGCGTTAGGATCACCCGTAATGGTATTACCGTTACCGACGATAAGAGCGGAGGATGTGCTATATAAACCAATCGTATCGCTCGTTGCATACAGCGTATCCATCAAGGAACTATTAGTAGTCTGCCCGTTGCCATTGACGTAAATAGTACCACCAGTCGAAATGGTCGCCATATTGCCAGTACCATTGAGGGTAATAAAGTCAGCTGTTGCAGTACTTCCATTAATGGTGTTGTTATTGCCAACAACATTCAGATCATCGTTGCTACCAACACTAATACTATTGCTGCTACCATTCAGGTTAAACGATGTGCTGTCTGCTGCTGTTACACTGCCAGAAGACGCATTTATGACATGGTAATTGGCAATAGTGGTCGTCTGGCCATTACCAGACACACTAATGGTATTGCCATTGCCAGCAGTAATCGTATCTGCTGTCCCGGCCACAGAAATATTGCTGCCCGTTGCCGTGCTCGCGCTTATTGCATTGTTGTTGCCGTTAACGTTCACATTGTCATGGCTTCCGAGATTGATTCCCGTACCAACAGTCGCGCCATTTCCTGAGCCATTGATGGTGAAGGAAGCATTATCGCTGGCATTTACTATGCCGTTGGAAAGATTGACCGTATTGTAATTAGCAACCGTTGTCGTCTGGCCGTTGCCTGTTATGCTCACAGTATCACCGTTACCAGCCGTTACCGTGTTGCCGGCACCATTTACCTGCACATTGCTGCCCGTACTTACGGTAACGGTATTGGTGCCGCCATTGACAGATATAGTATCGTTTGTACTGCCATTAATAGTGTTGCCGCTGCCGTTTATAATTGCGCCCGCAGAGGCTACAACACTGATTGTTGCATTGTTTGAATTATAGACCGGCAGAGAGGTGTTGATTCCAAACTCCCCGTTCTGGAAGGCATTGACCGTGAAAGTATCGTTCCCGTAAGCTACGGTTAGAGCCGTACCGTTAAGGGTATAGAGAAGACCGGAAGCGGTTGTTACGCCCAAATTAACGTTGCCAGCAGCCGCTTTTCCATCAAGTGTGATAGTGTCTCCCGTTGGGGTAATATTGGAAGCTACGTTAATGGTGTTTCCAGCACCAGTTAGAGAAATACTATTATTTGTATTAACCGTTACGATATCACCATTGCCATTGATTGTAGCAGTTGCTCCGCTTGCAAGCGTAATGCTGTTGTTAGCTCCATTTACAATATTGCTGTAGCCGGACAGGGAGATCGTAGCTGCACCGGTGGTGTTGACCGTGTCGCCGTTACCGGCAATGGTAACCGTATCGGATGCTATGGCATTAACGATGTTATTGTTACCCGTTACAGAAATCGACGTATTGCTGCCGGTGGAAGTCACCGTATTGGCATTACCGGAAACACTTATTGTATCGTTATTTGATACATTGATCGCATTGCCTGAATAATTGCCCTTAACGTCGGTATTAGCGGCCACGTTAATGGTGCCATAATACATATTGACCGTATCGATGCCGCCATTCGCACCGGTGATGCCGTTACCGGAGATGTTAATGATATCTCCATTTGCGGCACTGACCGTGTTACCACCGCCATTGATCGTGATGGTATTGCTCCCGGCTGCTGTAATCGTATTACCATTGCCGATGACCGTCAGGTTGTCGCTGGCACTCGTCGTGATGGTATTGCTGCCGCCAATTACTTTGGTGCTGGAGGAGCTATAAAGCCCGATTGTATCGCTTGCGGCATTGACGACGTTCAGCAGTGAAGCCGTTGTCGTCTGGCCGTTGCCGAATGTATAGATCGTATCTCCGGCCACTGCATTGATCGTGTTGCTGGAACCTCCCACCACAACCGTATCTGAAGCAGCCAGCGTTACTGTATTGGTAGAGCCGCTAATTTTAACATCCGAGCTGGCACCTATAGTGACTGAGCCACTGGATGCATTGACCGTATCTACGCCACCATTGCTGCCGGTCGTGCCGTTACCCGACACGTTCACCACGCCGCCGCTGGCAATGGTCAGCGTGTCACCGCCACCATTTATGGTCACCTTGTTACCGCTAGCCGCATTGATCGTGTTAGTGTTACCGTTGATATAAAGAGTGTCATTCACACCGCTGGTGATCGTATCCCCACTTCCATTGATGAGCGCACTAGAGGAAGCAGGAATATTTATTGTGCCGTTACTCGTCGTATACGTCGTAATAGCTGCCGTCGTATTGATGCCGAAATCGCCATTCTGGAAGCCGTTGATGGTAAGAGAATCCGCACCGTAAGCTATGCTTAAAGTAGTGCCGTTGAGCGTATAGGTTAAGCCATAAGGAGTTACCGCTCCCCATGCCACCACATTACTCGCCACAGCCTGGCCATCGAAGGTTATAATATCACCTGCAGCGGAAACACCTGATGTTTTGGTAATGCTATTGCTGTTGCCCGTAATCGTAACATTATCACTGCTGCCTACGGTAATCGCGTTGCCAGCGCCGGAAATATAAATATTATCATTGCTTAGCAGGCTTATCGTATTATTGCCGCCGTTGATAGCCGCGCTGGAAACCGCAGCCATATTGATAGTATCACCCGTTGCGGTTAACGTATCCATGCTGGATGCAGTAGTAACCTGACCGTCACCAGCAATATTAATCGTATTGTTGGCGGTAGCGGTGACTGTATTCACGCCACTAGTGATGGAAATCGTGCTGCCCGTAACATTGTTGGCAATAACAGTGTCGTTATTTGCAGACACCGTAAGACTATCGTTGTTGCCCAGATTAATCGTATCGCTGCTGCCGGTTAAAGTTGCCGAGCTGTTATCCGCAAGCGTGATGTTCCTGTTGCTCAAGCCTATGCTCATATTGGTGCCAGAGGTAGTCAAAGCAATGGCATTGTTCGTTGCGATGAGATTGAGCGCCGCGGCATCATTCACGATTTGTGCTGCGGTTAACTGCAGATTGGCTGCCGCGCCATCTGTCAGGCTGATAGAAGTGATTTTACCGCTCACCACGAGCGCATTTATTGCGTCCAAATCCGCAACAACATTCGTCGAGCTATCCGACAATACTATATGATAGGCTTGGCTAATAACAGCCAGTGCTGCTGTGTCACTTAGCTGTGCAACGCTTAACGTAAGCGTGGGAGTGCCGCTATCGGTAAGAGTAATGGATGTAATTTTACCCTGTGTTGCAAGAGCCTGAATGGCGTTAATATTGGCAGCGACATTTGTAGCCTGATCAGAGATGCTGACCGTATAAGACCGATTGATCTTGCTCAATGCATTTGCATCATCTGTAATTTGGAAGGCTGTAAGGCTCAATACCGGAGTGCCACTATCCGTCAGATTGATGGTTGCCAATCTTCCTTGATTATAAAGCACCTGAATAGCATCGATGTTGCTAACCACATTAGCTGCTGTATCAATGAAGGTAACACTAAAAGGCTCAACAGTATTATTAAAATAGGGTATGATATTATTTATCTGAGTCAATATTGCCGCCATGCTGGCATGCTGCGGATGGGTACTAAAATACGCATCGTAAGTAAGTACACTGGACGCATTAGAACCTGGAAGAGAAGTTATGTAATAGTAAAGATAGTTTGTAAAATCTTGCATAACTATTGTTGTAGCGCCTGTATAGATGGCATCATTACCAACTAAAGCACCCCCATTTGGATACAATGTCAGCAGACCTGTGTTGGGATCGTTATTAATAGTAATATTGACGGCACCGTCGGTGGGAAGGCAACTAATCATTACATCACCATTGGCGGAAGTAATATCGTATGTATCACCTCCATATTGAGGAGCCCCTTCGCCTATAAAAGTAACAGGGCCGCTAATCCCACTATTGGAAAATACATCCGATCCCGGTGAGCCTATAACAACATTGAAACCTTTTAATCCCGAAGCATTTGCAATAGTAACATTAGACGCAGCATCAAAATGCAGTATGCTGGTATCTGTGAACTTTAATGTCGCAATCGCACCACTATTTAATTCTCCCTGCAGTATGTTATAATTTATGGCTATATTTGCAGCGGTATCGGCAACAATGACTCGATGTGCGCCATTGATTTTGCTCAGTACATCGCCATATTGTATGGCCTGTGCCGCAGTCAGAGTAATCGTCGGCGTGCCGCCGTCACTCAGGTTGATCTGCGTAATTTCATTGCTGGTAATGAAATCATGCAGTATTTCCATATTGGCTGCGATATTGGCTGCCGTATCGGTATAGACCGTGCCGTTCAGCGTCGCCTCACCCGGCGCATTGGTCAACCCCATCGCCTGCGCCTGCTGCATTTCTGCGAGCCAGGTGTTGTACTGAGTTGCATTGTTTGCCAACGCCAGAGAAACATCAAACAGTATAGGATTAGTTAAGTACTGACCGTAATCATACGCCGCATTCAGATCACTGATTAATCCCGCTGTTGTGGTCGCCGTGCTATGATTCAAAGCATATTCCATGAATGGATTGCCGCCCTGAACTACTAAACTGCGTATTTCATGCAGCAAGGCATTATCAATAGCACCGGTTGGATCGCCATAAAGATTTGTTTTATCATCGCCCGGTTTAAAGTATGCGAAGAACCCGGTTTCAGCGTAATACCCTAACCCAAAGCTAGCGATACTACCTGTATTGGTAATATGCCCTCCAACCGTGGAAAGAATACCATTTAATTCCGCGACACATGCTGCCGCCATGTTAGCTGCAATGGCAGGATCGCCGCCATTATCCTGATTGGCAGGTCCGGCATAGAACTTCCCAGATGCGGCATCATAGCCAATGCCTGCGGAAGCGTTGGGACCAACACTTTTGCCCGGTCCAAATACGCTGCCGATAATAGAACCAAGGAATGAGCCTACCGCAGCACCGACAAGCGTACCGAGTCCGGGAACAATAGAACCAAGAGCTGCTCCAATTTCAGTACCGGTACCGGTAAGGATTGCGGCACCTATAGCTCCTCCAACAGCACCGCCGAACGTTGCCCCTTCATTGGGTGAACCAATCACCAATTTGCTTAAATCTTCTCCGATAAGATCACCAATTGCGGTTGCTCCTATATTGGTAAGATTAGGGAAAAAGTCAGTCGCTGTAACTGTTGCATTTACCACCGTACCTGTAACATAACTTTCAATCTGTGCAATAACCGGCGCAGTAATAGGGGTAAGATAGGTAGTCGCGGCAGCGCTTCCTAATACCGCCCCTATCTGTTGCGGCAGCCCAAGTTCACGGAACAAAGCAGCACCCGCGGCAGAACCACCGATGCTGCTCATGATATTGGCGATGCCAACAGCATAATTAGTCATAAAGCCCTGTGGCGCTGTTGCACTCGGCGGAAGAGCCGTGTTCAATGCTGCTGTCGCTGTCGCCTGTGCTATAATTGAAGGCGCTAAGTGATTCTTGAATAAAAACTGCGCAATCACCTGCGTCGCCAAGGCATTCGCCGCCACATTCTGGAATTGCTGGTAATTGAAGCTTGCCGCATCCGGCCCTTTCTTCACATTTCCCTTTTTATCTAGAATTATCGTCGCACTGGCATTCGTACCCGTCAAAGGCGGAAGATCGGTGACTATAATATCGCCATCCGGTGTAGTGATGGTTTCCTGCGCCAAGGTGCCATTCTGGTACTGCTTTGCGTCATAGGTAGTCCGGCCATTGGAAGAAGTCGTCTTAGTATCTGAGGACTGCAATCCATTATTTCCAATAGTCTGATCGAATTCAGTGTAAGAACCGTCAGCATTAGCACTCTGTTTCTGTAAAGTAACATTCGTATCTACCGACGGAGAAGCAGCTTCAATTTTAGTAACATTTCCAGGAGGAATGGACCACAGACGGTCACGAGGAAGGACAGTTATTCTATTACCCGCATCCGACAACGGTAGGACTGTATTAGAGTCAACCATATAGTTGCCATTATTTACATATACTACTTGCCCTCTGTATACATTCTGGGAAACAGGTTCAGTCCATGTTATAAATTTCCCGGCGGATTGATCAGTGCTAGAGGAAATAGTTCCTGGATCAAAATTACTATTTGCGGCAACATTAATATTATATTGACTTAGAACTCGGCCGTTGGATTGCTGGGAAATAGTCTGTGAAACAGAGGATGACAATATCTGGACGGTTGTATTGCCCTGGCCATCTGTATTTAAACCATTACCATTGATAGCTCCCAAGAGCTGATTGGTGTTTCCGACAAATAGCGGGCCGGAAGGAAGTTGGTAAACTCCATTGCTGTCTGGTGTAAGAAAGCTTGCAAGATTACTGCCACCAAACTTTGCAGAGAAATTTGGATCCTGACTTAATATTGCCTGACTAATAGTTCGAGCGATATTCTGCATCCCTTGATTAATGGCAGTAACTATTGCGTTAGCACTGGTTGCTCCCGAATAAGCACCAATTATTCCACCTGCTATTCCCCCTACCACTGTCCCTACAGGACCTACAACTGAACCAAATTCAGCGCCAACAGTAGATCCAAGTTCAGCACCAACTAGACCTAATTTTATACGGGCATAGCATTGCTGCACAGTAAGTAATGACCCTTGAATATCGCCGTTCACTGCCTGCTGTACCGCTTCCTTCCCTGAACTCAGTGCATCATAGGCAATCATCGCATAACCAACTCGCTGCAAACCACTCGTAAGCCCTTCCAGAGCAACAGCAAGTTGAGGATTGGTAGCTGCTATTTGTTGCATCGCCTGACTGATCTTGGCAGCGCCTGTCAATATCGAAAGTTCATCTGCGGGCATACTACTTACCGCCTGACTTTCAGTGATATAAGAATCAGTCGTGGAGGTATTAAAGGCATTAAATGGCTGTTGCGTATTTATATCGTAAGCAAGAGTTATATTATTGGTTAAATTGGCTGAAGTGTAGCTTGCAAGGTCTGTAAGCGCTGTCGTGCTAGAGAGCTCGGCAGACGTAAAACCATCTATTTTTGCACCAGAATTGACCGCAGTCATAATCTCGTTTTGAGCAAATACAGAATCGCTAGTAGCATTACTGATATAAGCATTCAGTGTCACTTTTGCATTAATTGCTGCAGCAACTGTGTTCTCTGAGTTAATTCGCCATATTGGCTCCAGCACCTGAAAAGATTCTGCCGTAGGGTTACCTAGATCATCAGTGAGCGGTATAGTTGGCAATCCCGCATCAGTTAGTGCTGTGTTAAAATTCTGTAATATTGTAGATTCTTGTACTTTCAAATATGCTGTGGCTGCAGTTTGATCAATAGTGTAAGCATTAGGCGTAGTTGAAGTTGTTGCCACATTGGCATAATCATTCATGCCAGAACCTAATCCATCATAACCACTATACAAGTTTAATGTAGTTTTTCCGCTGACTGTAGCTGACCGTGAATTCATTTGTGCAACAGTATTACTCATTTGCGCACTGCTATAAAAGTTCCGCAAGATAGTTGCCTGCTCTGGAGAAAGAAGTCCTTGATATGCTGAACGGGCAAGAGCTTGGTTAACATAGAAATTGACAGGATTTAACATAGAACCCTAATTTTTGTGCATGATTATGATTTAATTGTAGATTTTGCCCAGCTTTCGCGGCAAAATTGCTTCGTAGCTATATAGCCTCTGGCATAGTTTTATTGTAAGCCTTTGCCCAGTGCTCGTAGTTTGGCATTCGGTTCGGATATTTCTTCGCAATGCTATCCATATTTTTATCGATCAACACTTGGTAGCAATATGGTTTTATACTTTCGGCATTAGCACCCTGCACATGCACATCAAAAGCTTCTTTAATAAGTGCTTTAATTTCTTGATACTCTTTATCGGTCGGAGCCTTATCCAATCCTTCTGTTAATCCCTTTTGCAAGCTATCTTCCAAAATGAACAGGGTATTAACTCCTGGCTTGGTAACGTTATCGGGATCATTCTCTTGCTGCGGCAACGCCATGCGAGTTCCAATAAAAGCTACCTTAAAGAGAAACTGCAAATCCCCTTTGCTAAAACGGTAAGTACGATACTCTAACTGCTCCCCCCCAGTTGTTCCACCTACAGAACGTGGTACCAACGCTATTGTAATGCCCTTGCTTTTATCCACAATAGCATGATGGGGGGTCTTAATAACTTCAAACGTCATATTTCCTCGATGAAACTTAATTCTGTATTAATGCGAGCAGTATAATAATACTCCAAATGCAGCAAGATGTGTCTTTATAGAGCGCCGTTTTTCAAACTTTGCTATATTTTGGATGTTCGTTTATGTGTGCCAATTATGTACTCCGACCTTTAACATCAGAATATGCTTCTTATCAAGCATAAATATCTTCTTTATTCGCTATTACGTTGGCAAAAGATCGGTACGGCTTATTATTCGATTCAAATACAAAAAGGGCAGAATATTGAATTCTGCCCTTCCCTGTAACAACTATCACTCAGTCTCAATGCCAGCTTGCTGCGAGCGTGCTTTGCAGTGTCGGGTCGGTCGGCATTGCAGTGGCGGTGGTGGGGTTGAAGCCTGCATGGTTGGCGCTGTAGGTTGCCATTGCCTGAACAAGCTTTGCTAACTGCGAGTCAATAACGCCGTCCTCCGCATGAATACTACCTAGCTGAGAATAGCTGTTGGCATACCAATTCTTAATCGTTACATGGTCGGTAGAACTAATAAAATCCAACTGCAGGTTATTGCCCACACGTTCAAACCATACGTTGTTTTTGGATATACCTATAAGATCCAGTTCACCGCTTGCACCTGCATTGGTTGACACACCATTGATGATAGTTTCCTGTATATTATTATAGCCGAACTGGTATTGATTACCATTACCCTGCACTGTCAGGTTTGTACCGCCTATGGTTGCTGAAGCTCCGGCGGCAAGGGTAATCGTGCTCTGGTTACTGGCTTTCACCATCTCTCCCGTACCTTTAATGTATATATTGCTGTTATTTCCCGTATTTACAGTATCGTTATTACCATAGATATACAGGTTATCATGCGTAGCTGCGTTGATTAGATTGTTGTTACCGGAGATGATGGCGCTTGCATTATCTGCCACATTAACATTAGAGCCTGAGGTATACACTGAATCCATAACAGATGCAGAAGTCACCTGCCCGTCACCTTCCACGACGACCACATTTCCGGGAGCCACGTTTATGGCGTTATGCGTGCCGTTCAATACAATCGTGCTGCCGGTGACGGAAGTGCCGAAGATCTTATTGTCATTGCCGGTAATGTTAACAATATCGTGGCTGCCGAGATTCACCGTATCGCCCGTGCCGCTCAGGTTCACCGTGGAACTATTTCCGACATTGAGCGTGCCCGCAGAAAGATAGGCGTTGTCGGTATTGGCTGCGGTAGCATTCGCACCGTTGCCAAGCATGGTTACATGGTCGCCATTCGCGGCATGCACAGTATTGCCTAAACCGCTCATAAACACGTTGCTGTTTGCTCCTGCTGTGGTGGCATTGTTATTGCCATAGGCAAAAATATCGTCATTACCTTGTCCAGTGATGGTATTGCCGTTGCCGGAGATGAGAGCGCTTGCCGTCTGCGCCAGGGTGATCCTGTCGCTGGTGGCATAGAGCGTATCCATGATATCCGAATTGGTCGTCTTGCCGTCGCCTGCAACGCTGATGTTATTGCCCGCGCCTGCCGTGACAATATTGCTGGTTCCGCTGATGAGCGCGATGTTGCTGCCTGTCACGCCACCCGCTTTCACGGTGTTATTGTTACCGTTTACATTCAGGTCGTCATGGTTGCCCAGGTTAATCGTATTTTCATTCCCCTGCAGGCTTGCGGAGCTGGAATCACTCATGTTCAGCGTGCCATTGACAAGCTTAACATTATCAATCGCACCCGCAGTCGTGGTCTGGCCGTTGCCCGAGATGTTGATCGTGTTGCCGTCTACGCCATTGATCGTGTGGCCTTTGCCGGTGACCTGCAGCGTTTCATACAGTGCCATATTGATTATGTCGCTGCCGCCATTCACCGTTGCATCCGAACCGGAAGCAAGGTTAACCGTGCCGCTATACATATTCACGATGTCGACACCGCCATTGCTGCCGTCCTGCGAGTTGCCGGACACATTCACGATATCTCCCTTGGCAGCCGTTACGGTATTTGAACCGCCGTTAACAGTAACGGTAGAGCCTGACGATGCGGAAATCGTGTTGCCGTTACCGCTGACATAAATATTCTCGAACGGGCTTCCCGTGATCGTGTCGCTGTTGCCGTAAATAGCCGCGCTCGATGTGCCGAACAGTTTGATCACATCGCTATTGGCATATACCGTATCCATGCCTGTGGTAGTTTTGCCGTTTCCAGCAATCGTGATGACATTGCCGACGCCTGCGGTCACCGTGTTATTCTTACCGCCCACAAACGCGATAGTGCTGCCGGTGATGGAAGCCGCATATACTGTGTTGTTATCGCCGTTCACGTTGACGTTGTTGTTGTTTGATGCATTCACCGAATTGCCCGCGCCGTTGACATTGAACGAGACACTGCCGGAAGTGTTCACGAGACCGTTTGACATATTGATCGTATCGAATAAAGCCGCATTCGTGGTCTGGCCGTTGCCGAGAATATTGATCGTGTCCCCGTCACCTGCGGTTACGGCGTTGCCGGAACCGTTCATATAGACCGTGCTGGTCGTGCCCACTGTCGTGTTATTATTATTGCCGTATTCCGCAATATTTTCACCGGTGCTGCCGGTCACCGTATTGTTATTGCCCGTAATATTGGCCGTGGCATTAGCAGCAAGGTTAATGGCGGCATTGGATTCATTGAAAATCTGTGTCATAAAGCTTCCAGTATTAGTAGGTTATATGGGGAAGTCCCGGAAAGAGTCCGGCACTATTGTTGCCACTGGTTTACCAACCTCTTCTCCCATAATCAAGACACATATTTATCAATATGTTATGTTGCCTCCGCGCCACACAACCTCCCAAAAAGACACGCACCACCCCAAAGGATTGATTGTATCATTTGCACATTGGCAACAGGTATTTTTGTCTTTTTATAGCACGAATAACACAAAATCTGCTGTACATAACGTTAACTGATGTTAATAGTCCTCCGGTAGAAAATATCAGGCGTTTACGAGATTTATAGGTTGCGTGTCCGGATGCAGAGTAAGTTAGGAATGTGGTTGGCGGTTGCAGTGGCAGTATGTCCCCTTGCAGCCAGTGCGGTGGAAACATTGGAAAGTGCATGGGCGGATGCATATGGACTTAATCCGTCCTTACAGGCACAGCGTGCCGCTCTTCGGGCCACGGATGAACAGGTCTCGCAGGCGCTGAGCCACTGGCGCCCAAGTATTGACGCAAATGCGCATGTCGGAAGAACCTGGCAGCGTGTGCCGGGACTGGATGTATTCGGCAGCGGACATTATGCCAGCGAGGCTCATGGAGGCGGTGTCAAACTGACCCAGCCGATTTTCCGCGGCTTCCGCACGATTGAAGAAACCGAAGCCGCCAAGCAGCAGGTGATGGAAGGTCGTGCCAAGCTCCAGCAGGCTGAGCAGCAATTATTTCTCGATACGGCCACAACCTTCCTGCATCTCGTACGCGATCAGGCGATTCTTGACGCCCAGCGCGACAACGTGCAGGTGCTGAAGGATAAGCTTACGGAAACGCAGGTGCGTTACCAGCATGGCGATCTTACCCAGACCGATGTGCAACAGGCGCAAGCCCGCCTTGCGCGCGGCGAAGTCAGCCGCATGCAGGCCGAAAATTCCGTGGAGGAAGACCGTGCCAGCTACCAGCGGCTCATAGGCCATATGCCGGGCACATTGAGCAATAAACCCGCCGCATTGGCATTGCCTGCGACACTGGAAGATACACTCCAGAAAATCCCCCATAATCCGGGCGTCACCAGTGCCGAATTCGCGGTTGAGGAGGAAAAGGCGGAGGTCAAACTTAACAAGGGCAGCCTGTTGCCGGAAGTGAATCTGGTTGCCAGTCGCGACCGCGACTGGGGACAGAGCAGCACGATTCCGGGCCGCGAGGATTCAAGCCAGGTGATGGTGCAGGCTACCATGCCGCTTTACCGTTCAGGAGAAGATTATTCGCGTATCCGCGCAGCCGAACAGACTTTGACGCAGCGCAAGATGGAGCTGGACGAAGCGCGCCATAAAGCAACAGAGGATGCCCGCAACGGCTGGATGTCCCTGCTCACAGCACGCACGGCAAGTGATGCCGATAGAAATGAAGTCACGGCTGACACCAAAGCACTCAAAGGCGTCACGATCGAATCCAAGGTCGGCACACGCACAATGCTCGACGTGCTCAATGCCGAGCAGGAATTACTCGATGCCAAAATCGATCTCGCCCGCTCACAGCATGACGAACAGCTTGCCATGGTGCAAATTCGTGCAGCTATCGGCGAACTGACGGCCGATCAGCTTAAGCTTCCGGTTACTTATTATGATCCTGCAACGCATTATAACGATGTTAAAGGCCAGTGGATCGGGTTCAGCAAGGATGATGCCCAGTATCAGGTTCCTACTTCCGGTGAGCAATAATTTATGACTGAAGATTCCACTGAGCTCCAGCACCCTACCGCCATCGCCGCACTGGTGTTGATGCTGCGCTTTCATGGGATCGCGGTGGAGCCGGAACATCTGATCCATCAATATGGTAAGGCACTCGGTGTGACCGACCTTGTACGCGCTGCGAAAGAACTTAAACTCAAGGTACGTGCTATTACCTCGCAATGGCAGGAGTTGGCCGATTTAAGTCTTCCTGTCATTGCCCAGCGCCGCGACGGCAGCTTTGTTATTTTAGCCAAAATTTCCGATGACGGTGCATTGGTGCACGATCCGGCCATCGGCGCACCGCAGCTGCTTACCCGCGAGCAATTCGAGGAGCAATGGAACGGCATACTGATTCTCATGGCACGCCGCGCTGGCCTATCCGAACTCGCGCGCCGATTCGATGTAACCTGGTTCCTGCAGGCCATGCATAAATACCGCCGTTTGCTGAGTGAGGTATTGGTTGCTTCATTCTTCCTGCAGCTTTTTGCCCTGATTTCACCGTTATTCTTCCAGGTGGTGATCGACAAGGTGCTGGTGCATCGCGGCATGGAAACACTCGACGTTCTGGTTATAGGCCTTGTGGGTATTTCACTGTTTGAAAGCGCACTAACGGCGCTGCGCACTTATGTATTTTCCCATACGACCAGCCGTATTGATGTTGAATTAGGCGCGCGCCTGTTCCGCCATCTCGTGGCGCTGCCGATTGCCTATTTTGAATCCCGCCGCGCAGGCGATAGTGTAGCGCGCGTGCGCGAGCTTGAGAACATCCGTAACTTCCTGACCAGTTCCGCCCTTACGCTTGTGATCGATGTGTTTTTCACCTTCGTCTTTCTCGCCGTCATGGCGTGGTATTCTTTGTGGCTGACTTTTCTCGTTCTCGCATCGTTCCCGTTTTATATTGTGATCTCGGCCTGTGCGACGCCGCTTTTCCGCCAGCGCCTAGATGAAAAATTCAATCGCGGCGCAGAGAACCAGGCGTTCCTCGTTGAAAGCATCACCGGCATTGAAACGCTGAAGGCTACGGCAGTGGAACCGCAGATGCAGCGCAAATGGGAAGAACAGATTGCCGGATACGTGCATGCAAGTTTCCGCGTGCTCAATCTCGGCAACTGGGCGAGCCAGGGCGTGCAGCTGGTCAGCAAGCTCGTAACAGCCGCAACACTTTATTTCGGCGCCAAGGCCGTGATTGCCGGGGATCTTACCATCGGTGAACTTGTCGCGTTCAACATGCTGGCAGGGCGTGTAGCACAGCCGGTATTGCGATTGGCGCAGCTCTGGCAGGATTTTCATCAGGCAAAAATCTCTATCGACCGACTCGGCGATATTCTTAATGCACCGCCGGAACCACTCTTTACTCCCGGACGCACTGCCCTGCCCGCTATCAAAGGCACGATCAGTTTCGAGCATGTCGGTTTCCGTTACCGTTTTGACGGCCCGGAAATCCTGCATAATGTGAACCTGACGATTCAGGCCGGACAGGTACTGGGGATTGTAGGTTCGTCCGGCTCCGGCAAATCGACTTTCGCGAAGCTGGCCCAGCGCCTTTATGTGCCGGAGAAAGGTCGCGTGCTAGTGGACGGCGTGGATCTTTCGATGGTGGATGTTTCCTGGCTGCGCCGTCAGATCGGCGTAGTGCTGCAGGAAAACATGCTGTTCAACCGCTCCATTCGCGACAATATTGCGCTGGCCGATCCCGGCATGCCGATTGAGCAGGTTGTTCAAGCTGCGCAGCTCGCAGGCGCGCATGAATTCATTCTTGAACTGCCACAAGGCTACGATACTCCCGTCGGCGAACGCGGAGCCAGCCTTTCCGGCGGCCAGCGCCAGCGCATCGCCATTGCCCGCGCGCTGGTGACAAACCCGCGCATCCTGATATTCGACGAAGCGACGAGCGCGCTGGATTATGAGAGCGAACGCATCATCCAGCATAACATGCAGTATATCGTCAAAGGACGCACGGTCATCATCATCGCCCATCGTCTTTCCGCCGTGCGCCATTGTGACCGCATCATCACGATTGAAAAAGGCCATATCGTCGAGGACGGCCCGCATGACCGGCTGATTACGCAGAATGGCCGCTACGCCACCCTCTGGAACATGCAGGGAGGTTAACGATGAAAAAACTATTAGTACATCTGCCCTCCAAATGGATTCGTAAAGGCGCTGAACAGGCGCAGGCAGGCTGGGAAGCTGTAGACGGAACCCGCAGGCTGGAACATCTGGTCAAGAAGGCCGAGACTGCGTTGGATATTGCCACCTCCAAATCGCACAAAACCGAGTTCCTCCCGGCGGCGCTTGAAATTATCGAGACCCCTCCCTCTCCGGCCGGGCGCATGGTCGCGGGCAGTATCATCTCTTTCTTCGTCATCGCACTGTTATGGGCTATTTTCGGATCGGTCGATATTATTGCGACTGCCACCGGTAAAATTATTCCTACTGGACGTATCAAACTCATCCAGCCGCTGGATAGCGGTGTTATTCGCGCCATCCATGTGCAGGACGGGCAGAAGGTTAAAGCGGGTGATGTGTTGATTGAGATCGACACGACCATCAGCGAAGCGGAACGCGACCGCCTGAAAGGCGAAACCATGCAGGCCATGCTCGATGTCGCAAGGCTCAAGGCCGCGGCAGCATTTGAATCCGGCAAAAAGGATGACGGCTTTGTTGCCCCTGAAGGTGCAACTGATGCCCAGATCACATTGCAGGAAACGCTGCTGCATAATCAGCTGGATGAAATCCGCGCCAAGCTGGATGGGCTTGACCGTCAGATTACCCAGCATGAGGGAGATCGAGATTCGGTGAAAGCAACTATTGCCAAACTGCATGACAGTATTCCTTATCTGGAAAAGCGTTCTGCCGCTCGCGACTACCTGGCCAAGAAAGGCTACGGCTCCAAGCTTGAAGCACTCAGCACAAAGCAGGATCTGATCGAGCATCAGGGCGACCTGCAGGTGCAGCAGGGCAAACTGGCAGAAGCAGAGGCTACGGTCGCGGCACTGCATGAACAACGCAAGCAGACGGAAGCCGAATACCGTCATACGACATTGAAAGACCTTGCAGAAGCAGAACAGAAGGCTGACAGTCTGCAACAGCAGCTTGTGCAGGCCGCGCAGAAATACCGCCTGCAGACACTCACTGCTCCGGTAGACGGCACCGTGCAGCAGCTTGTCGTGCATACAGTCGGCGGGGTGGTGACGCCTGCCCAGCAGCTTCTTGCCATTGTGCCCGCCACGAGTCATCTGGAAATTGAAGCGATGGTGAAGAATCATGATATCGGTTTCGTCCATGCAGGACAGAAAGCGGAAATCAAGATCGATACGTTCAACTTTACCGAATATGGGTTACTGCATGGCGAAGTGGAATCCGTTTCCCGGGATTCGATCACGCAGGAAAAGCCTCCGGGTGATAAGAAGCAACCGAACGGCGCCAGTGACAGCAGCAGCGAACCCGCAGGGCAGGAATTGCTTTATGCCGCACGCGTCAGCCTGGATAAAACCGCTATGCCTGTGGATGGCCAGCTTGTGAATCTTGAACCCGGCATGGCTGTCACTGTGGAAATTAAGACTGGGTCTCGTCATATCATTCAGTACCTACTCTCCCCACTGCGGCGTCATACGCATGACGCTTTCAGGGAACAGTAATGCCGCTACGTGAGTATTTTTGAATTTTGGGATTGAGTGTTAGGGTGCGGGAACTCTCCAAGCTTAAAAGCACTCTTCGTACTTCAAAGCAACAGGATACTAAGAACCGGTAGTTTCCTACCCCCGCAAGTTCTTTTATAGCTGGAGATCAGCGTTGCCGAGGCCGACTCGCACGTAGTATGATTCCTTCCAGATTCAACACCCTCTTTTCCAAATCGGCGATCTGGACGGCCTGACGAGAGGACTTCGTTAGCTTCCATCCGATTCCCGCAGCTCCGATGAAGGTAGCCCCGGTAAGAATGAACTCGAAGGGTTCCCACAAGGGCATCATCCATAGGCCAACATCAACAAGCAAGAGCCCAATCACGCCGACAAGAGCTACTAAAACAAACTTACCTGCCGGTGTCATTCTTGTAGACACGCCTGACTCCTTTCTGGGGTCAAGTCAGCAAAACATTCCAGCAATGTGGTAGTGGATAAACCTCTATCCACTGAAGCCCCTTTCCGTAGCGTTTTTACACTTACAAAAATGGCGTACCCTATCACATTAGACCATTAACCTTTTTGTTTCAATTTAGGATTTGTGAAGATTGTGTGAAGAATGCCTTAATATATAGAATATTCAAAAAGAAAGGCTTTACGGCGAACCGTAAAGCCTTTGGAGTTTGCCTATAACATTAAGCCGCTTTGGCGCTGGCGCCTTCTGCCTCCAGTGCTTCTTGCACATGCGGGCGGGCGGAGACGCGTTTCATATAATCCACCAACACCGGCCAGGCTAAAAGATCGGTCACCACAGCCTTATGCCAGGTCAGGATGGTGAACAGATACGCATCCGCGACGGTGAACTGGTCGCCCAGCAGGTACTGTTTTCCTTTAAGCTTATCCGCAACGAAATCGTAGTTTTTCTTGATCTTGCCGATATAGGCCTGTTTTGCCTGTTCCCCGGCTTCCGCAACATGGAAGATCGCCCAATGGGATTTGTGCATATCGGTACTGATAAAATTCAGCCATTCCTGCAGGCGCACGCGCTCCATCGTGCCGGATTGGGGAGCGAGGTTCGCTTCCGGTTTCAGGTCGGCCAGATACTGCACGATGGCCGGACCTTCCGTCAGAATTTCCCCGTTATCCAACTCCAGCACCGGCACCACGGATTTGGGATTGATCTGATTGAAATCCTTGCCCGAACTGGTTTTCTTGGTTTTCAGATCCACCTTTTCGAGCGTGAAGGGAAACCCCGCTTCACACAATATGATATGCGGGGAAAGGGAGCAAACGCCGGGGGTGTAATATAGCTTCATAAATATCTCCTTTAATTGTTACAAATCATCACTGGTTAACGATTACAAAATATGCTATTAGTATGTTTAAACAAGTAGGTACCTTAAAGTAACTAATTACCTGTAAGTAACCATATGGCTCCCAAGCAGCAATTCCGCGATGTCCGCGACTATAGCGATATACGATGCCCCATGCATGGGCTGCTGACGTTACTCACCGGCCCGTGGACCACATATATTTTATGGCTTATCCATCAGAACGGCCCGATGCGTTTCGGTCAGATCAAGAAACAGATGCCCGCGATCTCCGCTAAAGTGCTGACCGACCGCCTGCGCATGCTGGAAGATGCCGGAATCCTGAACCGGCACGCGGAAGCGACCATCCCGCCCCGGGTGAGCTACAGCTTTACCAAGCGCGGCCATGAACTCAACGACCTGCTGGACCACATCAACGAGCTTGCGATTTCATGGGCCACACCGGGCCGGAAGAAGGCGTAGTCTAGCATCTGGATTATTTCTTTGAGACAGGCAAAAAAGCGGGTTTTATAAATATGTTATAAAATACCATGCCTGATTTTCCTTATATTTTTAAGGATATGTGGCACAAAGTAGGAAATTTCCTTCACAATATGCTTGCTTCTTGCGGCTTGTCACGATTATAACGTCCGCTAGTTGGGGTGTAGCCAAGCGGTAAGGCAGTGGATTTTGATTCCACCATTCCCAGGTTCGATCCCTGGCACCCCAGCCAACCTCCCCTTCGGCACCGTCCGTTTAAGTCCGCAAAATACTTACTGATCAGCTTCTGCCCTCACAGTTCATCCTCTTCCTCGGCCACCAGATTATCCAGATCCGTTTTCCTGAGTGACAGGTAGCGAGGCTGTGCACCATGCCCCTCGACCGGGTAAAGCCCCTGCTTGGTTATGATGCCGTGAATAGCTAATTTCTTGATAAAAATTTCCAGCGCCCCGAGTGCTCCGGCAGGAGCCCCGCCTGCCTGCAACCGGTATAATTGTATGCCGCCATAATATTGCGGCACTTTTGCTTTCAGGAAAGGTTCGCTTCCTACTTTCACGGCTTCCCACGCAACGGTGCGAAGCCATTTTAGTATGACATTCTCATCATGCGTCAGGGATATACTGTTTAACGGTTTCAGAGCGGCAGGTTTTATATGCATACTATCCTCCTGAATATGGGCCAAATCATACTCCACTATTTCTTAAGATGCTATACATTCAGCATCGGCACATCCGGGCGTATCGACAAAGTCTGTACTCAATCGTTGCAATATTGCATTCAGGCTTTATGGTTTTAGCAATCCATCAAGGAAAAGCGGATGCAACAGACTCCTTCCAGTAACGATCGCTTAACCCAGGCCATGGCGCTGCACCAGGCGGGGAATCTTGATGAGGCGGAGAAGCTTTACCGGCAGTTGCTGGCCGCTTCCCCGAAGAATGCGGATGTGCTGACGCTGCTCGGTGTGATTGAGATTCAGCGCGGTGCGCCTGCGAAAGCTATAAAATTTCTGGATAAGGCTATCGCCGCTAACCCTAAACATGCGATGGCGTATCATAATTACGGCAGCGCGCTGGCCATGCAGCATAAATATCGCGAGGCGCTTGTTAAATACGATGCCGCCCTTTCCCATAACGCAGAAAATCCCGACACGTACTACAGTCGCGCAACGGTGCTATTCAGCCTGAAGCGGTTTCAGGAGGCCGTAGAAAGTTGCCAGAAGGCGCTCACCTTTGCTCCTGAAAATGCAGTTGCCTGCAATACCTGCGCTGCCGCCCTGCTGCAGCTGAAACGGTATGAAGAGGCGCTGGCTTATTGCGACCGCGCGATCATGCTGCAGCCCGGTTATGCGAACGCCCATAACAACCGCGCCATTATCCTGCAGCGATTGAAGCGATATGAGGAAGCGCTGGAGAGCTGCGACCGCGCTCTCACCCTATCTCCCAATCATGCGGAAGCGCATAGCACGCGCGGTTCCATCCTGCGGAACCTGAAGCGCTATGATGAAGCGCTGGCAAGCTGCGATAAGGCGCTGGGCATTATACCCGGCTTCGCAGAAGCGCATAATAACCGCGGGAATGCTCTGCTGGGCTTAAGAAGGTATGAGGAGGCATACGCCGCTTATCATGCCGCGCTCGCAAGCAAACCCGATTATGCAGAAGCGCATAGCAATCTCGGTTTCATTCTCCAGAATCTGCAGCGCTACAGCGCAGCGCTCATAGAGTATGAGAGAGCTATCGCGCTCCAGCCGGATTATGCGGAAGCCCAGATTCACAGGGCCCTGCTCAAGCTGCTGCTCGGAGAGTTCGAGGAGGGCTGGAGGGAATATGAATGGCGCTGGAAACATGCCGACACCAGCAGCGCCGATGCGAGGCCGTTCGAACAGCCTCTGTGGCTAGGCGCGGAACCGCTTGCGGGCAAGACCATCCTGCTGCATTCGGAACAGGGATTCGGGGATACGCTGCAATTCTGCCGCTATGCTTCCATGGTGGAAGCGCTGGGAGCCAATGTCATAATGGAGGTGCAGGCTCCGCTGGTTCAGATTGTCTCCAGTGTCGCCGATTATTCCGGGCAGGTGATGGAAACACAGTGTTTCACGGGAGAATTTGATTTTCACTGCCCGCTCATGAGCCTGCCGCATGCTTTTAAAACCACCGTTGAAACCGTTCCGGCGCAAGTGCCTTATCTGCATGCCCCCCCTGCAACGCTGCTTGAATGGCAGGCGCGGCTCGGAGCGAAAACGCGGCCGAGAATCGGCATCGCATGGTCGGGCGCCGCCAAGCATGTGAACGACCATAACCGCAGCATTGCGCTGCATCTGCTGCAGCCCCTGCTGGAGATGGATTTTGAGTTTTTCTCACTACAGAAAGAAGTGCGGGAAAGCGACGCGGCGTTTCTTGCGTCCTCTTCGATTACGCATCTTGCTCATGAGCTGAGAGATTTCTCCGATACGGCGGCGCTGGCATCCGAGATGGATCTGGTGATATCGGTGGATACATCGCTGGTGCATCTGGCGGGCGCGCTTGGAAAGAAGACGTGGGTGTTGCTGCCCGTTGTGCCGGATTACCGCTGGCTGCTGGACCGGGAAGACAGCCCTTGGTATCCCACGGCACGGCTTTTCCGGCAGCAGGAAATCAACGACTGGGGCGGCGTTATCGCGCGCGTTGTAGAAGCATTACGCCATACTCCACCCGATGCTGTTTAAGGTGCGTCATGCAATGCACCGGATTTGACGCTGTAGCGGACAAGGATGCACGGGTGCTTATTCTGGGCACGCTGCCGGGCGCTGAGTCGCTGCGGCAGGGCGAATATTACGCGCTCAGGCATAACAGTTTCTGGTGGATCATGGGTGAGCTTGTCGGCGCGTTTCCTGAACTGCCCTATACTGAACGGCTGGCGCAGCTGAAACGACATGGTATTGCATTATGGGATGTCTGCCATTCGGCGCTCAGGCCGGGAAGCCTCGATTCCAATATTGCGCCTGACAGCATTATCGCCAATGACTTCGCCGGATTTTTTGCGCCGCACAAAGAAGTAGCGCACATCTTCTTCAACGGGCAGAAGGCGAATGAATTGTTCCGGCGCAAAGTGACTTCCCTGCCTGCTCGCGCCGCTGCGATTCCTCATACAGTGCTGCCTTCCACCAGCCCCGCCCGCGCCAACATCACGCGCGCACAAAAATTGGAGCAATGGCGTAAAGCGCTTGGCGAATATATTGTCCGTTAGAAAATTAGCTAGCTGACCGGGGTTCTACCTCAAACAAAGCAAGAACAGCACCCCAAGATACCTTGCCATTCATAATACATAAAGATTTTACAGATACTTGTGATGTATTATGCGTGTTTTTTGTGGGGGTACGATCCGTCATGGCTTGCTCCTTTTGATGTGAGAGGAAGCCCATATTAGATCGAATTCGTTAATATTATATTAACGGATATCTATTAATTGAAATTAACGATGTTCCGCCCCGATAGCTTCGCGGATATGCTTAAAGCCATCGCGCTGAAGCATCCCGGCAACCCCCTCATTAATCTCGCGTACCAGCCCAAATCCTTTATAGACGAGGGCCGTATAGAGCTGCACAAGCGAAGCACCTGCCTTGATCTTTGTGTAGGCATCTTCCGCCGAGCCGATACCCCCTACACCGATCAGCGGGATCTTACCTTCCGACAGGCGGTAAATATCGCGCAGTGTCTGCGTGGAAAGCTCAAACAGGGGCCTTCCGCTCAAACCTCCGGTCTCGTTCGCATGGCAGCTGCTTAGGCCCAGCGGACGTGAAACGGTAGTGTTGGTGACGATCAGCCCGTCGATATTATGCGCCAGCGCCACTTCGACAATATCTTCCTTATCGCGGTCAGAGAGATCGGGCGCAATCTTGTAAAGCAAAGGTTTGCGTTTCTTATGCGCCAGCGCGAGTTTCGTGCGGCGGTTTTCCACCTCCATCACCAGCCCGGAAAGCGCCTCTTTGCGCTGCAAGTCACGCAAGCCTACCGTGTTTGGCGAGGAAATGTTGACGGTGATGTAATCCACCTTATCATACACGCCTTCCAGCAGCGTGGCATAATCATGCACGGCATCCAGCGAATCCTTATTCTTGCCGATATTCGCGCCGACGATTCCCGCCCGCCTGCGTTTCTCCAGGTTCTTCACAAATACATGCATTCCGTGGCTGTTGAAACCAAACCGGTTGATCACGGCTTCATCTTCCGGCAGGCGGAACAGGCGCGGTTTCGGATTTCCGGACTGGGGCAACGGCGTCACCGTGCCCGCTTCTACGAAGCCGAATCCCTGCGCCAGCAAAGCGTCCACTGCTTCAGCATGTTTATCGAATCCCGCGGCCATACCGACAGGGCTTGCGAATGAAAGCCCGAATACTTCGGACGCAAGCGAGGGGAACTCCGCCTTACGTGCTGGCGGCACCAGGCCGTTCTTCAAAGCCGCAATGGCTGCATTATGTGCGGTTTCTGCGGGCATCATTCGGGCGAAACGGCCGATTACTGAGTAATAATCCATATATTCCTACTTTACAGGGGGTGGTGTGGCCGTCTGCTGGCCTTCCGGCTCGAAAATGGAAAGCACGTCCGAAGCGGGGGTACGGGGGCTAGAAGGCTGTGGCTGACTGGGAAGCTGAGTTTGTCCGGAAGCGGCCTTGGCCGCTGCTGCAGCTTCAGCTGCCGCGTTCGGTGCATCAGGCGTTTTAGGGTGTGGCGCGGAAGCGGCAGCGCCTTTGACAATCGCATCGGTTTTGCCGGCCTCATTTTTCTGGGGAGTCACAATGCGGGATTTTCCTACGCGCTTCTCCGAGCGGAATGAATCATGCATATATTTATTTTCCGGCATTGGCATGCCCTTGCTATTGCCATAGCGGTGGCGCGCATTACCAAGCGGGAAGAACTTCTTTCCCCTGATAATGACGATCTTGTTTTCCTGTTCCGTCGCACCGCATATCGAGGCGGGCAGCACCAGAAGCAGGATCGCCAGAATGACCAGACGCATAGCCTATACCGGTGCAGTTAACTAAGCTGCAAAATAATCCTGCAGCGGGCATACCGTCAAGCCGTTACCGCGCATGGCCTCGATCGCCTGCACCAGCGCGCGCGAGCCTGCGAGCGTCGTGGAGTAAGGGATCTTGCCCAGTAGCGTTGTACGGCGGATGCTGAATGAATCGGCAATGGATTTCGCGCCTTCAGTCGTGTTGATTACGAGCGCGATCTCTCCTTCCCTGATCATATCCACGATATGCGGGCTGCCTTCATACACTTTATTGATGCGCGAGACTTTCAAGCCGTTACCTTCCAGGAATTGAGCAGTGCCTTTTGTAGCAACGATCTCAAATCCCATCTGCAAAAGCTTTCCTACTGCCGCCAGCATAGGCTGTTTGTCGGATTCCTTGACCGAGATAAATACTTTGCCTTTGGAAGGCAGGTGCGTACCCGCTGCGATCTGCGCTTTGGCAAATGCACGCGCGAAATCGGTATCGATGCCCATCGCTTCGCCGGTGGATTTCATTTCCGGTCCCAGAATCACATCCACGCCGGGGAAGCGCGCAAACGGGAAGACGGCTTCTTTTACCGAGAAGTGACGTTTCTTCGCCAGAGGAATACTGATGCTGCCTCCGGTGCCGCTACGCAGGACTTCCTGTACAATTTCATCGCCTGCGGCATCGGCATGGACTCCCGCATCTTTCATGACCTTTCGCAAGGTTTCACCTGCCATGATACGGGCAGCAAGCTTGGCCACCGAAACGCCCGTTGCCTTCGCAACAAACGGCACAGTACGGGATGCGCGCGGGTTTACTTCCAGAATATAGATAACATCGTCTTTGACCGCGAACTGCACGTTCATCAGGCCGACAACCTTCAATTCCTTTGCCAGCGCGATGGTCTGCGCCTCAATTTCTTCTAACACTGCGGAAGAAACAGAATAAGCCGGCAGCGAGCAGGCAGAGTCACCGGAATGGATACCCGCTTCCTCGATATGCTCCATGATGCCGGAGACATAGACATCCTTGCCGTCCGCCAGCGCATCCACATCCATTTCGATGGCGTCTTTCAGATAACCGTCGATCAGGATCGGACCGTCGCCAAACGAATGGATAATTTCCTGCGTATATTTTTTCAGTGTTTCAGCGTCATGCACAATCGCCATTGCACGGCCGCCCAGAACATAAGACGGACGCACCACAACCGGGTAACCGATCTTCTGCGCCTGCTCCACCACTTCAGCGGCGGAATGGCAGATATGGTTGGCAGGCTGGCGCAGGCCCAATTTATGCAGCAATTGCTGGAAACGCTCGCGGTCTTCCGCAAGATCGATCGAATCGGGTGAGGTGCCGATGATCGGTATGCCTGCCTCTTCCAGATGCTTGGCGAGCTTCAGCGGCGTCTGGCCACCGAACTGCACGATTACGCCGAGCAGCTTGCCGTTTTCCTGTTCCTTGCGGACAATCGCGATCACGTCTTCTGCTGTCAGCGGCTCGAAATACAGGCGGTCGGATGTGTCATAGTCCGTCGAAACCGTTTCGGGGTTGCAGTTGATCATGATGGTTTCAAAACCGGCATCCTTCAACGCATATGCCGCATGGACGCAGCAATAGTCGAACTCGATCCCCTGCCCGATGCGGTTCGGTCCGCCGCCGAGAATCACCACTTTCGTGCGTCCGGTCGGATTGGATTCGCAACTGGTCAAGCCTGCTTTGCCTTGCACAATATTGCCGCTCGGCGCTTCGTATGTGGAATACATATAAGGCGTAACGGATTCGAATTCCGCCGCACAGGTATCCACACGCTTATAGACGGGATGAATATTGTATTTGTTACGCAGCGCTGCGATATCCTTTGCCTGGCAGCCGCAAAGCTCTGCTATACGGGCATCGCTGAATCCCTGTTGTTTCAGGTAGATTCCTTCGTTGCTCAATGCAATGAGAGCTTGCTCCGGAGTATTTTTCTGCGCGATCAGAGCTTTGAGTTTCTCTTCTGCCGCTACAATTTCCGCAAGCTGTTCGACAAACCACGGATCGTATTTGGTGATCTCATGCACTTCCTTTTCGCTCATGCCCAGACGCAGCGCCTGCGCAATCTGCAAGATACGTTCCGGGGTCGGGATCGCCATGGATTTACGCAGATCTTCCAGCGTGCCCGGACGGTCGTTTAAGCCGGTCAGGCCGGTTTCCAGCGAACGCAGTGCTTTCTGCATCGACTCCTGGAAGGAACGACCGATTGCCATTGCTTCGCCCACGGATTTCATTGCGGTGGTCAGCGTGGGGTCCGTGCCCGGGAATTTCTCGAACGTAAAGCGCGGGATTTTGGTCACGACATAATCGATCGAAGGCTCGAAGGACGCAGGCGTTACTTTGGTGACGTCATTGAGGATTTCGTCGAGCGTGTAGCCCACTGCGAGTTTTGCCGCGACTTTTGCAATCGGGAAGCCCGTTGCCTTGGAAGCCAGTGCCGAGGAGCGCGACACGCGCGGGTTCATCTCGATCACCACCATGCGGCCATTGGCTGGGTTCACCGCGAACTGCACGTTCGAGCCGCCCGTATCCACGCCGATTTCACGCAGCACCGCGAGCGATGCGTCACGCATGATCTGGTATTCCTTGTCCGTGAGTGTAAGCGCCGGAGCCACCGTAATGGAGTCACCCGTATGCACGCCCATCGGATCCACGTTTTCAATAGAGCAGATGATGATGCAGTTGTCCGCTTTGTCGCGCACCACTTCCATCTCGTATTCTTTCCAGCCGAGCAATGATTCATCAATCAGTACTTCCGTGGTCGGCGATGCATCCAGACCGCTCGTGACAATCTGCTCGAACTCTTCTTCCGTATAAGCGATGCCACCGCCCGTGCCGCCCATGGTGAAGGACGGACGAATGATTGCAGGCAGGCCGACATGCGGCAGGATTTTCTTTGCTTCTTCGAGCGTATGCACAACGGCATTCTTCGCTACGTTCAGACCGATGCGTTCCATCGCTTCATTGAAGAGCTGGCGGTTTTCCGCTTTATCAATGGATTCGAGCTTAGCACCGATCATCTCAACGCCGAATTTTTTCAACGTGCCGTTTTCTGCAAGCGCTTTTGCACAGTTAAGCGCGGTCTGGCCACCCATGGTCGGCAGCAATGCGTCGGGGCGTTCTTTTTCAATAATCTTGGCTACGAATTCCGGGGTGATCGGTTCAATATAGGTTGCGTCCGCCAGCTCCGGGTCCGTCATGATGGTCGCCGGATTGGAATTGACGAGAATGACGCGGTAACCTTCCGCTTTCAGCGTTTTACAGGCCTGGGTGCCGGAATAGTCAAATTCACAGGCCTGACCGATAATGATGGGACCCGCACCAATAATCAAAATGGATTTTATATCACTTCTTTTTGGCATTTCTACGACCTTATCCGTTTATCCATCATGACAACACTTACATCACCCATCACAGACATTCTATTTTCCATGTATGGATTACATTCAATCCGCCGAACGTATCTTCTACATCCGTATCATCTGCTTTTTTATCGAAGCCATTAGGACATACCCTCCTAGACTCTTCTGTCATATATTCCAGCACTTCTGCGGGCTGTGTAGTGGAATCCGGCTCTTTAAAAACTACTTTATATTGTTCTGGTTTCTGAGCATTTAAACGCATGCTCGTAGCTTGCTGGCAACCCGTCAGCAGTAGAATAAATGCTATATAGAATGCCTCTCTACGCATTATTCATCATTCCCACAAACTTCTCGAACAGGTACAGGCTATCATGCGGCCCTGGGGAAGCTTCCGGGTGGCCCTGGACACAGAAAACCGGTTTGCTCTTATGCTTCAGTCCCTGGATTGTGCCGTCAAATAGCGAGCGGTGCGTCACTTCTAGTTCCGGCGGCAGATCTTCGCTCACCACAAAGCCGTGGTTCTGGCTGGTGATTTCAACTTTGCCCGTTTCCAGATGTTTTACTGGATGGTTTGCGCCACGATGGCCCTGATGCATCTTTTCCGTCTTGCCCCCGAGCGCCAGCGCCAGCATCTGATGACCCAGACATATACCGAACACCGGAAGGCCGGAATCCACAAGCTTACGAATCACCGGAACCGCATACTGGCCGGTCGCTGCCGGATCGCCGGGACCGTTGGACAGGAACACGCCATCCGGCTTCAGCGCCAGAATTTCTTCCGCCGACGTTTCCGCCGGAACAACTGTTATCTTGCAGCCCAGGCTTGCCAGACAGCGCAGAATATTGAGCTTCTCACCGTAATCGACCGCCACCACATGATGTTTGATGGTCTGCGGTTTGCTGCCCGTCAGCAGGAGGCGCGGTTCGATCCATTCGTACGGTTTTGCAACCGTCACTTTCTTCGCCAGTTCCATACCTTTAAGTGAAGGATGGCGTTTCAGTTCTTCATATGCCTGCTGCAGTTTCTGCATACTGAGCGGTTCTGAGCCTGCTATAATCGCTACATTCTGCGCACCGTTCTTGCGGATATGACGGGTCAGCGCGCGCGTATCCACTCCACTGATACCCGTAATTTTCTTTTTAATCAGCCAGTCGTCGAAATGCAGCGTAGCACGGTAGTTGGAGGGTTCCGTGATCCCCTGGCGCACTACAAGCCCGCATGCTCCGAGATGCCTGCCGGAATCGCTTTCTATATCCTGCGCGTTGCAACCGACATTGCCGATATGGGGGAAAGTAAAAGTAACGATCTGGCCATTATAGGAAGGATCCGTCATGATTTCCTGGTAACCGGTCATTGCTGTATTGAAGCAAATTTCCCCGAAAACCGTTCCGGCGGCGCCCAGCGCCTTTCCATAAAATATTGTTCCGTCCGCAAGCAACAAGGCTGCGTTCATATGTGAAGGCAGTTCGTTATTCTCTCTTAACATTTAGGGGTGTACTCCGTCGAATTTTGCGGACTCTAAGGGCAAAGCTTCCCGGTGTCAAGCGCACTGTTCAACAATCTTGGGTTCTTACCAGCAGCATCTTTTAGCAGATGACCCCTTGGCACATCCCCCTCAGGAGACGACCAAGGAGCCACCGCTGAAACGCCGGCCTGGTACTGATCCGCCGTTTCATTATTCATTATCGGCCGCAGCTCGTGCAGCTCATTGCTGCGTCAGAGTTTACTTTGCCACAGATGCAAGTCCATCCGGGCAAACGCGGACGCAGAATAGATGCAATAATCCGTTTCAACATTGCACGCACACCTCCCTTCCCAAATCGTTCTGGACAAGGGGGCCTAGTCTTGTTTCGGTCAGCAAGACACAAACGAAGCCGCAGGCAACGTATATGCATGCTGGCTATAGCCGTTCAGGGAAACAACTTAAGTTTCCGACAACTGAACAGGCAAGACGCAAGCATTTTATGCCTAAGTGCGGTTTAGGCAACCTTCTATTTATGAATTTTATATGACACTTTAGCTTTATTTCTCATAAGATACTGGACTCGCAAGCCTTACAAGATTATGTTATATATAGCATAAGCTAGGTATCTAAACATAGGATTTATGTCGCATAACCGCTCTGAACCGCAGGCCCTTTTTCTCAATCGCGAGCTCTCCTGGCTTGCCTTCAATTCCCGCGTGCTTGAGCAGGCTGCAAACAAGGAAAACCCGATCCTCGAGCGCGTCAATTTCCTGTCGATTTCTTCCAAAAACCTTGATGAGTTCATTATGGTCAGGGTGGCGGGGCTCATGGATCATATCCGTGCCCAGTCCTCGCTGGTGAGTGATGACGGGCTTACGACCGCCGAGCAGCTGGCGAAGATCAACAATGAAATCCATAACATCACCACAGTGCAGCAGAAAATATGGAAAGAACTGCAGGAAGAGCTAACCGGACACCATATCCGCATTACCGACCTGAACGAACTTTCCACCAGTGAAATCAACTGGCTGAAGAAGCACTTCCTGGAAAATATATTTCCGGTACTCACGCCTATCGCCATCGACCCGGCGCATCCCTTCCCTTTCCTGCCTAATCTGGGGCTGGCCCAGCTCTTCCTGCTTGCGCGCGGCGCCAAGAAGAAAACGGAGCAGATTGCCGTGGTGCCATTCCCGCAAAAACTGGCACGCTTCATTCAACTACCTCCTTCAAACAAAAAGCATCCGCATCATATTCGCCTGATCCGGCTGGAAGACCTTATTGAACTGAATTTCAAAGAGTTATTTCCCCGTTCTGAACGGCTGGCTTCCACATTGCTGCGCATTGTGCGCGATTCCGATCTGGACGTAGCGGACGAAGGTGACGACCTTGTGCGCTATTTTGAAAGAGCCGTAAAACGCCGTAAACGCGGTCGTGTTATCCGCATCAAAATCGCTTCAGGAACACCTGAAAATCTTAAACAGTTCATCCTGACCCAAATGCAGGTGGAATCAGCCGATATCGTCTCTTCACAAGGCATGATTGGTCTTTCGAACCTGTCAGAAATCTATGCGCTTCCCCGCCCGGACCTGAAATACACCCAATATACCGTGCGTTTCCCGGAACGCATTACGGACTTCGGCGGTGATTATTTTGCCGCTATTGAAGCCAAGGACATGGTCGTACACCATCCGTTCGAAAGTTTTGATGTTGTCGTACAGTTTCTGCGCCAGGCTGCTGCCGACAAGGACGTGGTTTCCATCAAGCAGACGCTTTACCGCACGAGCCAGGATTCCCCTATTGTACAGGCGCTGATCGAAGCGGCAGAAGCCGGTAAGTCAGTCACGGCGGTGGTGGAGCTCAAAGCCCGCTTCGATGAGGAAGCTAATATCAAATGGGCGCGCGACCTGGAACGCGCAGGTGCACAGGTGGTCTACGGTTTCGTGCATCTGAAAACGCATTGCAAAATGTCGTTCGTCACGCGCCATGTGGAAGGCAAACTGCGTTCTTACGTGCATTTCGGCACCGGCAACTATCACCCCGCTACGGCCAAGATTTACACGGATTTATCGCTGTTTACCTGCGATAAGGTTATTTGTCATGACGTGGCACAGATCTTTAACTTCCTGACGGGGTATGCGCCGCCGCAGTCATTGAAAAAGATGATTATTGCGCCCACCGATATGCGCAAGAAGCTGCTGAAGCTGATTGCAGATGAGGTGGAGCACGCAAAAGCCGGAAAACCTGCCGCTATCTGGGCAAAGATGAATGCGCTGGTCGACCCGGAGATTATTGAAGCGCTCTATAATGCATCACAGCACAAAGTGCAAATCGACCTGGTTGTGCGCGGTATCTGCTGCCTGCGTCCAGGCGTTCCAGGCCTCTCAGAAAATATTCGTGTGAAAAGCGTGATCGGGCGTTTTCTGGAACATGCGCGCATTTTCTGTTTCTCCGGCGGCAACCCCATGCCTTCCCCAGACGCCAAGGTTTATCTCTCCTCCGCCGACTGGATGCCGCGTAATTTCGATTGGCGCGTTGAGGCGATGATGCCAATTGAGAACCCCACCGTGCACAGCCAGATCATGGGGCAGATCATGGTGGCTAACCTGAACGACCATAAAAACTCATGGTCACTGCAACCTTCAGGGGAATACATTAAAACACCGCACAACGAAAAGAGTTTCTCGGCACATGATTATTTCATGCATAATCCTTCGCTTTCCGGGCGCGGCAAAGCGCTTGCCAAGGCAAAATCGGCTATAAAGGAAAATTAGCGCTATATAATTTGGCACTTGTGAGTGCATTGCGTTTTAAAATCTACTGCTGCCCAAATGGCACCTAACAATCCCCTGAAAGGATGATCCAGTGCCATTTTTACTAGAACGGGCAGCAGTCTAGGTGGTGATACGGCGTACCTGCACCTGCCTCAATGCAGGCGCTTGTTTTTTTGCACCGCTGCGCTTCATCCAAGCCATTGAAGCAGACGAAACACAGCACTTGGCTTGCCATTCTTATGGCAAACTTCCTTGCTGTTCCCAGCATAATACCCCCCCTTCGTGGGAGTTGTAGGTACTTAGCGCATCGTATATTGCGCCAAGCCTATGCTCACACTCTCAACAACATAGATATAACCTTAAAAGTGCGAGCAAATTCACTTAAGGGTAACATTTCCAATATACACATTCAACTCTGCAAATATGAAATTTCTGCCATAATACACAAACAGCCAGTTTTTCCCTCAGGCAAAAACATTAGGCGCAAAAATATCAGGCAAAGCACATCAAAATACTGTATAACAACAATAATATTCCAAATTTAGTGATATTAGTTGCCGCCGGCAGCTGGTTCATGTATAAAACCCGCAACTTCAAAGGGGTATTTCGATGTCCGATTATTATAATTCCGTCGTCGATAATTTCGGCAAGATCCGCATTCTCTGCGTCGGCGATATCATGCTCGACCAGTTTGTGTACGGCGTCGTGGAAAGAATTTCGCCGGAAGCGCCGATTCCCGTTTTCGGTATTAAGGAAGAAAAGACCATGCTCGGCGGGGCGGGTAACGTGATGCGTAACATCGTATCACTTGGCGCGAACACGGTGCTGGTTTCGGTTATCGGCCACGACAAGGTCGGTCATGATATCGCATCCATGATCGGTCAGGAACGCAATGTACTGCCCTATATGCTGACCGAAAGCAACCGCCTGACAACGACCAAGACTCGCTACGTCGCCGGATCGCACCAGGTACTTCGCGCGGATAAAGAGGTGGTGAGCGCCATCAGCGAGGATACGGAGCGCCGTGTGCTGGACGCCGTGGCAAGCGAGCTTGATAATGTGGATGCTATCATCCTCTCCGATTACGGCAAAGGCCTGCTCACGCGTGCGGTACTGCAGGGTATTATTTCCGCAGCCAAAGCGAAGAATAAACCGGTGATCGTCGATCCGAAATCGCGTGACTTCGGCGTTTATGCCGGTGCAACGCTCATCAGCCCGAACCTTCACGAGCTTTCCGTTGCCGCTCATCGCGAGCTCAAGAACGAAGCCGATATTATTAGCGCAGCAAAGGCGTTGATCCAGTCGCATGACCTTGAGCATATCCTGGTCACACGCAGCAAGGACGGCATGTCGCTCGTCAGCCGCGACGGTAATGTGCATCATATTCCGGCACGGGCCCATGAAGTGTTCGACGTCTCCGGCGCAGGCGATACCGCCATTGCCACGCTGGCGCTCGGCATCGCTTCAGGCATGCCATTGCTGGATTCCGCAATCCTCGCCAACACTGCCGCAGGCGTTGTGGTGGGTAAGCTTGGCACTGCTACTATTGCCGCGCAGGATCTCAAGACCGAGTTATTCGTGCAGGAAAAGACCGGCGGCACGCATAAGATTCTCATGCTGGAAGATGCTATCGTCCAAGTGGAGAAGTGGAAGCGCGAGGGGCGTAAAGTTGGCTTCACGAACGGCTGTTTCGATCTTATCCATTCCGGTCATCTTGCGATTCTCAACCGCACGAAAAGCCATTGCGACCGGCTGATCGTGGCTCTCAACAGCGACGCTTCCGTCAAACGCCTTAAAGGTGAAAGCAGGCCGGTAAACAGCGAAATGGAGCGCGCATTGCTGCTGGCCTCGCTCTCCGTGGTCGATATGGTGGTGATCTTTGGCGAAGACACGCCTATGCGGCTCTTGGAAGCCCTGCGCCCTGATGTGCTTGCCAAAGGCGCAGATTACCAGAAGCACCAGGTTGTCGGTCACGAACTGGTGGAAAGTTATGGTGGAGAAGTGGTTCTGGTGCCTTTGAAAGAAGGTTACAGCACCACGAATATCATAAAAAAACTGGTGGCCTGACCTGATCCCGGCACACGCCAGGCCCCGAAAACATACGCCGGATTATTTTGGATAAACGAGATAGCTGCCCTCGGGATGCTTTTTATAGCACCCTGCTTTCTTGCAATGCCTTACTTTATATCTTTGCGGACTTTTATACGGTTCGTATTTGACCTTCTTAGCATGTCCGGAAGAGCGGTGCGAGGAGCTGTGATGTCCGCTGCTGCTATGGCCTGAGCTACTGCGGCGTGCGAAAGCCGGATTGCTTATGGAAGCCGCAACCGTGAGCGTCAGCAGCGTCACGGCTATTTTCTTGAGCATATTATTTATACCTTTCGGCATCGGCGTTATAGACACCTATGATGCTGACTTCCTCACAAAAGAACTTCAGCTCTTCCAGCGCCAGACGCATCAGGCGGTCGTCCGGGTGCCCTTCCACGGTCAGGAAGAACTGCGCGGCGGCGGAGATGCCGCCCGGTATATAGCTTTCCAGCTTAATCATATTAATGCTGTTGGTCGCAAAACCGCCAAGCGCTTTATAAAGCGCCGCCGGAATATTGCGCACTGTGAACAGCATTGTCGTTAAAACCTTGGTGGCCGTATCCAGTTCCACCGGCTCACGCGCAAGCGTCACAAACACGGTGACGTTATCCTTGGAATCCTCGATATGCTCTTTAAGGCATTGCAGTCCGTAAAGCTCCGCCGCCAACGTGGAAGCAATAGCTGCCTTTGACGGATCATTCCACTGGGCGACATCCGCTGCCGCCTTGGCCGTGTTGGAATAAGAGTGCGGTTCCAGTCCCAATTTACGCAAATGATCGCGGCATTGCATCAGTGCCTGCGGATGTGAGTAAACTTCCTTAACGGTGGAGAGGCTTGCGCCTTTGGGGGCGAGCAGGAAATGCTCGATACGCTGGAAATGCTCCGCCACGATCCGCAAATCCGTTTTCGGCAGGATCTGATGGATTTCCGCCACGCGGCCCGCGTGGGAATTTTCAATCGGGATCATGCCAAACTTTGCCTTGCCCTGGCTCACCGCCTGAAAGACATCTTCAAACGAGGCGCAGGAAAGCGTCTGCATATAGGGATATTTCTGGCGGCATGCCAGATCGGCATTCGCTCCCGCGACGCCCATGAACGCAATCGTATTTTCAGGATCAATTTTAGCCATAGGGGTTACCTTTCCGGTTGCCATAATAAACAGGAGTGGTAGCTAAGAACAATGAAAAAGATTTCAGTCGAGAATTTGACATTATTATGTGACGGCAAGCCGTTGATGACACCGCGCGGCAGGACACTGGCTCTGCCGAATGCCACACTTGCGGATATGGTAGCCCAGGAATGGCGTGCCCAGGGTAATACACCGCGTAAAGAGCTGATGCCGCTCACGCAGATCGCCTGCATCGCCATTGATATTGCATCGCATCAAAGACCGCAGCTAGTAGATGATATTCTTGCCTATTGCGATACGGACCAGATCTGCTACCGCGCCGGCAATATTCCTGAACTTTCCGCATTGCAGCAAGATATTCTCGATCCGCTGGTACGATGGGCAAAGAACACGCTTTCGCTCCAGTTGCAGATCACGGATGGCATCATGCCTATCCCCCAGCCTCCCGAAAATCGCTCGAAGCTGGAAGCACATTTGCGGCAATATGACATATGGCATCTGGCTGTACTCGCCAGCGTTGTCAAACCGCTTTCTTCTATTGTGATCGCCCTGGCTTTTCTTGAAGGGGTGCTGGATGCGGATCGCGCCTTTCAGGCGAGCCATCTGGAAGAAAGTTTTGAAACCGCCCAGTGGGGAGTGGACGACGAGAAAGAAGCCCGCATGGAAAAGCTACTGGAAGATATTCGTGCCGCCGGCGCATTTCTGGCCCTGTTGCAAAAGTCTGGCGGGCACGCATGAGCGAGGCTTCCCTTCCTCTTGTGACGATTTACACGGACGGCGCATGTTCGGGCAATCCCGGTCCCGGCGGCTGGGGTGCCGTCATGCTTTATAATGACAGGGAAAAAGAACTTTCCGGCGGTGAAGCGGAAACCACCAATAACCGCATGGAGCTTATGGCAGCCATTGAGGCGCTTAATTCACTCAAAAAACCCTGCAAAGTTAACCTTTATACGGACAGCAATTACGTCCGCCAGGGTATAACCGGCTGGATTTTCGGATGGAAAAAGAACAACTGGCGCACAGCGGACAAAAAACCCGTCAAAAACGCCGATCTCTGGCAGTTACTGGATGAAGCCGCCCGTAAGCACGATGTGCAGTGGCACTGGGTCAAAGGTCATAACGGCGATCCGCTTAATGAGCGCGCCGATGAACTGGCACGAAAAGGCATACCAAAACGGTAACAAATCGCATTGATTTGGGCAGATTTCTTCACTATAACGGTGGACGAGATTCCCGACGATTTTTAGAGATGATTAATGGATAAGATACGTATACGCGGCGGTAAAACGCTCAATGGCGTCATTCCTATCAGTGGCGCGAAGAACGCCGCGTTGCCGCTGATGGCCGCCTGTCTTCTGAGCGAACAGGAACTGAAGCTCTCCAATATTCCCTACCTTGCCGATGTGGTGACGATGGCGAACCTGCTCGTCCAGCACGGCGTGACACTGCATATGGATGAAAAAGCAACTGGCGCGCTCGGTTTCGGGCGCACGCTGGGGCTTAATGCCGCTGCCGTTAATAATTTCACCGCACCTTATGATCTTGTGCGCACGATGCGCGCCTCCGTGCTGGTGCTCGGCCCCCTGCTCGCCCGTTTCGGCCAGGCGAAAGTTTCGCTGCCGGGCGGCTGTTCCATTGGCACGCGTCCGATCGATCTGCATCTTAAAGCGCTGGAGCAGATGGGCGCGATGATTGAGCTTGCGGATGGTTACATCAATGCGCATGTTAAAGGCCGCCTGCGCGGCGCGGATATCACGTTCGATACCGTTACGGTGACAGGAACGGAAAATCTCCTGATGGCCGCTGCGCTTGCGGACGGCGAAACCATCCTTCGCAATGCCGCGCGCGAACCCGAAGTCAGCGATCTTGCGCACTGCCTCGTTAAAATGGGCGCACATATTGATGGCATCGGCACGGATACGCTTACGATTCAGGGCGTACAGACGCTTTACGCTGCGCAACATCGCGTGATTGCCGACCGTATTGAGGCAGGTACTTATGCCGCAGCTGCAGCGATTACCGGTGGGAGTGTAGAACTTCTGGGCATCCATCTGGATATTCTCGGCTCGACCGTGGAAAAATTCTCCGAAGCCGGAGTGGTTATTTCCCCGACTGAAAATGGTGTGCTGGTCGCACGCAAGAACGGCCTGCACGGTGTTGACGTCATGACGCAGCCTTATCCCGGTTTCCCGACGGATATGCAGGCGCAGATCATGGCATTGATGACGGTAGCCGAAGGCGCTTCCATGATTACCGAAACGATTTTTGAAAATCGTTTCATGCATGTGCCTGAACTTATGCGCATGGGCGCACGCATCAACGTGCACGGCGCATCGGCCATGATTCGCGGCACACCGCGCCTTATGGGGGCCGAAGTGATGGCGACGGACCTGCGTGCTTCGGTATCACTCGTTATCGCAGCGCTCGCCGCCAGAAGCGATACGATCATCAACCGCGTTTACCACCTGGACCGCGGCTATGAACGGCTGGAAGAAAAGCTGTCGGCCTGCGGTGCGCAAATCGAGCGGATCAAATAATGACGACGGACAACACTATTCTTGCCGTGCCCAAAGGCCGCATTCTGGAAGAGCTTCAGCCGCTACTGAAGCGCGCCGGGATCGAACCGGAAGCGGATTTCTTCAATGACGGCAGCCGCAAGCTTCAGTTCACCACGAATATCGCGGGACTTTCCATCATACGCGTGCGCAGTTTTGATGTAGCGACCTTCGTTGCATTCGGTGCGGCGCATCTTGGCGTTGCAGGCAGCGATGTGCTGATGGAGTTCGATTTTCCCGATATTTATGCCCCGCTCGATCTGGGTATCGGCAAGTGCCGCCTGTCCGTTGCAGAACTCGCAGAAAACGCGCGTGATGACGACCCCACGCGCTGGAGCCATATCCGCATCGCCACGAAATATCCGCATATTACCAGCAGCTATTTTGCGCAGCGCGGCGTGCAGGCAGAATGCGTCAAGCTTTCCGGCGCCATGGAACTCGCGCCGAAACTCGGCCTGTGCCAGCATATTGTGGATCTGGTCAGCAGCGGCGCGACGCTGAAGGCTAATGGGCTTGTGGAAGTGGAAAAGATTATCGACGTTTCTTCCCGCCTCATCGTTAATCGCACGGCGTTCAAAACCCGTAGCGAAGAGATGAATGCATGGATCGGCAAATTCAGGGAGGCGGTCGGTGGTTAATAAGCTCAACACGGCTGGAGATGGATTCGACGAAGCTTTCCGCAAATTTCTGGATTTGCGTGAAACCACTGAGCGCGATGTCAGCGCTATCGTACGCGACATCATCGAAAAAGTCCGCAGTGAAGGGGATAATGCGCTCATTCAGTATACGCAGCAGTTCGACCGGTTCAAACCCAGTACGGCAACTATCCGCATCAGCGCCGCAGAGATTCGCGATGCACGTGCCAAATGCGGCAATAGCATCATCTCCGCGCTTGAACATGCAGCGCAACGCATCCGCAGCTATCACGAAAAGCAGCTGCCACCGAATCTGGAATATACGGACGCAGAAGGTGTGCGTCTCGGCTGGCGCTGGAATGCCATCGATGCAGTAGGGCTTTATGTTCCCGGCGGTACGGCTTCCTACCCCAGTTCCGTACTGATGAATGCCGTTCCTGCTATCACAGCAGGCGTGAAGCGCCTTGTGATGGTGGTACCTACTCCCGATGGGGCAATTAATCCGGCTGTGCTTGCGGCAGCGAGTATTGCAGGTATACAGGAAATCTACCGTATCGGCGGCGCACAGGCCGTGGCCGCACTTGCTTACGGAACTAAAACCATTGCGCCGGTCGATAAGATCGTCGGCCCAGGCAATGCTTATGTTGCCGAAGCCAAGCGCCAGGTATTCGGCAAGGTCGGCATCGATATGATTGCCGGCCCTTCTGAAATTCTCGTCGTAGCAGATAATCAGAATAAACCCGAATGGATTGCCGCGGACCTGCTTTCACAGGCCGAGCATGACCGTATGGCACAGTCCGTGCTGATCACAGACGATGCTGCGTTTGCCAGCGCCGTGGAGAAAGCGGTAGAATCTGCACTATTCCTTCTGCCGCGCGCAGAGATCGCCCGCGCATCGTGGGAACAGTATGGCGCCATTATCATTGCTAAAGATCTGGTGCAGGATGCTGCACGGATTGTAGACGCCATAGCGCCGGAACATCTGGAACTTGCCGTGGAAAATCCGGACGCGCTTGCAAAACTTATTCGCCATGCGGGTGCTATTTTCCTTGGCCGCCATACACCCGAAGCTGTGGGTGATTATGTTGCGGGACCTTCACATGTGCTGCCGACTTCAGGCACGGCACGTTTCTCCTCCGGCCTTTCGGTTTACGACTTCCTGAAGCGCACGTCGCTGATCGGCTGTGACGCAACATCCGTCAAAAAGATCGGTGCGGACGCGGCATTGCTTGCGGATACGGAAGGGTTGCCTGCACATGCATTATCCGTTACGCTTCGGTTATGAGCACAAGTTACATTGCCAGCATAGAAGTTGACGAATCGAGTATCACGCGGCGTACCGATGAAATTGAGCATGAGCGCAACGTTGCCATCAACGACCTCATCGAGTGGAATCATTTCATCGTCAAAGATGCAGACGGAAACAATATTGAAGGCCCGTATAATATTGTACTCGGCACTGCCAAAAGCCGCATTACGCTGAGCGTCACCTCCCCTGCCGTTTCAACGCCGGTGGTCGTCCCCATTATCATTACACCGTTTCGCAGTCTGATCCGCGATTATTTCCTGATCTGCGAAAGCTATTTCGACGCGGTAAAAAGTGGTAACCTGCAGAGGATTGAAGCCATCGATATGAGCCGCCGTGGCCTGCATAACGAAGGCGCGGACCTGCTCACCAATCTGACGGCAGAACGCGTGAATATGGATAGCGAAACCGCCCGCAGGCTGTTCACGCTAGTGTGTGCATTGCATCTAAAATAAAATTGTTTCGTTCCCGCTTCGGCCTACTGGCCTGCCTACGCGATGAACCTAACGCCTTCGGCGACTAAAGCATGCGGTCTCCTGACCGCAATTCATATTCCTTAAAAGATTTTTGTCATACCGCGATTTAATCGCGGTATCTCATGCAAGTGCAAAGAGATCCCGCTGTCAGGCAGCGGGATGACGCTTGTTAGCCCCTGCCTTTATACGGCGCTACTCCTGTTTCAGGCACCCAGACGCCTTCGGGGAGTTTGCCCTGCTGGAAGAAAATATCGATCGGGATGCCACCACGCGGATACCAGTAACCTGCAATGCGCAGCCATTTCGGTTTCATGATTTTGATAAGACGCTTTGCAATGTAAACCGTGCAATCTTCGTGGAATGCGCCGTGGTTGCGGAACGAGCCCATGAACAGTTTCAGTGCCTTGCTTTCGATGAGCGTCTTGCCTGGCACATAATCGATCACGATGTGTGCAAAATCTGGCTGGCCTGTGATTGGGCAGATGGAAGTGAATTCCGGACAGGTGAAACGTACAGTGTAGTCCACATCCGGATGCGGATTCTTTACTACTTCGAGCACGGCCTCTTCCGGCGATGCAAATCCGCGCACCTGGTTACCCAGCAACCCCAGATTTTCTTTTTTCTTACTCATATCATACTCCCGGATCGGTCATTGCGTTTTCATGGAATCCCTTGGCACGTAGCAGACAGCTGTCGCAGTGGCCGCAGCCTTTACCTTCGAGCTTTGGATCATAGCAGCTGATGGTCATGCCGTAATCTACACCGAGCGTCAGGCCTTCCTTGATGATCTGCGCCTTTGTCAAGTGAATCAGCGGTGTATGGATGGTGATATGGCGGTTGGCTTCCAGAGCATAAGCCGTTGCCTTATTCGCCATATCTTCAAAGCTCGCAATGAATTCCGGCCTGCAGTCAGGATAACCGCTATAATCGACAGCATTTACACCGATAAAAATATCATAGGCTTTCAGCACTTCCGCCCAGGCGAGCGCGAAGGACAAGAAGATCGTGTTACGCGCCGGAACATAGGTGATAGGAATGCCTTCGCCAATTTCTTCTGCGGAATCATGCTTGGGTACGTCGATGTCAGCTGTAAGCGCTGAGCCGCCAAACAGGCGCAGGTCGATTTCCGCGATCTTATGTTCCTTTGCACCGAGTGTTTTTGCAATGCGCTGTGCCGCACGCAGTTCCACTTCATGCCGCTGGCCGTAGCGGAAGCTCAGCGCATACACCTCGAACCCTTGCGCTTTCGCCATCGCGAGCGCCGTTGCGGAATCCAGCCCGCCACTTAGCAACAATACTGCTTTTTTGTTCATTCGATTCCCGTTATTTTATGCAGCTGCACTGAAAGGCGATAGCCGTTCTCCATCGCCAACGTTGTTGCACGCTGTAGATTCGCCGCATTCTTCGCAGCATCGTATTCATCCATCGGCTGCACATACACCGGCACTCCGCTTTCAGCCTGCCCCACTTCGGCGATATCACTGTAATCTGGATTATGGGCCGAAATAATAAATTTGAATGCGCCTATACGTGCAAGTAAATCCGGTCTCACCGGAAAATAGCCTTTGCCATTATTCTTAGGCGAGCAGACAATATCCACTTCCTGCGGAAGTTCGCGGTAAAGCGTTCCGTTCGTTTCAATCTGCACTTTGAAACCTTCCGCGACGAGCGCTTCGCATAATCTACCTATGGGCTGCAAAAATGGTTCGCCGCCTGTGATCACCACCAGCCCGCGAATGCGTTTTCCATCCTTTTGCGCAAGCTCTTTCACGCGCTGCATCACAGCATCCAGCGTCATGGAAGTAAAGCTTTCAAATTCGGTATCGCAAAACTTACAGGTGAGATTGCAGCCGCCGAGACGGACGAAAACAGCAGGCCATCCCGCATAAATACCCTCGCCCTGCAACGTCGCAAATATGGATTGAACGTTGAGCGTCATGCCGTCGCCTTGTATCGGCTGGCGTATGGGATTTGTGCCGTACATATCTCTACATATAGTTAAGGGGGCGAGTTCATCGCCCCCTCTTCATTTTTGCACAAGGAAATCCCTATGCATATCTTAAAGCCTCAGCTTAAGCAGCAGCGCCCGTACCGGCAGCAGCAGCTACTTCAGCGGCAAAGTCAGTTTCCTGCTTCTCAATGCCTTCACCCAGTTTGAAATGGGTAAATGCGGTGAGCTTTACAGGAGCGCCGACTGTTTTTTCAGCATCGGCAACGACCTGAGAGATTTTGCTCTTATTGTCGATGACGAATACCTGCTCCAGCAGCACCACTTCTTCGTAGTACTTACGGATACGGCCTTCGACCATCTTGTCGGCGATTTCAGCTGGTTTGCCGGAAGCCATCGCCTGTTCCTTGAACACAGCGCGTTCACGTTCGAGCTTGGAAGCATCCACGTCTTTCGTGGTGAGCGCTTCCGGCTTTGCAGCGGCGATATGCATCGCAATCTGCTTGCCGAGTGCTTCGAGCTGCGCTTTGTCACCGGTGGATTCCAGCGCAACGAGTACGCCGATTTTTCCAAGACCTGGAGCGGTCGCGCTGTGGATGTAGGTAGCAACAACGCCGTTGCTTACCTGCAGCTTCGCGCTACGACGCAGGTTCATGTTTTCACCGATCGTGCCGATCAACTGAGCTACCTGTTCAGAAACCTGCACGCCGGACTTCGCATCCTTCGCCTGTTTCAGCTTTTCAACGTCGTCACCATAGGTCAGCGCGGTTTCCGCAATGCTCCTGGCCAGTGCCTGGAACTGGTCGTTGCGGGCAACGAAGTCGGTTTCCGCATTCAGCTCGATGATAGCGCCGGTGGTGCCGGTGCTTGCCACTGCAACGAGGCCTTCAGCCGCAACGCGACCGGACTTCTTGGCAGCCGAAGCAAGACCTTTTTTACGCAGCCAGTCCACCGCTTCTTCCATGTTACCTTTGGTTTCGGTCAGCGCTTTTTTGCAGTCCATCATGCCTGCGCCTGTCATTTCGCGCAGTTCTTTAATCGAAGATGCTGAGATATCGCTCATGTTACTTATCCTTTACACTATACATATTAAGCCTTCTTCGCCTTGGGAGCAGCTTTAGCGGGTTTTGCCGCTTTTGCTTTAGCCGGGGCTTTTTCTTCCCCTTCTTCCGCTTCAGCTTCTTCCGCTTCTACGAGCTTCGCCTGCTTCTTTACGACAACAGGAGCAGCTTTTTCAGCTTTCTTACCCTTTTTGTCTTCAGCGTCCTTGGCTTCTGCTTTGTCTTCCTTCTTGCCGGAATCGTTTACGGGCTTCGCAAACGGCACTTCAGCGGATGCGCCGATATCGCGGCCGGATTTAACAACGCTTTCTTTCAGGCCGTCGATCGCCGCTTCTGCGATCAGCTGGCAGTACAGCTTGATAGCGCGGGTTGCGTCGTCATTCGCCGGAACAGGATAGGTGATGAAGTCCGGGGAGGAGTTGCTGTCGAGAATGCCGATCACCGGGATGTTCAGGCGAGCAGCTTCTTTAACAGCCAGATCTTCTTTATTGGTGTCGATGATGAAGATGAGGTCCGGCAGGCCACCCATATCCTTGATACCACCGAGCGATTTTTCCAGCTTTTCATGATCGCGGGTCAGCGTCAAAAGTTCTTTCTTGGTCAGGCCGGTTTCTTCCTGGGAGAGCAGTTCTTCCAGTTTGCGCAGGCGCTTGATCGAAGCCTGGATGGTTCCCCAGTTGGTGAGCATGCCACCCAGCCAACGCTGGTTGATGTAATACTGGCCGCAGCTCTTAGCGGTTTCAGCGACAACGTCAGCTGCCTGGCGCTTCGTGCCTACGAACAGTACGCGGCCGTTTTTAGCCACCACTTCACGCACGGCAACGAGTGCACGGTGCAGCATGGGAACGGTCTGCTGAAGGTCGATGATATGCAGGCCGTTGCGAACGCCGAAGAGGTACGGAGCCATCTTGGGGTTCCAACGCTTGGTTTTATGTCCGAAGTGCGCGCCAGCTTCAATCAGCTCGCTCATGGTAAATTTTGGCAATGCCATAGTCTTTATTCCTTATTTTCCGGTTAAACCTCGACAAATCAAGCGCATAAACCCAAGCTTACGCACCGGATGGGGCAATGCACCGCACCGTCCCTGACCTGTCTGTGAATTTCTCTGCCACCATGACAGAGGGTGCCCATTTATCACACAGGGGCAGGAAAATCAACCAACATAACTACATTTTCTCAATATTATGGTATATAACTACTAAAATACGGTTTTAAATCTCTTAAGGACCTGAAGATGGATACGATCGAAGTTAATATAGACGGCCTTGTCGGCCCCACTCATAACTATGCCGGGCTTTCTTTCGGCAATGTCGCTTCCGAAAGGCATGCGCTTTCCGAGTCCCACCCGATGGCGGCAGCGCTGCAGGGACTTAACAAGATGAAATTCCTGCATGATCTTGGTATTCCCCAGCTTGTCATGCCGCCCCATCCACGCCCTGAGATGAACATTCTGCACCAGCTCGGATTCACTAAAATTGAAGATGTGCCAGACGATATCCTCTATCCGATTTATTCCGCTTCCGCCATGTGGACGGCCAATGCCGCCACCGTTTCCCCCGCCGCGGATACCGAAGATGGAAAGACACATTTTACTCCGGCCAATCTCTCGAGTAAGTTTCACCGCTCCATTGAACCGGCTGTAACCGCCCAATACTTAAAGAAAATATTTCCCGAGCCGCATTTCGTCCATCATGCTCCCCTGCCCGCGCATCATGTATTCTCCGACGAGGGCGCCGCCAATCATATGCGCCTTTGCAAGGGGCATGGTGCAAAGGGTTTGGAGATATTTGTCTATGGCGGCGAAAGCGCGAAATACCCGGCGCGCCAGTCTCTGCATGCCTCACAGGCCGTTGCGCGGCTGCACGGACTGGAAACGGCCAGCACCCTGTTTTTGCGTCAAAGCGCGCGCGCCATCGATGCCGGGGTTTTCCATAATGATGTGATCGCAATGAGCAATGAAACCCTGATGGTCTATCATGAAACCGCTTATGACAACCTAGATACCAATGCACTAGCCGGTTTCACTCCTGTCATGATCCGCGAACAGGATCTGAGCCTGGCGGAGACTGTTTCCACTTATTTCTTTAATTCCCAGCTTGTTAGCCTTCCAGAAGGCGGAATGGCCGTTATCGCCCCGAGCGAATGCGGAGAAAGCCCTGCGGCGCGGCGGTGTTTCGATCGGCTTGTGGAAGATGGACATATTAAAACCGTCCATTATCTTAATTTACGTGAAAGCATGCAAAACGGTGGTGGCCCCGCCTGCCTGAGGCTGCGCGTACCTCTGACATCCGCTGAGCTGAAAGCGGTTCATCCCGGGGCCGTTTTCAACGATGCGCTATATAGTACGCTTTGTCAGTGGATTAAAAAACACTATCGTGATAGAATCAGTTTCAAGGACCTGCGCGATCCCACTCTGGCAGAAGCATCCCGGGCGGCGATATCGGAACTGTACACACTCATGAGCCTCGCATGAACGCTGATAAAATCCCGTTTACCTTCAACCTGCCATATAACCAGTCCTCCACCTATTGGCTTGCCGTTTATCCACCAGAGAATATGCCGGAATTCCGCCAATCTCTGACCGATAACGGACTAGCGGGCCTGCCGGGAGGAGACGGGGCATGTGTCATGAAGATCTCGGGAACATGGGCAGATGCATGGAAAAACGTCAAAGAATCCATCCTGCAGCATAATGTAAAAGACGGGGTGCAGGTATCATTGCTGACGGGCGAGAACCAACCCGAGCCGCAGGAATTCAGTTACACTCGCAAGTCATTTGATATACTGGATAAAATCGCTTCCAGCCTTTGGCTTGGCGAAGCGATGCTGGAAGACCGTATTGTATGCTATATGCAGCCGGTTTTCGACAAGCGTAATAAAGTGTTCGGGCATGAAGCGTTCGCCCGTATTGAAACCGCTGATAAACCCGTAGGCGGCGGACAGATTATCGAAGCGAGCAAATATCTCAATGCGGAGTATATGCTTGACCGTTACCTGCATTTAAAAGCCATACGCACCTTTATTTCCAGCGATCTTGAAGGCTTTCTCTTCATCAACCTGATTCCGGGCTTCATTCACCGACCGGAAAAATATCTTGAAGGGCTTTCCGAAAGCGCGAAATTCAATGGTATGCCGTCCAAGCAGATCGTACTGGACTTTACTCAGTCCGAAACGCCGCGCGACATGTCGCACCTGAAATCCATTTTCGATTATTGCCGCTCACATGGCTACCTGCTTTCCATGGACGATATTGCTTCCGTCGCCATGGCAAAGAAGATTCTGGAAACCGTCCGCCCCGATTTTATCAAGCTCGATGTCCATCTTGTGCGTTCGGCGCTTGAAGCGCAGTCCCAGCGCACGATTGCCGAGCTCGTATCGATGGCGCACAGCTCCGGCGCGACCATCATCGCCGAGGGGGTTGAAACGGAAGAAACGCATGCGGAACTGCTGAAAGCAGGTGTGGATCTTTTTCAAGGGTATCTCTTTTCTCCACCGGTGGCGGTTTCACGGCTTAAGAACATTGTCGGCTAACTGCGGCATAATTGCCACAGCTATGCAAAATGCATTTTGACGAATTTTAATTACGGCTTCTTAACCACTTATTAAGGATGGCGGGTATATAGTCTTGTGGAGGCGGACCGGGCTTCGCTCACGTATGACACGACCACACGCGATCAAAGTTCTCCGGTTTTTTGCCCCAATAATTCTTGGACAAATGATTGGCGAGTAGTTCTATGAACGGGCGCACACTTTTACTGCTGGTTATGGCGGTTGCCATCGCGGCGGTCATGGTCATTATGGTCAATAACCGTAATGCCCCCACTCAAACTGTTTCCGGACCGAAGATACTTGTGGCGGCACAGACGATCGCCGCGGGCAGCTTCATCCGCGCCGATAAAGATCTGCAATGGGCAGAATGGCCACAAGCCAGTGTTTCACCCTCCTATCTCACGCCGCAGGCTAACCGCATTGAAGATTTCAACGGCGCCGTTGCGCGTCATGATATTGCAGCGGGCGAACCTATTACCGCCACTGCTGTAGTACGCGTCAATGAAGGCGGATTCATGTCTGCCGTGCTCACTCCCGGCATGCGCGCTGTTTCCATCGCAGTGAATTCCATCTCGGCTAATGCAGGGTTTGTATTCCCCGGCGACCATGTGGACCTGATCCTTACACATAAGATTCCTGACGGCGTACTGGCGAGCGAAACCTTCCTGAAGGATCTGCGCGTGCTGGCGGTTGACCAGATGCTGAATAACCCGGACAACAAAGCCGTTATTCCGAAAACCCTTACGCTGGAAGTCACACCGAAACAGGCAGAGATGATCAATGTCGCCATCAGCATCGGCACGATTTCCGTAAGCCTGCGCAGTCTTGCCACGCAGAAAGCTCCGACAGCTGCCGGTGCACCGGACGCGCCGCATGACGCTCCAGGTAATTATTCCACCAATCTGGATGTCAGCAGGCTTCTGGACGAGAAAGGCTCCATCACCACCAAGGTGAACGTCTATCACGGCAGTACTAACGAACAAATGAACTTTCAGGAGAACAGCAAATGAGCAACGCCATCCGCAAGCTGCTGCTGGTCATGTGCATAACCTGCCTGCCGTTTTACGCAGCGCAGTCCTATGCCTCCGGCAAGGATGAAACCCTCCCTGAGCAGGATTATTCGATTGAGGTCAGCAAGGGCAAGCTTATCCGCCTGTCCTCACCGGCTTCTTCCGTCATCGCGGCCGATCCGACGATTGCCGACGTACAGGTAATTTCTCCGAGCCTTATTTATGTCAACGGTAAAGGAGTCGGTGAAACGACTGTATTCGCCGTGGACTCCAAGGACGCGGAAGTTCTGCATGCCGTGATCAACGTCACGAATAATCTCAGCAGGCTGAGCAAGGAAATCCGTGAAATGCTGCCCGATTCGCAGGTCAGCGTTCAGTCTGTCGGTGGCGCGCTTGTCGTCAAAGGCGATGTCGATTCTCCCCTGCAGGCTGAAGATGTGCGCAAGATTGCGACTCCCTTTGTCAAACAGGGTCAGACACTTGTCAACATGCTGCGACCGCTCGGTTCCAACCAGGTCATGCTGAAAGTGAAAGTGGCCGAAGTAAGCCGTACCGTGCTGAAACAGTTCGGTATCAGCCTTCAGAATCTTTCTCTCGCCGGTAATTTCTCCTTCGGTGTATTTAATAACCGTAACTTTATCGACAACTCTACGACGCCCGCTACGTTCGTACGTGACGGTACGGTCGGATCCTTATTTGGTGGATTCAGCGACTCGCATAACAGCATCAACGGCGTGATTGACGCACTGGAAAATAACGGCCTCGTCACGACACTGGCTGAACCGACGCTGACCACCCAGTCGGGCCAGAAGGCAAGCTTCCTCGCAGGCGGTGAGATTCCGATTCCCATCGTTACCGGCACGGGTTCCTCTGCGCAGGTTTCCATCAATTACCAGCCTTACGGCGTGAGCCTGAGTTTCGTTCCGTCGGTGTTGTCCAAAAGCCGGATCAACCTGACCGTTTCGCCGGAAGTCAGCTCGCTGACGCAGACCGGCGCCGTCAGCACGGCCGGATTCAATATCCCTGCCCTGCAGACACGTAAAGCCTCTACAACGGTGGAACTGGGCAGCGGCCAGAGCTTCGCTATCGCCGGGTTAATCGAGAATGACCGCAATAACGATATTACGAAGTTCCCGTTCCTGGGCGACATGCCGATTCTCGGCACGTTGTTCCGCTCCAGTGAGTTCCATAACAACCAGACCGAACTGGTTATTATTGTAACACCTTATATCGTCGATGCGGTGAATAATCCCAAGGCATTGCACGACCCGACGGAAGGGCTTGTGCTCTCCAGCGACTTCGAACGCATATTACTGGGCAAGCTCTATAAGGAAATGCCGCCGGGATACTCGCACGACGCAGACGCTCCGCACCTGCATGGCGCGGCTGGCTATCAATTGAAGTAAGGGAGGATTTATGCAACGCATATCATCTGTACTGGTCCTTGCGGCATGGACGATCCTGGCAACCGGATGCGACTCTGCGCCGGAACAGAAAATGTCTAACGCCTGCCCCAACTGGAGCAGCAATGCGAGCCATGATTACCAGAATACGGAGTTCAGCGGATTCGGCTGCGCCTATTACAATAATCTGAGCGTGCAGGTGGCCAATCCGGACGATCTGCATATGGGCCATGGCGATATGACGGGCTCGGGCGACCGCGAAAGCGCCGTGCTGGACAGGTATATGAAAGCAACGCAGGAAGCGCTGCCGGTGATGGACGTGACTTCTTCCATGTCGGGCCGGTAACCCCAGGCCGACAGGCTATTGCTTTGCTTATTATGCCGCCGCGTCCTGCGATGTTATAAACATTAATAAAATAGTAACGGTTTTATGATAATTTCTATGGAAATGAAACCGACTAAAGGATTGTGGAAAAGAGGTTTGCGTTATGAGTACCGCTTCTAGCTCCAACGGCTCGCAGACTCCATTCATGGCGTTCAGTAACGACCAGGAGAGCCTCGCTTTGCTGAAGCAATTCGCGACCACGAATGGCTGGCCGGAAAGCGTTGTGCATACCGGCGATATTGATACGGCTACGACATTCCTTAAATCTTCCCCTTCTCCGAAAGTTCTGTTCGTAGATATCGGTTCTACCACAGAGACGGTCTCCCCATCGCTCGACGCGCTGGCGGATGTATGCGATCCTAATATCAAGGTCATCGTTTCCGGTAAGGTGAACGAATATTCTTTCTATTGCTGGCTCGTAGAGATCGGCGTTTCAAACTACCTGCTGAAACCTTTCACACTTGCAGCGCTGAATGCAGCGTACCAGAAGGCATTAGATGTCGCTCCCGTCCATTCTGCCAAACCCGAAGAAGCGAAGAAAGCATCCAACATCATTACTGTTATCGGTACGCGCGGCGGTGTCGGCGCAACGACAGTTGCCGTGAATATGGCATGGATACTCGCCAATCGTCTGCATCATAAAACCACGTTGCTGGATTTCGACCCCCAGTTCGGCACCGTAGCACTCTCGCTCGATCTTGAACCGGGCCGTGGCTTACGCGATGCGCTTGAAAAGCCCGACCGTATCGACAGTCTTTTCGTGGATCGCGTGATGGTGCGTGTCGACGATTATCTTTCCTTCATGAGCGCGGAAGAACCGCTGGAAGAAAATATCGTAACGAGCGAACCTGCCGCAGAAGGTTTATTTAAACAATGCCGCACGAAATTCTCGCATATCGTGATCGACCTGCCACGCGTTCTCAATCCATTTACACGCCGCGCCATTACACAGGCCGACCATGTCGTATGCGTCACCGAATACAGTATGGCAGGGCTTCGGGAGTCACTGCGCTATCTCGAATATTTCCGCAATGTTCTAAAAATCAAACCGCCGGTATTCGTTGCCAACAAAATCGGTCTTGCAGGCAAGCACCAGATGCCGCAAAGCGAGTTTGAAAAAGGTCTCGGCGCCAAGGTAGCTTTCAATATTCCTTTCGTACTGGATGCACATGCCGCCGCGACCGCAGGCGAAGTGCTGGCGGAAACCGCGCAGAATCTTCCCGCTACGAAAATACTGCATTCACTGGCAATGCATTTCTCCCATGCGGAACCGGGAGAAAAATTGCCGGGCAAGCAAAGCGGCTTGTTCACATTATTCAAGAAGGATAAGTAAATGGCGTTCGGCCGACGCAGTACTGATCTTCCTCCTTCTCCACCGCCTGCCTCTCCGGCTCCCGCTCCCACACCACAAGAAGCCAAGCCCCCAGAGCCAGGCGACCGGCTCACTCCGCCTGAAATCAAGGCCCCTACTCCTACGGCAGCGCCCGTTACGCCTGAAATTTCTTCTACCAAGGAAAAGATCTATTCGCTGCTGATGGAGCAAATCGATCTTACGACGGCATCGCGCCTGCCGCGCGAGGATTTGAAGCGTCAGATTATCGACCTGATCGGCGAAATCGTGATGGAGCAGAAGCTGCTCATCAATCAGCTTGAACAGCAATTTCTTGCCAACCAGATTGTGGACGACATGCTCGGCCTTGGGCCGCTGGAGCCATTGCTGCGCGATGAAGCCGTGACCGATATCATGGTGAACGGCGCCAATCAGGTTTACGTGGAACGAAAAGGCAAGCTCATATTAACGGATGTGAAATTCCGCGACGAGCCGCATGTGCTTTCCATCGCGCAACGTATCGTGACCGCCGTAGGCCGCCGCGTGGACGAATCAAGCCCCATCTGCGACGCCCGCCTGCTGGACGGCAGCCGCGTCAACGTGATTGCGCCGCCGCTTTCCATTAAAGGATGCAGTATCTCCATCCGTAAATTTTCGCAGAAGAAAATTACGCTCGACATCATGGCATCGCAGGGAAATATCTCGCCCAATGTCTGCCAGGTGCTGAAGATCGCGGGTGCATGCCGTCTTAATATCATTATCTCCGGCGGTACGGGCTCCGGCAAGACCACGCTGCTCAATGCCATCTCCCAGATGATCGATCATGGCGAACGTGTCGTCACCATCGAAGACGCCGCAGAATTACAATTGCAGCAGCCGCACGTCGTGCCGCTGGAAACGCGTCCGGCCAATCTTGAAGGGCACGGTGAAATCACCATGCGCGATCTTGTGAAGAACGCGCTGCGTATGCGTCCTGACCGCATTATCCTGGGCGAAGTGCGCGGCGCGGAATCTATCGATCTTTTGCAAGCCATGAACACGGGCCATGACGGCTCCATGGGTACGTTGCACGCCAACAATCCGCGCGAGGCCCTGACCCGCCTTGAAAACATGATCGGCCTTGCGGGCATCAACCTGCCGAGCAAAGCCGTACGCACGCAGATCAGCAACGCCGTGAACCTGATCGTTCAGATCAGCCGTATGCGCGACGGTGTACGACGCATTACCCATGTGACGGAGCTGGTCGGCATGGAAGGCGATGTGATTATCACACAGGACCTGTTCACTTTTGAATTCCAGGGCGAAGATGAAAACGGCAGGTTGGTCGGCGAATTCAAATCGACGGGACTTCGTCCCAATTTTGTCACCAAGGCTGCTTATTACGGGCTGGATAAGAAACTGCTCGAAGCGATGTAAAATCTCTCACTATCTTGTAGCTTAACAGTTTATAAAGTGCTATAACATCAGCACCTTATAACATCCATGCATCGGGGATAACGCATATGGCTAAAATCGACCTACGCAAAGACGTTGAAGCACTTAAGAAAGAATGGAAGTCCGCGCGCTTTGCCGGCATTACCCGCCCCTACAGCCCGGAAGATGTGCTGAAGCTGCGCGGCAGCCTAAAAATCGAATACACGATCGCACAAAAGGGCGCAGAAAAACTCTGGAAATATCTGCATAAGGAAAAGTTCGTGCGCGCGCTCGGTGCGCTCACCGGCAATCAGGGCATGCAGATGGTCCGTGCAGGTCTGAAAGCCATTTACTTAAGCGGATGGCAGGTCGCTGCCGACGCCAACAATGCGGGCCATATGTATCCGGACCAGAGCCTTTATCCGGCCAGCAGTGTGCCGGAAGTCGTAAAGCGCATCAACAACACGCTCCAGCGCGCCGATCAGATTGCGTTCAGCGAAGGCGATAATTCCATCGACTGGTTCCAGCCTATCGTTGCGGATGCGGAAGCCGGTTTCGGCGGCAATCTGAATGCGTTCGAACTCATGAAAGCCATGATTGAAGCGGGCGCGGCAGGCGTGCATTTTGAAGACCAGCTTGCTTCCGCCAAGAAGTGCGGCCATATGGGCGGCAAGGTGCTCGTCAACACGGGCGAAGCCGTGCAGAAACTCATTGCTGCAAGGCTGGCTGCAGACGTCATGGGCGTACCGACCATTCTCGTCGCGCGTACGGATGCAAACGGGGCATTCCTCATCACCGGAGACAACGATCCCAATGATCGCAAGTTCGTTACGGGCGAACGTACTTCGGAAGGCTTCTTCAAGTTCAAGGGCGGCATTGACGCAGCCATCAGCCGCGGCCTGGCTTATGCACCTTATGCCGATCTCATCTGGTGTGAAACCTCCAAGCCGGATCTTAAGGAAGCTGAGAAATTCGCCAACGCCATTCATAAGAAATTCCCGGGTAAGCTGCTGGCTTATAATTGCTCGCCGTCCTTCAACTGGAAAAAGAATCTCGACGGCAAAACGATTGAGAAGTTCCAGGAAGAACTGGGTAAGATGGGCTACAAATTCCAGTTCGTCACACTGGCAGGTTTCCATGCGCTCAATTACAGCATGTTTGAGCTGGCAAGGAATTATGCGCGCACAGGTATGAGCGCGTATGTTACCCTGCAGGAAAAAGAGTTTGCAGATGAAGCACTGGGCTATACTGCCACAAAGCACCAGCGCGAAGTCGGCACGGGATATTTCGATCAGGTTGCCATGGTGATTTCCGGCGGCGAAAGCTCCATCACCGCTTTGCATGGATCAACGGAAGAAGAGCAGTTCCAGGCGAAGAAAAGGTCGAAAGCTTAAGTAAATCGATTCTTTGAAATTGAGAAAGCGCGGTCATCCGGCCGCGCTTTTTCTTTAGGATTTATTTGAGATTTCTTACCGTCCCCTGCCGCCGCCGCCGCTTGTGCCTGCAAAACGGTTCCATCTGTCCTTTGCCTCGCGCCTTCTGAGTTCGATGCTTTTATAGACGGTAGCCAGCTTCTCAGCGCATTCTTCATCATGAATAACGCCTTCGCTGCGTTTGGGGGTAACTTTATCTTTTCGGGTTTCCGGCGTGCCAATGTCGACATTTTTTACAAACCGGGCCGCGTGCATATGGAACAGCACGTCCGATAGCCGTTTTTTCCTTTTCTTCTCTTTTTCCTCTTTACTATGATCAGACACGCGGGATGTTTCCTTATTTCCCTGATGGTAACGGATAATCTACGGTTGAACGGCCTTTTTTACATGTCTGCCATAGTAAGGTCAATTCACTTCACCGCAAAATAAAATCGTCAAAAAAGCACCAATATTCATAATTCTGTAACAATTCCGTGCTAGTATGAATAATGAGGAATTGTGCTGGAAAGCGGATAAGATTTCTATGGCGGATGATAAACTTACAAAGGACGAAGAAGAGCTTAAGAAAGTGCTCCTTAACCAGGACGGAGAGATCTTCGGACTGATTAAAGTTCCTGCGACTCTTGCATCCGCTCTAAACTTTGTTCTTCCCCGAATAATGCAGGGCATCACACAAAAGACAAAGCCTTTTGTGACGAAAGGAACCACCGCCCTTGCCAGCTCATTACTTTCCGCTCCCCCAGATCAGGCACAACGCATTGGTGAACTTACGGGACGTGGTTTTGAATTTACCTTTCCCTATCTCAGAAATATCAGCGAGTTTATCGGCACTGGCAAAAAAGGCCGTCAACAGAATGCTACTCTCAATAATTGGCTTGCTCCGATAGCACAGGCTAATAAAGCTTCCGGTAACAGCAGCGGCTTATTTAACAATGGTTTCTCAGGCAATAAAATGGTAGCCAGCGCGCGCGGCATCATTAACAGCTCCACACGCCGCAATCTCATGATTAATACCACCGGCTTAAGTTCAACGCTTATGCAGAATGTTACAGCTGAAATGGGCCAAAACATCGCTCGTGACCAGTCAGCCTCTCCTCGCAAAGGTAATGCGGATAAGGACAGCGTTTCCGCATCTTCCGATAAACTGGAGGCTCGCATCCGGACGCATAAGATGCTTGATACGTACGGTACACTTGTCACCGGCGCGTTAGAACAAAGTATCAAGGCCACTACCGCACCTCCGGACCCACTCAAAGTAATTGATGGCACTTCACTCGGCATGGTCCGCAAGCTGGTTGATTTTATGCGCACCGAAGGTGTGGATTGCCAGAAGATAGATGATCATAAAGTCGGCCAGATTGCCGACAAGGTGAAAGATATTTTCCAGAAGTTTCAGAAAGAGCAAGGCCGTGGAGAAATTCCCAGCCACAGTATGAAAGAGGTTGCCGATATCGTTGCTCAGCATCTGGTGCGCGGCGATCTGAGCCCCCTCTCTCTGATCAATATTATCGGCAAGGAAGAACTGCTGGACAAAACCAAGCTTGAATTCGTGTCGCAGGACAAAATCAACGAAGTGCTCGTCAAGGAAACCCAGATACTTCCCCGTAGCGCAACCATTAATGTACAGGCATTCCTGAATACCCAGGTTTATGGACTGGGCGATGTCGCCAATCATGTTAAATCGAGCGATAAGGATGAACGGGCGCTGGCAAGCATTGTTCTTCCGACCGGCGTGCTCATGAAAGCCGGCATGAAGAAGGCGGATATCTTTAAACAGCGTGAGCAGCTTACCAGCTCCGATATGGGCAATATCTTCACGGTAATAGCCAACAGCCTGGAAACCCTCTCTGCAGCTGATCTCCAAAAGAATTATGGCTTCACAGCAGATACGAATAAATTTATCGTCCGCCATGCGCAGGAAGGCCCAATTGATTATACACAGATGTCACCGGACGAACGCAATACCGTCAAGCATATCATTGCCTCCGTCACTATGGGATTACCAAGCGCCAAAGTGCAGGAGATTATCGCACGCAGTAAGGAACTGCCTCCTATTGACAGTATGGTTGCGCCCGAGCAGGCGGAAGAAGCCGCCCCCGGCAAATCCATTATGGAGCAATATGGTATTAAAGGTAAGGAACGTCCCGAAGAATGGGTAGAACTCGACTCTATCAAGAACCGGCCCCAGAATAACCCTTTAGCCAGAGGGCCCGCGCCATCCCATGCCGATCATGTGAATTCACGGCCGCGCGGAGCTAGCGTCGCGCTATCTTAAGTACTACAATACATCCCTGATTCGGTTCAGGCTTTCTTCTTTCCCCAGCACACGCATTACTTCAAATACACCCGGTGAAATATTGCTACCTGAAAGCGCCGCGCGCAGCGGCTGTGCGACCGCACCGAGCTTGATGCCTTTGCGTTCAGCATAAGCCTTCGCCATATCCTGCAAGCCTGCCTCTTCCCATGCATCCGCCGCTTCATAAAGCGAGACCAGCTCTTTCAATACTGACTTGCCTTCTTCGTTCAGCAATCCTTTGGCCTTATCATTCAGCGGCAGCGGACGCGGCGTTATATAGAAGGCTGCGTTCTCGGCCAGTTCAGTGATGGTCTTGGCGCGCTGCTTCAGGCCGCTCATGCCCGCAGTCAATATTTTCCGGGCGGCGTCTACATCCACACCCGTTACTTTGCTGCGGATAAGCGGCATCACCAGATCCACCAAACGGGCATCATCTGCCTCACGGATATAATAGGCATTCAGGTTTTCAAGTTTTACAAAGTCAAAGCGTGAAGCCGATTTGCCAATGCCATCAAGATCGAACCACTCGACTGCCTGTTCGCTGCTGATAATCTCCGCATCGCCATGTGCCCAGCCCAGGCGCAGCAGGTAATTGCGCATTGCTTCGGGCAGGTAGCCCATATCGCGGTAATCGCGCACGCTCAGCGCGCCGTGACGTTTGCTGAGTTTCGCACCGTCCGGTCCGTGTATAAGCGGAACATGCGCGAATTCCGGCACATCCCATCCCATGAGTTCGTATATTAGCACCTGTTTGGCGGCATTGGTAATATGGTCTTCACCGCGAATTACGTGCGTCACGCCCATATCGTGATCGTCCACTACCACGGCGAGGTTATAGGTCGGCGTGCCGTCAGAACGCAGGATCACGAGATCTTCCAGCTGTGCGGCAGGCACATGGATTTCACCGCGCACATGGTCGTGCACGATTACTTCGCCTTCCAGCGGCGATTTTAGGCGGATGACGGGATTCACACCGGCAGGCGCTTCTTCCGGTTTGCGGTCACGCCAGCGGCGGTCATAAGGTTTGCCCTGCTCACGCAATGCCGCAAGCTCTTCCTGGCTTGCATAGCAGTGATAGGCCTTGCCCTGCGAGAGCAACTGCTGTGCCACCGCGCGGTGACGTTCCGCACGCGAGAACTGGTAGACTACCTCACCATCCGGCACAATGCCGAGCCAATCCAGCCCCTCATGGATAGCATCCACTGCCGCCTGCGACCAGCGTTCGCGGTCCGTATCCTCGATACGCAGCAGAAATTTCCCACCCGTATGATGAGCATAGAGCCAGCTGAACAACGCCGTGCGGGCATTGCCGATATGCAGGAATCCGGTTGGCGAGGGAGCGAAACGGGTAACAACAGTCATAAGGAAGTCTCAGATGTATTTTGTTTAAAGTTGCCGGTTATATACACTAATAATGCGCCAATCACCAGCCAGAAAGGCGGTGCGCCCCAGCGGGAAAAGAAACCCGTGGAGGAAGCCAGCGGCCAAAGGCGCAACAGCACGGCCACCAGGAAGCCGATACAGACCGGATTCTGCTGCACCACCTGCCAGTTTTTAACGCAAGCGCGCAGGAGGGCGTAAATAAAGGTGAGGAACAAGATGAACCCTATGAACCCCTGCTCTATAAACCACTCCAGATAGATATTATGCGGGTGGAGATTACAGGCCAAGGGACCGGAAAAATATTTCGGACATTCCAGGCGGAAATGATTGGTGCCGATGCCGAAGACCGGATTCACCTGCGCAACCCGTAAGTCGCTGGTGAGCAATATACCATATGGGCTTTGCTGCCAGTTCTGCAAGGTTTCCACCGTGGAAACGATCTGGCGGTTGAATGTGACCGGGCTCATATAGGCTAATGCTCCCAATGCTGCAATGCCTGCGATCACTGCGGCCAGCGGATAGATCTTGCGCACCGGCAGCATGAACACTGCCATCAGCCAGCCTGCCGCCGTCAGCAACAACGCCATACGCTCGCCGGAGAGCACAATGGCCACCAGCACAGGCAGTATAATAAGCAGTTTCCAATCCAGCTTCAGCCTGCCCTCATTATTCTTAATAAAGAGCATGCATACCGGCAAGGAAAGCCAGGCTAGCATAATGCCCACAATCTGCATGCGGAAAGGCGCGGTCAGGCGAATATGATTATTGTCGATCTTATAAGGCATACCGATCAAGTCAGTTCCGTGTACCCACTGCAGCAGGGCATCCAGTGAGGAAAGCAGCACCACGGAAGCCAGCACTTTCAGGAATGTCTCATGCACCCATTTTTCCCGCAAGGTCCAGTAAGCCAGCGCCGCCGCAAAGACGAAATAGCGCACAAACGGAAGGCTGCGATGCAGTGCTTCCGAAGGCTGCTCGGCGAACAGTCCGCGTATGTTCATATAAATCCATAAAAGGCCGAGCGTGCGTACCCACAGCGCTTTCGTCCATGCCCAATCCTTCTCCAGCCATGAGTGCAGCAGGAAGCAAATAGCAATGAGCGACATGCCGATATCCGCCGATGCAGTGCCAGTCAGAAATAATATGGGAAAGAATGCTGTTAGATATAACGGAAGTTTCAGGAGTTTGTTAACCATCCTCATATTTCTCCTTAAGTATCGATTGTCTCACCTTATCCAGCAGTTGCGTGCGGCGCGCAATGGAAAAATATCTGGCGCGCTCACGTCCTGCCGTCTGCATGCGTAGCCGCTCCGTATCATCCTGTGCAAGCTGCATTATAGAAGTTGCCAGTGAATGCGGCGTCAATTCCTGCGGTGTAAGAGCCGCGTCTCCGGTTACTTCATACAAACCGCCGCGCCCTGAACTGATTAATGCACAGCCTTCCGCCATCGCTTCAATCGCCGTGCGTCCGAACGGTTCCTGCCAAACAGATGGGACTACGGCAATCGCCGATTTCCCAAACACCGTCATTGTCTCTTCATGCGAAAGGAATCCTGTCATCTCCACCTGTTTTCCCAGTGGTTTCAGCATATCTGCGATCTGCAGTTCATGCGGTGTCAAATGCTTGGCCACTTCATGCCGCCTGCTGCCGATCAGCACAGCTTTCCACTCCGGCAATTGCGGCAGCGCGATGCGCAATGCCTGCGCCAGCAGCAATGCCCCCTTGCCCTCCGTCATGCGGCCTACAAAGGTAATGGTCTTTTCTTTTTCGGGCATCGTATCCGGTACTTCGATGCCGTTATAAATCACATGCACCTTAGCGTGTGCTTCCTGTTCAATGCCTTCCAGAAAGCGGTTGCGTATGTAGCCACTCACACAATAGACCGCATCGCATATTTCCAGCAGCTTTTTGCGTTCGCGTGCAGTACGGGCAGCTTCCATTTCCTGGGGGTCATTATGCAGATGCAGTGCCAGAGGGCATTTTACGCGACGCGCAATCATATGCAGCATTGCCGGGCGGTTATGGATTTCTACCAGTCCAACTTCATGCTTGCGTATATATTCCGTACAAACGCGTGCGTAAGCGCGGGTACGGTTTTCGTACCATTTTGCCTTGCGCATTCCTTCATAACGCAAGCCTTTAAAACTTTTACCTTCCATCCCCCCAAGTATGACCGTCCTGTCGCGATAGGCGCTATGAAGGGTAAAATCCCGCACACACAGCGCTATCGCACCGAACTGGTCGGGAGAAAACCCTTCTCCTTTGGGAAGTATGGAAACAATATCGTTCATTATTACTCAGTAGTTATCACTTATTCCTGTGAAGAGTTAAATAAGGGGGATGAAGCCATCCCCCTTCGCTTACGCTTACCCCCTCGCTTCGCGGGGTCGTCGCATCCGCTCCTCCGCCCAACTCTTCGATGACAGAGAAATATCACAAATTTCTTGTGCATCTTGCACTGCCGCCATAAAAGAAGCAATGGCTGAAAACATTATAACACTTAAAGTAGAGAAACTTGCCGGACTAGGCGACGGGATGGGAATGCATAACGGCAGGAAGGTATTTCTGCCTTACGTCTGCACAGGCGATACGGTCCGCGCGCGTATTATACGGCGCACTACGGATGCCGATTATGCCCAACTGGTTGAAGTTATTTCGCCAAGCCCGGAGCGTATCGCTCCACCCTGCCCGCATTTTGGTATTTGCGGCGGGTGTACGCTACAGCATATTTCCGATACTGCATATGCGGAATTTAAGCAGACCATGGCCCGCGAGGCTGTGCGAAAAGCCGGATTCGATCCGAATCTGACCGTAGAACTTGCACGCTTCCCTGCAGGTAGCCGCAGACGTGTTGAGCTAAAGGCGGCGGGCGGCAAACTGGGATTTTATGCCGAAGGCAGCCATACTATCATCGATATCGGTGAGTGCATGGTACTGGAGCCGGAATTGCTGTCACTCATCATGCGCTTGAAACTGCAACTTATCTCGGCTCCCGGCACTACGCGCCTGCAGATCAACGGCGTGGATGGAGGGTATGATCTGCTGCTGGAAGGCGCTGCAAAAATCGATCCTTCCCAAAGCCCTGAGATCAGGCGTATTTCCGTGCGTGAAAATAATAAGATACGCATCGTTTATGAATCCGGTCCCGTCATAATGACGCTGGCCGGAGCCGAAGTGGAAGTACCGCCAGGTGCTTTCCTGCAGGCCTCGCGCGATGCGCAGGCACTCATGACTAATCTTGTCGTACAGGCCGCCGCCGGGTGCGTTCAGATACTGGATCTTTTTTCCGGGATTGGAACCTATAGTTTCCCTCTTCTTGCATCTGCCAGCGTTACCGCCGTGGAAGGTGAGCAAAGTATGGTAGAGGCGATGAAGAAAGTGGTATTTAGCAAGCCCCCTGCGGCTTTGCTTTCCGCCCCTGAAGAAGTTGTCACTGTCGCACCGGTGCGCACTCCTGCTTTTTCTTTTAAAGCCCTTCAGCGCGACTTGTTCCAACGTCCTTACACAGCCGCAGAACTCAAACCTTATGATATTGTCATCATCAATCCGCCACGTGCAGGTGCGAAAGCACAGGCTGAGGAGCTTGCCGCTTCACAAGTGCCGAAGATTGTCATGGTTTCCTGCAATCCTGCGACCTTCACACGTGATGCCCGCCTCCTGAAAGCAGGCGGGTATGAGTTAGTAAAACTGACTCCCGTCGACCAGTTCGTCTATAGCTCGCATCTGGAACTAGTGGCCGAGTTTGAGAAGTAGCTAGTTGTTTAAGGGGGATGAAGTCATCCCCCTTCGCTTACGCTACCCCTTCGCTTCGCGGGGTCGTCGCTACGCTCCTCCGCGTACCCCCGCAAGTACTATTAACTTACTGAGTCTTACTACGCGGCATTTTGCTGCGCGGTAGCTTGTTCGTGTGCGCCCAGGTAAGCAGCTTGCGCAGCCGCGTTGATGACAGCGGCGATACGGATGGCCGACTGTACACCAAGTTTGCTTATATCGGCTTTGGTCACTTCATGCACATGGGCGTCCATGCACATGCCGCAGCCATTGATCGCGGACACGGCAAGGCTGTATAGCTCAAAGTCCACCTTCACGATGCCCGGATTGCCAATCACGTTCATGCGCAGCTTGGCAGGCATCTGGCCATATTCCTTATCGCCCACCAGATGCACGAAGCGGTAGTAGATATTGTTCATCGCCATCACGGTCGCCGCTGCCTTCGCAGCTTTACGCTCCGCTTCCGATAATGAATCGGCTTCCGCCAGAATAGCTGCAATGAGTGCATCGTTTTGCGTAGCATAGGCAGAAGCCAGAGCAATACCGTGGATCTGGTTCTGCGTCAGGTCCGGTGCGCCTTCTGTGTTCAGTACATTCCCAAGATTCAGTTTGATATCCTTGGCGTAATCTCCGAAAGAGTCTTTTAAATTTTCCAGCGTCATAATAAGTCCTTTTTTGTTGTAAGGGGGCGAGTTCGTCGCCCCCTTCGTTTACTTACTTACGCCACTTTCAGCGTATCTTCGCCTTTCTGCCAATTGCAGGGGCAGAGTTCATCCGTCTGCAATGCATCGAGCACGCGCAGCACTTCCTTCACATTGCGGCCTACGCTCAGGTCGGTCACCATGGTAAAGCGGATGATGCCTTCCGGGTCGACAATAAAGGTCGCACGCTGCGCCACCCCTTCATTCGGGTCGAGAATGCCGAGCGAAGTGCTCAGTTCGCGCTTGATATCCGCCAGCATCGGGAATGGCAGCTTATTCAGCTCTTCCTTATGCTGACGCCATGCGAGGTGAACGAATTCGGAGTCCGTGCTGGCGCCGAGAATTTGGGCATCGCGGTCTTTGAATTCCTTGTTCAGCTTACCGAATTCGGCGATCTCGGTCGGGCAGACGAAGGTGAAATCCTTCGGCCAGAAAAATACAACCAGCCATTTTCCCCTGTAGCTCTGTTCGGTGACATCCGTGAAGGCGGAGTTTACATCGTTGCTTACAGTGGCCTTGAGATTGAAGGCGGGGAATTTTTGACCTACGCTTAACATAATTTTCTCCTTAGTTTTATAGTTACTGCTTTCTTGCATAAAGGACCCTACTCCCCCCGCCTTTAATTGTATAATCTATTGTTTTTATGATAACGATAGATTATAATTATCATTATTATGAACCTCAGGGATTTACAATATCTGGTCACTACGGCGGACGAGCTGCATTTCGGCAGAGCGGCGGAATTATGTAATGTCAGCCAGCCCACACTCTCCATGCAGCTCAAAAAACTGGAGGATACGCTCGGCACTCAGCTCTTTGAGCGCACCAACAAAAGCGTGCGCCTTACCGAAACAGGCCGTGATGTTGTGGCGCATGCCCGTAATATCCTCGCGGAAGCTGAGCAGATCCGTCAGCTTGCCCATCTGGCAGCCGATCCGCTCGCAGGTGAAATCCGCTTGGGGGTTTTTCCTACCCTCGCGCCCTACCTGCTGCCTTCGCTGATGCCGAAACTTAAAAACGCCTTCCCTAAGCTCAACGTGCTGCTGGTCGAGGAAAAAACACCGGAACTGGTAAATCGGCTCAGTCTGGGGGAGATAGACTGTGCGTTGCTTGCCATGCCGGTTGCGCAAGGGGGATTCAGCGCGCTGCCGCTGTTTAATGAACCGTTCCTGGTGGCCGTGCCTGTTTCCCACAGACTTGCGGGCAAAATATCAATCTCTTATGACGACATACGGCAGGAAACGATGCTGCTACTGGAAGACGGGCACTGCCTGCGTGAACAGGCGCTTGATGTCTGCCATACAATCGGTATCGGAGAGGCCAACCGCTTCCGTGCAACCAGTCTGGAGACATTGTTGCATATGGTGGCGTCAGGTAATAATATAACCCTTGTGCCTAAGCTCGCCATCCGCAGGCATGATGACTATCTGCGCTATATTCCTTTCAGCGGTACCGTCCCGTTTCGCACCATCGGACTCTATTCACGTCCGACCTCCGCGCGCAAAGTCCTTTTTGCGAAAATAGCCGAACTCATTAAAGACGAATATGCTCATTTATAGTTTTCCGTAAAGAAGCAGTAAATATACCCCTTATTCGGCTGATCCGGCACTATAAACAGCAAATTACCTATGGAAATCCGCGTGATATTGTGGCAGACTTCGCCATTCTGATGCAAGCGCATCTCTTTCTTAACCTAGACAGGAGAGTTCTATGAAAGGCTTACTTCCACTGGCTTCCACATTGCTGACCGCTACGATGCTGACAGCGGTTCCGGCACTGGCGGATACGCTTGACATACATGCTCCTCAGATCGTCATACAGAACCAGAAACATACGTCCCCTTCGGAAGAAGTACAGACAGAAACTCCGACGGACACCACACGTGACCTTACCACCGAAGCCCCGGGCGAAAACGCCTCCGAACCGGTGGAAAACGAAGCACAGGATAATAACAGCAGTGTTGATATTGTCTCCGGCGGTATCGGTGACGATGAACTCGCTCACATGAAAAGCATCCAGAACCAGTATGATTTAAAACTGCTTATCACGGAAAAGAACGGCACCTTTATTTCAGACGTAGCGGTGCATATTGAAGATATGAAAGGCCACGTACTTGCTGATGTTACCGCAGAAGGCCCGATCCTGCTGGCGAATCTTCCGACCGGCAAATACAAAGTACGCGCACAGCGCGGTGACGATGAAGTGAAGGACGCAAAAATTTCCGTCGTAAAAGGCAAGCTGCGCGCCTATATGTTCAGCTTCAAGAATACGGATGAACGCGACAGCGGCGACCCGCGCACCACTCCGCTTAAGTAATGAGCTGTAAGCGCTACTTTATCACTGCTACGGGAACCGGTATCGGCAAGACTTTTATCACCGCTGCCCTGACCCGGCAATTGCGCAGCCGCGGAGCAAGCGTAGTAGCGTTAAAGCCTGTTATTAGCGGTTTTGATCCGGCTAAACTTGAGGAAAGCGACACTGGCATTCTGCTCAAGGCGCAAGGCCTGCCGTTATCGCAGGCGAATGCCCATGCCATTTCGCCCTGGCAATTTTCCGCCCCTATTTCACCGGATATGGCTGCTGAAGCGGAGAAACGTCCGGTCGATCTGAAAGAACTTATTGCCTTTTGCCGCAATAATGAGCGACAGGATTACCTGCTAATCGAGGGTGTGGGCGGCGTCATGACCCCGATCGGCGGCGATTATACCGTACTCGATTGGATGACGGCACTGGGCTATGAAGCTATCATCGTTACGGGCAGCTATCTCGGCACGCTCAGCCATACGCTTACCGCCTGCCATTGCATCACGGGACGCGGCATGCCCATCCATTCCCTTATCATCAGCGAATCGGAGACATCACCTGTTCCCACCGCACGCACACTATTGACGCTTAAACGTTTCCTGCCTAATAATCTTCCTCTATACTGCGTTAACCGAAACGATACTACGGCCCTCCCGGCAGAAATGACGTTATGACCGAGCCTACCCAAGCCGCACAGGATTACGAAAACGCTCCCCTGCCCGTCCAGTACGCCCCGTTTAATACCAGAATCATGGCAACTGCTGTCGATGTGCTGCTGATCATGATTGTCGCCATGCCGGTCATCAACACCATTGCCGCGCATTTATGGACTCCCCTGACGCCCAATGACTTTGCCCCCCTGGCCAGGGAATATGAGCACTCCCGCAATATGGGGACCTTCCTGCATGGATTCGTCCAGATTGCGCAGGACCGCAGGCTCGTGCAGCAGGCGTTTTTTGAGAATCTTATGCAGTTCCTGTTTGTTGCAGCCTATATGCTGCCCTTCTGGTTCCGCTACTCCTCTACTCCCGGCAAGATGCTCATGCGCATCGAAATTCAGGATGCCGCCACTCGCGCGCCGATGACCCGTAAACAGGCTGTTATACGTTTTCTGGGCTATCTTGTCTCATTCATACCCGCTACTTTTGGCTTTCTTTATATCCTGTTCAATAAAAAACGCCGTGGTTTTCATGATCTTATTGCGGGTACAATCGTTGTGGTCAAACCGAAGAAGTCCAACAAAGACAATTCAGTAAATACTCCTCCTGCTACGGACAAACTCTGATTTAGCAGGACCAAATTCTTTTCAACTTACAATTGATTGGTGCATTGCAACATTTTAGGGTTGACGAGGCGAGTTTTGCTGCTATTATTCGCGGCGGTCGTTGAGTTTTTCAATCATCTTTGCCTAAGGAGTGACTTCACATGACATACAATAACGCATTCACCGAATGGACGAAAGTATTTGGGGATTTCAAAGCTCCGGCTATTGACGTCAACCAGATCATCAGCCAGTACCGCCGCAACGCGGAAACGACTTCCAACGTTATCCAGATTGCTACCGCCAGCACCCAGGAAATTGCACGCCGTCAGGCTGAAATCCTGCGTTCCAATGCTGAGCAGGCTATCAAAGCAACGAAAGAAATCGCTAGCAACGCAACCCCGGAAAACGCTGCTGCAAAGCAGGCTGACTTCGCTAAAAACTGGCTCGAATACAACGTTAACAGCGTTCGCGAGCTCGTTGAACTGGGCACCAAATCCGCTCAGGAAGTTTTCGAAGTTGTAAACAAGCACATTTCCGAACAGGTAAAGGAATTCTCCGAAGCTGCCTCCGCTCCGAGCGCTGCTAAGAAGAAAGCCGCCTAATAGGTTTTGCTTTACGAATAAATCACCTCGCTGCAACCTGCAGCGAGGTTTTTTATTACCCCAGAACAGTCAATTCTGGACAAGCCCATCAGATGCTGGTAATCACGCTTAGAGTTAAAAACCTTTATATAGAATTACACGTAATTTATGGCTAAAGAAGAACTACTTGAATTTACCGGAACGGTTCTGGAACTGCTGCCCAACGCGATGTTCCGCGTGAAGCTTGAAAACGGGCATGTACTGATCGCCGTGACTTCCGGCAAGATGCGCAAGAACCGCATCCGTATCCTTGTCGGCGACGTCGTGACCGTGGAAATGACCCCGTACGACCTTACCAAAGGCCGCATTAAATTCCGCCACAAAGACGGAGCTCCGCCTGCAGGCGGCGCGGCATAAGCCGAATCCAGCCGATGAGCAGCCCCTTAATCCTTGCATCCGCCTCCCCGCGCAGGCTGGAGCTGCTTGCTCAGATCGGCATCAAACCTGCCGGTGTTTCCCCAGCCGATATTGATGAAACGCCCCTGAAGGGCGAACTCCCTATTTGCTATGCCAAGCGCGTAGCACTGGAAAAAGCCTCCCTGATTGCCGCGCGCATGCCAGGCCATACCGTGCTTGCGGCGGATACAGTGGTTTTCTGTGGCAGACGTATACTTCCTAAAGCAGAAGACGAAGCTACTGCGCGGCGGTGTCTTACCTTACTCTCAGGCCGCAGGCATCGCGTTGTCACCGCTGTCGCTATGCTACAGGATAAAGTGTTACGGCAGAAACATGTTGAGACCCATGTACGCTTTAAACGTTTAAGCGCTGGAGAAATCGATCACTATATCGCTAACGGCGAATGGCATGGCAAAGCAGGTGGATATGCTATTCAGGGCCTTGCTGGCGCATTTATTCCCTTCATCAACGGCTCTTACTCCAATGTTGTCGGCCTGCCGCTATGCGAAGTAAAAGCGATGCTGGAAGCATTCGGCATTACAGCCTAACAGCTTGCTTCATTCGTTCTCTTACTATTTTCACCCAAATGAATGTGAATTTAATTCAATATACATTCATAATTGCGCATATACTCCATATACGCTATAAGCTTTTTCATTTTGCAATTATCAGAGGTACGGACTGTGAAAAAAGCTTTGCTGCTGTCTGCCATTATGGTGAGCACCCCCTTCCAATCCGCAACGGCCAATGAAGAAACCGCAGCATTGCGTGCCCAGATTAAAGCACTGGAAGCCAGACTGGATGCATTGGAGAAAAAGGAAACGCAGAAAAGTGTAAAAGCATCACCAGCCGTATCTCCTTCTCCCTTTGCCACTACTACAACACCTCCCGCTGTTGCTACCTCATCTACCGCATACGCTGCTGCGCCTGCTGCCAATAATGCCAGCGTCGCTTATGAAAGCGGCAAAGGCTTAACAATCACTTCACCTGACCGACAGTCCCAGTTGAAAGTCAGTGGTTATTTCCAGTTCGACGGGCGTGAATTCACCGGACATGATACTCCCTCAAACAATCCGAGCCAGTTCTTCATACGTTCCGCGCGACCGATTTTTGAAGCGAAAATTTTCGATAAATTCAGTGCGCGGCTCATGCTGGATTTCGGCAACGGCCAGAGCACCCTTATGGATGCGTATGGCGACTATAACGCATCCGAAGCCTTTAACGCCCGGATCGGTAAATTCAAAGTGCCGCTCGGGCTTGAACGCTGGCAGCCGGAGCAGAATATCCTGTTCGTAGAACGAGGACTTACCACTAACCTCGTGCCCTACCGCGATAACGGCATCGGTGTTTATGGCAAGCTGTTTTCCAATGTGCTGGAATATAACCTTGCCTTTACCGACGGCGCACCGGATCAGGTCAATCTGAGTAACGGCGCAGACGACGGAAAGTCTGTTGTTGGTCGCCTTCTTGTTCGCCCTTTCGCGCAGACTGATATTAAAGCATTGAAAGGTCTTGGTATCGGCACAGCGGCCTCATATGGCACGCATGATGCTTCTTTGACATCGCAAGATCTCACCACCGGCTATGTGACGCCCGCACAGTCGAAATTCTTTACCTATGCCACTTCGGCTTATGCGGATGGAGGCCAGTGGCGCCTGAATCCACAGCTGACCTATTATAACGGTCCTTTCAGTCTTCTGGGAGAATATGTGCTGGAGCAGCAGAAACTTGCTTCCGGCAATGTAAGAGCGGATCTGCGCAACGATGCCTGGCAGGCCATTGTCACCTATGTCGTAACGGGAGAAGATGCCAGTTTCTCAGGCGTAGTCCCCAAACATAATTTTGACCCGGCAAATGGCGAATGGGGTGCGTTTGAACTTGCAGGGCGTGTAGGCAAACTGCAGGTGGATCAGGCGGCCTTCCCTGTGTTTGCCAGTTCCTCTACTTCCGCGAACGAAGCGCAGGAAACGACGTTCGGCGGCAACTGGTATCTGAACCCAGCGGTTAAGTTCAATCTGGACTTCGCCGTGACCTCCTTCAGCGGCGGCGCAGCCAATAACGGTGACAGGCCCACCGAAAGAGCCATTCTTGGCCGCACTCAGGTTAAATTCTAATTATAGGAGACTTAGCAATGCGTAAATTACTGGCTGCCTTTCTTACCTCCACCATCGTCAGTCTGTCTGCTGCAGCTTATGCGGAAGATACGTTACAGATGCTGAATGTTTCCTACGATCCTACCCGTGAGTTTTATGAAGCGTATAATAGAGAATTCACGCAGTACTGGAAAAGCAAGACCGGCAAGGATATCAAGATCAACCAGTCGCATGGCGGTTCCGGCAAGCAGGCCCGCGCCATTATGGATGGACTCAATGCCGATGTCGCCACGCTTGCCCTGGCCTATGATATTGATGTCATCGCCGAACGCGGAAAGCTTCTGGAGCCGGACTGGCAAACCAAATTCCCTCACAACAGCGCCCCCTGCGATTCCGCAATTGTTTTCCTGGTGCACAAGGATAATCCCAAACATATCCACGACTGGGATGATCTGGTAAAAGACGGCGTGCAGGTGCTGACCCCCAACCCCAAAACCTCAGGCGGCGCGCGCTGGAATTACCTTGCAGCATGGGGATATGCCTATAAGAAGAATAATAACAATGAAGAAGCTGCTAAGGCTTTCATCGCACAGTTGTTCAAACATGTACCGCTGCTGGATACCGGTGCGCGCGGAGCAACGACGAGCTTCACTAAACGCGGCATTGGCGATGTATTGATCACATGGGAGAGTGAAGCTTTGCTTATTACCAATAAGCTGGCGAAAGGGCAATATGAGGTCGTTACACCATCCATCAGCATTCTGGCGGAACCTCCGGTAGCTGTCATTACTAAAAACGCCCAGAAAAACGGGACGGAGGCCGCTGCGCATGAGTATCTGGAACATCTGTATACCAAGGATTCGCAGGAGCTCATGGCAAAATTTTATTACCGCCCCAGCGATCCGGCCGTGCTTGCTGAGCATTCCGATATTTTTCCCAAGATATCCCTGCTGACGATCGAAGAGATGGGCGGATGGAAAACCGTGCAGCAAAAACATTTCGTGGATGGCGGTACGTTTGATCAGGTTTACGCGAAGTAAATACGAGTTTATACGCCAGAACCACATGTAAATCTTATATCATTTCCATTATACTAATAGTATTAGCGGTGTAACTTACCAATGCCGCATGGAGGAATTATGATAATGCACCTGTTGCTTACGGCGGTCGTATTGATCTGCCTGGGTATAGCAAGGGAAGTTGTCGCGACTGCTCCCATCAAGGGAGAAGGCATCAAATGGGGCGTGCAGGCAATCGCCGCCATTATCGCAATCATTATGATTATGAATATCTGGGGAATCTAACCCACAAAAAAATACCCCGCCTTTCGGGCGGGGTATTTGCATTTCTTAATGCTTAAGGCGTCTTAGTGGTGACCACCAGCTTCCTTACGGGAAGACTTTGCATCCAGCACGTCCAGCAGGTTCGGCTTTTCACCGGAAGATGCGCTGCCGGAAGCAGCAGCAGCCGAGGAGCCGGAAGTTGCTGCGCCGCCTACGGTCTTGATCTGACCGGTCAGCTTGCCGCCACGTTCGATTTCGATTTCGCCGTAGGTGATGTTGCCACGCACTTCGCCGTTCGCGTAGATCACGAGGCGGTTGCGCACAGCGAGATCACCTTCGAACAGGCCGCTGACTTCAGCATCTTCCACTTCAGCAGTGCCTTTGAAAGAACCGCTGCCAGCGATTTCCACCGTATGCACGTCGCTGAGTTTCGCTTCAACACGGCCTTCGATCACAACACGGTCGCAAGTCGCGATTTCACCTTTGAGCAGGATGTCGTTACCAACCGTCAGGATACGCGGGCTCGTTTTGCCACCGGTATTAGTGGTCTGCCTGTCAGCGCTGCTGGGGAAAGAATGGGATACTGTTGCAGAGGAAGAGGGTGTCTGACCCACAGGGCGAGCCGGAGACGGGCTTGCGGGCGAGCGGTTGAAATCCGTTACCGGGGACGGGCGATAGCCAGGAGTAGCTGCAGCCGGAGCACCTGCCGCTGCTGCAGGGCGGGCCATATCAGCAACCGGACGCACCGCAGGTTGTACTACCGGTGCTGCTACCGGCTGAGAAGCTGCGGGAGAGGACTGAGCAGGCTGGGACTGATGCAGGGGCTGCACCTGAGCCGCGCCGGAAGGAGCGTTTTCACCGCTTTTAGCTGCACCGGTGGACGGTTCCTGGGCCGTGCCTGCCGAAGCCTGGTAACCATCATTAGATTCTTCTTCTTTGCGGCGAAACATAATGTACTCTCCTGGGTTGTTGCTGGTTGCATTTAACGAGGTTGTGACGCAAGTATACTAATCCCCTAATTCCGGTTTAGTCAAACGCTGTTTTGCTTTAGCCGGAGGAAATTTCTACCTTCCCGGATAGCCTGTGGGAGCGCCTCCTGTCGAGCTATGACCATGGCTGATATCGGTCCCATTCTGGTTCTTGTTGAACCTTCCGAGATTAGCAAATACCTGCTCGAAAAATCCCAGATGCTGGCCTTCGCTCGGAGTGATGCGTTTCTCGATCTGGATGTCTTTACTGTCCGCCAGCGTATATTCCTTGATGCCGGAGACAACGTGGTCCTGATTGAATGCAATTTCCGTCGTGTGCTGTGAAATAAGACGTGGCGCAAGGATCGCGCGGTTCTGGTAAATACTGGAGACGTAATACCATGTCTTGGGGCCGAAGCTGGACTCGCTCGAGGGAGAGCCGAGTTCCTGCCGCACCTGGCTCTCGGTCGTAACCCCGACCTTAATGTGCGCCATGGCTTCGTCTTCTTTCAAATGTCCGCGGTTTACAGTATCGCTGCATGCGGCTATAACCAGCATAGCCGACGCAACTCCTACATCCCGTAACGATATCTTTATGTTCATGGCGCGAATAAACCTGTTTTTATTTCGTCTGCTCACCTCTATAGCACCCGGCAGGCAAACACGAAAAGCATTTTTTATGCTAGCTGCAATATTGTGCTTTACGGGAGCGCCTGTACAGGGCACGGCGCAGCAGGACCCTCAGCTTACCGCAGACGGACAGCAGGATTTTGTATCCGATGTTCTTCCCTACCCGCTGGAATTCGTCCGCGACCGCATCAATCTTCAGTTCAGCGCCGACGATCGCGCCTTCTTCGAAGATTATAACGGAGCCATCTACCAGCTGCCGGATAATGCCAAAGATATCCATGGACTGAGCAAGGCCGCTTACCGGAAATTCATTGCCTTCCCGCTTGTGCGACCCAATAAATTCTATGTGTTCTTTGCTGCTTATAAGCCCATGCAACGACGCCTGCAAGAGGTGACGCCTTACAGTATATTGGGCATGGATAACCCTGCCTTGCAACGCTACGCCAAGCTTTCCAATGAAGAGCGTTCCGAAGATATTTATCTATGGAGCCCCGATACACCTTACTGGTATTCTCAATATAGCGCTAACGGAGCTGACCTGCCTTTCCGCAGCTATTTCATTGTCCATCTGAGCGCACCTGACAAAACCCATACATCCGTAGAAATCATTGAAGACAATCCGGTCGTCAATATGGGCCGCAAGTTTAGCGTAGACGTTCATGGCATCGTCCACCGCTTCGATATACGCCCCGTTGCCCCCACCACTACGGACCGGGAATTTCTTCTATCCTGTATCAACCAGTTCATTGAGCGCAAGCTTCCCGGTCGCCACTGGTTTAACTGCCTGACGGAACAGGAACTCACGGAACGCAAGGCGCAGGAAGAAAGGAATCGCCAGTTATTACAATAGATTATATTTGTAACATTTCGTAATAAACTGTGATTTGCGTGTTGCGGTGCAAGCAGGTATCTTGGCTTCCATAGCAACCAGATATAAAGTGATAAAAATGCTCGATAATTCTCACTTCCGTTCGCTGCATCAGACCACCATCGCCGGCCAGATCTCCTGCTCTGGCATCGGGTTGCATTCCGGTAAGACCGTTACCATGAAATTCTATCCGGCGGAAGCGGATACGGGCGTTCAGTTCATCCGTCTCGACGTCGAAGAAGAAAAATCCGTCGTCCCCGCCAACTATCTGGCCGTCACGAACACCATGCTCGGCACCACGATCAGCAATGAGCATAATGTCAGCGTCAGCACCATCGAACATCTGATGGCCGCGCTGTGGGGCATGGGCGTGGACAATGTCATTATCACGCTGGACAATGCCGAAGTGCCTATTATGGATGGCAGTTCCGAACCATTCGTATTCCTGCTGGAATGCGTGGGCGTGAAAGAACTCCAGGCGCATCGCAGCTTTGTTGAAGTACTGCAGGCCATCACCATCAGCGAAGGCGGATCCACCGCAACCATCGCTCCGCTGGATGGTTTTTCGCTCGACATCTCGATCGACTATCCCGGCAGCGTCATTCCGCGCCAGCAGGCTTTGTACGATTTCAGCCAGCAGAGTTTTAAGAACGCTCTGTGCCGCGCCCGCACATTCGGCTTTGCTTCGGACGTGGAAAAGCTGCAGGCCATGGGTCTTGCACGTGGAGGCTCACTGGATAACGCCATCGTCATCGGTGACAAAGCTGTGCTAAACGAAGAAGGCCTGCGTTATAATGACGAGTTTGTACGCCATAAAGCGCTGGATTGCGTCGGCGACTTTTACTTAAGCGGCATGAGGCTGCGCGGCGCCGTCACTACGCATCGTCCGGGCCATGGCATTAATAACAAACTGCTGCGTGCGCTGTTTGCTGACCGTGACGCCTGGAGGCTGACCACTTCGGCCAAGCCGAAGGCTGCCATCAAGCGTACACCCTTCGTACCCGCGTACCAAGTCGCGTAAATATCTCGTACCCGATCGTACCCGCGGTTTCCGCCACAATATCCACCGGCTGTTCATGGCCGATAAAGGTAATGCGTAAATCCGGCGTGCGCAGATGTTCCGGCACGGCCGTCAGGTCAACGCTCACCATATCCATGGATACGCGGCCAATGATCGGCACCTTTATCCCTTCGGCAAAGCCATAAGCCCGGTTGCCCAGCGCACGCAGGAAGCCATCCGCATAGCCAAGCTCCAGCGTTGCGAGCACTGCGCCTTTTCCAGCCCTGCCCTCACCTCCGTATCCCACCAGCTGATCCTGGCCGATAAAGCGGTACTGCAGCACGGGAGCGGAGAGCCTTACTACGTTTTCCACCGGATTGGGTAATGAGGTGTTGGGCGAAATGCCATAAAGCGAGCAACCAGGGCGCAAAAGATCGAAATGATATTCCTTGCCGAGGAACACACCTGAGGAGTTGGCAAGGCTGGCCGGAATGCCTGGAAAATGATGCAATGCCTGCCTGAAGGCTTCCAGCTGTTCGGCATTTTGGGGACTTTGCGGATCACCCGCATTGGCCAGATGTGACATTACCAGTTGAAGATTTCCCGTTACCGGCGGCAGAGCGTCCAGTTCCCGCGGCGTCACCCCCAGACGACACATGCCTGTATCTATATGCAATGCATAACGGCCTGAATCGCGCCAATGCTCTATCTGCCCGCGGTCATTAAGCACCGGGATGAGGCCATAAGCGGCGAACTCGCTTGCCTGCCCTGCACGCACACCATGAAATACGTAAATATCTGCCTGAGCGAAGCTATGTTTTCTGAAGACCTGCCGTAATGCGATGCCTTCATCGAGCGTGGCAACGAAGAAATCGCGACATCCGGCGTGATACAGCGCGGGAGCCACTTCCTCCGCTCCCAAACCATAGGCATTGGCCTTCACCACCGCAGCACAGCGCCCGGCCCCTTTTCTCTTCAACAGCGTGTAATTGCGGGCGACTGCCTCAAGGCTTACTTCCAGTGTCGGGTAATGGGGAGAATGCATTGTAAGAGACAATCCTTGCGGCCAATATACGGCCTGATTATACCCGCACCCACGCAAAATGCCACTTCAATAGCATCTTTCCCCTGCTCCGCCCGCTTTTTTAGCATTATCTCATTTATTATTGAAAATTCCGCTTGACTTAAGGGCCAATAATTGATGATAGTGCTGGCCTGTTTTCGGCAGCACCGCACAAGTTTTAGACCCCTTCGTCTAGCGGTTAGGACACCACCCTTTCACGGTGGTAACACGGGTTCGAGTCCCGTAGGGGTCACCATACTTTTCAATCAGTTATATTGATTTATCTGGATGTCGTACAAAATGTACGGCATAACCAATAGCGATTAGGGTAGTTATATATCGCCTTGAAGGATTTTCCTGTCACCAGTTATCTTGCCCTTCATAATAAAATATCTCGCGCCTGATTTATTTGCTCGCCCGATAATCATTGCCTCTGATATCTGAGTGCAATCGCTCGATTAAACGACTACGCTACTGACTTATACGCAGATTGTTTATATTGATAGATATGGCGATATCGTGGAAGGCTGTGGTCAAAGAAGCTGTGTCAGTCGCTGTAAAGTAATTGCTGGGTGAACTTGCGCAATTCTTTAGCAATGTTTTCACTGTTGAGTCTGTTACATCAAACGCCACCGTATAAATAGCGATGCCATCCGTTTTCATATTCGTGCATATTTGTGCGAATTTGGAATTATCCACCGATGGATTGAAGTTCACCCCCTGCGTCATTAACACAGCTATTTTCTGGGCATTTGCTGATTTATATGCCGCCGGGATACTAGGCAGGCCAGAGTTAAACAATCCTTTCCAACTTGGAGAAAGGGCAAACCAGCCTCATGCCATACCTATATTACTGCGGGTAGGGCCATCTGCTTTCAGCAAGGAGAGTTGATATTTTAACGTGGCTTTGTCCTGCATGAAAAATGACGCCTGCGTCAAGTTACATTTTGGCGATACGTCAAACCCGGGCAAACCTAAGTCACTGTTTTCAGGGGTACCTGCATAACCGCATTCATAACTCGTGCAATCACGATTTCCCGGTGTATCACCAGCCCACATATGGTATGAGCGCTGCCCATCATCGGTCGCACTCACCTCGACATAACGGAACGGTTTCGTCGCATCAACGGCATAATTGGTGTAGGTATCGGCAGACCCCATTATCTTTCCCTGAGTTATCAATGTACGAGCACTATTATATGTCTGCCATTGCCCCTGTTCGACACAGCCCCCGGAAGCTGGAATAAAGCAATTAGAGTCGGTGTAATCGTCATTGGTAAGCGTATGCACAAAAAGATTGGCATAAGATGCCGTATAGTCCACCCCGAGATCGAGCCGGACCATTTCCGAGCGTTTGACCGAATTCCCTTTCCAATCCTTATCGATATAATCGATTTCCTTGCTCCAGCGCCCTCCCGGCAAATCCAACGTATCATCCGTAATCTTAATGCGTATTCCGTCACGCACCGGTTTACTGCCAGCCCCCACCGATCCGATGCCGCCAGGCCCCCCTCCTACAACGGCTCCGTTTTCAATCTGGTAAATATCATAGGGCAAGGTAAGATCAGGTTTCGTTCTTGCCGCATTATTCACACTATACCCCGTAATCTTGACATTGTTCAGCGTATCAAACGGCCCTATGTAACGGGGGAAACGGTTGGAACCTGTCGGCGCATTGTCTGTAGAAGCGGCGGCATTCGTGCGGTTCGTCATACAGCCATCGAATCCAGATACCGGACTGAATGGCGTACTTAGCCATGGGTTAGCTGTGGCTGGCTGTATCTTTACACCGTCAGAAAAGGGAATGATGGAAATATACGTGTTAGACAAGGTTAAATTACTGCCAAAAATAGTATCGATCATCTTGCCGGCAGCCGCCTGCAATGATGCCATTCTTCCTGATGAAGACATGGCCGAGCTATTATCTACAACCAACGCTATTTCCACACTCTTGTTTTGACTGCTTTCCGTCACCTGCGATAATGCACCGACCTTAATGGTTTTAAAGCCAGCCATTTTCATGAGCACAGTTGATTCGTTCGTATTTCCACTGACAGATAGTGTTTTCCAGTCTGATGTGACTGGCGTCACTGCAGGAGTTATCGTGCTGGCTCCCAGATAGTTCGCAGGGAAGTTTGCATTAAAGTAACGCTGCGCGACCTCATTTGCCCATGCTTCCTGCGTATACCCCGTGGGCGGGTTCTGTACTTCTACCTCCGTTGCAAGGCTGGCCGCATCAAATGCGGATGACATTTTTCCCTGCAATATCTCACCACGTGTGATGTCAATTGCAAACCCCGCCGCTACTATAAGCACAAAAGCCGTCAGGATAGCCATTAATATTAACATGGAACCATTTTCGTCAGCAGCAAAGGCTTTGGCCTTTTTTCGCATCAGGTTTATCAGCATCTTCATATACAATTCCTTACCCTTTCAGGGGCAGTTAGACGATAACCCGGCAAGCGTTTCAAAACGAGGTACAAAAATAGCAGTGCGATATATTCGCGTGGAAGGTATAACGCTATGCAGCAAGGGGGTGTATTGATAAAATATCTCACCTATGACGATTTCCTCGTTAGCGATCATGCTAAAACCGCTTGGTAACGTAGCAGCTGGTGTTGAACCCGTTGCACCCTTACCCAATTTACTTGTTGCGGAAAGCGTTCCACCACCACAATACTGCCAGTTTATGACTGGTTTGGCAGCGTTGGCACCTGTCTTGATATCTGTAATAATGACCAAGCCTTTACTGCCGAAAGAATAAGGAGACAGCATGCTGGGTACCTTAAGCATAAGTGCAGCCATCTCCGCATTACTTATGGGGATATGGCCATTACTGCTATCCAGCAGCGAGGAATGCTGTGTCACGATGTTATTTCTCAGGATGATGGTTTTTTCCAGCTTCTGAATAGTCAGCATATAGCGGGTAGTTTCTATGATTCCCGTCGCAAGCACTAAGAGTATGGGCACTATGATACAAAACTCCACCATCGCCACACCGCTTTCACAAAAGAGGATTCCTCTCTTTTCTTTCAAATGCGATATGATGCCTGAGAATCTCATTTGTTTTCCAAAGCTGTCACTTAAGGATGCATTTCGTTTTGAATAACAGCGGTCGCATTGATGGTATAGGTTCCCTGGCTATTATTGGCGACAATCCTCTTCATTACGGGATCTATGACAGGCCAGTTATAAGTGGCGGTATAGACGACCAGAGCACCCGGCGTATTTGCATTTGCAGGTATATTGATTTGCAGATTAGCTGAATTAATCAGAAGGTGATTTACGCGAGCCTTTATCAGGCTTGTGATATAGCTTGATTGTGTTTGTCCTGCGGGCACATAGCCAGTTGAACCTTCCCGTGCCCCTGCCAAAACGGCGCCTTCCAGAACCGAGGAGGCAGCAATGATAAGAGAATATTCTATGATGCCCATGATAAACAGCTGAAAAATGGGAAACGCAATCGCAAATTCGATAGCAGTGCTACCGGCGGCATCCTTTAATTTCCTACCACACCAACACGTAAAAGCGTTAAAAACGTTTTTCATAAAACCATATTAATTACGCGTTATAGCCCGCATTTTACCATACAGCTCATTAAAGAATCGTTAAAAAAATTAATACGGCTCCTGTCAGGCCATATGCCAAGAAAGACATTATCTGCAATATATTTTATTTATATACAATATGATATTAACATGGGCTCGAGTCCCGCAGGGGTCAACATCAGCCCTATCTCTTTCTGACTATATTCATAATTCTGTAACCTATTTTCGCTATAGTTACGGTGAACCAAGGTTTTGCATGAATTATGACGGATACTCCCGTAGATTCCCCTCCTTCTTTATTATGGCTGAAAGGCGATGAGGTCGTTTTGCTGCCTGACGGCTCGTTGAAGAGGGAAGCTGAACTTTTCGATAGTACGACTGCCAGCAGACCGGGACATATCCGGCAAGCCATCGCAATGTGGCCAAGCGGCACCACACCAACACCTGAAGATTTGGCAGTCTTCGGCAGCGACACTTTCAACACCCGAATGGCACAGCATCTGAGAGATCGCGGAGAGAAAAACGCTCAATATTATAGAACACTGGAAAAAGCCGGTTACATATGGGAGACCCCTCTTTCTGCCAGCCGGGAAGATGAAGCAGCAAGAGCTTTTGCCAAAGATGCTGAGACGGCTGCTCAAGCTACCTTACGCACGATATCCAATTCGCCGGAGCAATGGTTAAGCGATGCGGAAGTACATCATGCTTTTACAGAAATGCCGCTGCGCCGCGGAAAACCTCTATCGGATTATTGCATCAACGATGTTCGCTTCAAAAATGCTCAAAGAATTTTTACGGGCCAGCCGGTATTTACATCCGAGTTCGCCGAGCTTTTTGCATATGATAATATTCCCATTACCGTCGCACCCCGAGATTTTTTTGCTCGCCCTAACACGGACTTCCTCCTATCTGCAGCCAACGGCCTTGCCCTCTTCAGCAACAAGCTAATACGGGCGACTTCACAATCTGAATATGAAATCAACAATCTCGTGTCACAGGCTGTGGTGATGATGGCTGGAATATCGCTCGGTGTCACAAACAGGATGCTAAATATCCCTAACCAGCAGGCTATGGAAAGTATCCGGAAAGAATTCAACCAGCACCGCGATCTTGTCATGAACAGAACGCAGCAGGCTGGAGATGATACTAGTCCCATGCCTTACCCTGCAATGCTAATCATCAGTCAGCTTCATTTTGCTTTGAATAGCGGTCTTTATAATCCGCTGACTATTCGCCACGAAATGCCACAATCAGTCGCGCTCTATGAACGTTTCATGGATATTGTCAGAGAACATGTCAATGAACTTAAGAGCAGTCCTGCACATAACCCGCTACGCTATCAGGAAGGTATTGAACTTTCTAAGCCAGCCACCGACGCTGTTCAGCCCCCTGCCCCTCCGATATTGGCGGATTTCGGAACTCATCCATTCTCCGAGAATCCCCTTGAGACAAGCCTGATAGAAAGCACGCGCCCGATCATGGCGGAAGCCTTGTCGCGTACTCCGCCCTGCACGCAGTTTCGCTGCCGCCTGGTGCTGGATGATAATAACACGCGCCACAACTACCCCATCAATCTCACTTTTCGCAATGACCGGGGAGACACCGCAGAATACACCGTATTTACGGGCACTGGTGATCTGGATGAAGCTATTGCGCTTAAGAAGATGCTGCAAAGTCATATCCTGAACCATGAGAATATGACGGCATTATATATGAATGTCGGCGGAAGTCCCTCTCAGCGCACGACCGCGACAGATGCATTTATTCCCGATGATTTACCCACCACTTCGGAGATTATCAAATCGGGGCGGCGCTATGAAGCACGCTTAGTTTTTACAGAAGGCACGGATCAGGAAAGGGAGTTCATTCTCCCGCTCGGTCTGCTTGATCAGCCTCGCGACCAATCCGTGCAGATCGAAGCAGAGCGGCGCTTCAGCCGCATAGAGGAATATCTGCTGGAAGCCAATGAAGCAGGTTTTAGGATAAGCCTGGGCGATATTATCCGCGATTTAAAGCGAGATGCAGCACAACGGGCCGAGCTTGCATGGCACACTGCAGACCGCCAGAAGCTCGATCATTATGACGAGGGCGCTCATACCCTGCCCTTTGCAAGCGGCAGCGGCCAGAATGTCATATTGACCTCTTCTACGCTCTATCTTGAAGAAGGAGCAAGATATCCCAATCCCACATGGCGACTACGCTATACCTTAAAAATTACAGGGCTGGGAGCAGACGGGGACGAAACGCAAGAATGCGAGTTCAGGCAGAATCTGCACACGTCCGATGAGTTGACGGCTCAGGCGCGTGGAAGCGAAGCGATCGAGTTTCTCTCCAATGAATTGCGCCGTCTGGGACAAAGCCATCCGGGCTTACGCTTTGAGTTTCAAGATCGTGCGCCGGAGCCCGAAGAAGACAGAACCGATTCACCGCACGGCCAGGGTTTTATCGCCAGCCGTCTTGCATTGCGCCTGCCGGATGGCAGCCAGCTTCCCGATCCCGAACCGCATAACTTACTGCATATCACTCAGGACATGCCGAATCCAAAAACCAATTTCCGTGTAGGCTATACACAATATACCAAAGGGGAAGATACATTCCTTACCCTGAATGTGGAGCGCGGCACGGAAGCAGAAGGCGATATCATCCGTTTTAAAGGCCCCTCGGGCAAGGAACTTAGCCGCACATTTAAAGTCAGCGGTACTGTGGATGATGCAGCAATAGAAGCCCTTATGCAGCAGCTCAACGGCACTTTCGGCTCCTATATTAAGGATGCATACGGCAACCGCACTGCCGACGGAATGCGCAAGCCCCGGCAGGCCTTTCAGCCCAAGACAATCGAGAATCTTTTCGACAGAACCGTCGAGCATCATATTCTGACCTCCACAACTAAGCCTGAATGGCTTGGCAATGAGGTTGAACGCCCTCCCGAAAAAGATTCCGGTAAAGCCGTAGCACAGAGATAGCTTGCGCTTAACTCTACAGCGCATTGGCAAGAAAAAGCTTGTCACAGCCGGTTAACAATCTTACATCTTAACAGAATATCCTTCTTTGAATTTCTATCAGAATAAAATGGTCAACGTCATTACCGATACCGCCGCACTTGAGGCTTTCTGCACCTCCCTTGCCCACGAAACTTTTATTACGGTCGATACCGAATTCATGCGCGAGAAGACGTATTATCCGCAGCTCTGTCTTGTGCAGGTATCGGGTGAAACAAACGCTGCTGCAATCGACCCGCTTGCGCCCGGCATTGACCTTAAACCGCTTTTCGACCTGCTGGCAAATCCGGCCGTATTGAAAGTGTTCCATGCCTGCCGTCAGGATATGGAAATTTTTTACCATGCTTCCGGCGGCGTCATCCCCGCTCCGATGTTCGATACGCAGATTGCAGCAATGGTATGCGGCTACGGCGAATCCGTTTCGTATGAAACGCTCGTGAACAAGATACTTCGCGCGCCGCTGGATAAATCCTCGCGCTTCACGGATTGGTCACGCCGCCCGCTGACGGACAAGCAGCTCGTTTACGCGCTGGACGATGTGCTACACTTGCGCAAGATCTATCTGGAACTCTCGCAACGTCTGGCCGATATGGGACGTAAGGAATGGATTGCGGAGGAAATGCAGCCGCTGCTGGATCCGCTAACGTATGATAACGATCCCAACGAGGCATGGAAAAAGATCCGTGTGCGCAATGCTTCTCCGCGTTACCTCGCGGCGCTGCAGGCGACGGCATGCTGGCGTGAATTGCTCGCACGTGAACGCAATGTACCGCGCAGCCGCATCATGAAAGATGAAACACTCGCCGAAGTGGCACATAGCAGGCCGGAGGATTTCGCCGCGCTTCAGGCCATCCGCGGGTTCCATCCGACAATGTCCGCCGTTAATTATGAGCCGCTGTTCGCATTGTGGAAAGAAGTGGAGGCAATGCCGCCTTCTTCTTATCCCCGTATGCCCGCCAAGCCGCAAATGACCGGCAATAGCGACGTGCTGGCGGATCTGCTACGCATGCTACTGAAGAACTGTGCCTACCAGCATCAGGTCGTCCCTCGCCTGATCGCGGATAAGGACGATCTGGATATGCTCGCTATGGGCAAGCGTGATGGCGTCAAAACGTTGCAGGGTTGGCGTTATGAACTGTTCGGCGCACAGGCACTTAAACTGCTGGAAGGCAAGATTGCCCTGAAAGCAGATGGCGAAAACGGCGTCGCGTTTGTGGAAATTTAAATAATAAAAGGGGGCGAGTTCATCGCCCCCTACGGCTTTGCCTACCCCCTCTAAGGGGGTCGTCGCTTCGCTCCTCCGCGTATCCACGCGAAGATTGAGAATATTAACCCAGCGTATAGACCGTCTCGCCGCCGACGACAGTGCGGATGGCGCGGCCTTTGGTCGGCCAATTGTCGAACGGTGAGTTCTGCGATTTGCTGACGAATGCATCCGGTACAAGCTTCCATTCCAGATCGAGATCGATCAGCGAGAGATCCGCAGGCGCACCTTTTCTCAAGCGCCCGGCATCGACATGGATAATGTCTGCAGGCTTATAAGTCATGGCGGCAATGACATCGCGCAGCGGCATGATCTTCTGGTGGTACAGTGATAGCGACAGCGGCAGCATCGTCTCTAAACCGACAATACCGAACGCGGCATGCGTCATGGGCACGCGCTTGCTTTCCTCATCATGCGGTGCGTGGTCGGTGGCAATCGCATCGATCGTGCCGTCTTTCAGTCCTTCGATAATAGCCATACGATCTTTTTCAGCACGCAACGGCGGGTTCATTTTGGAGAAAGTGCGGTATTCCTCTACTGCTTCATCCGTCAGGCAGAAATGGTGCGGAGCCGCTTCGGCGGTCACACGCAGTCCTTTTTTCTTAGCACGACGCACGGCATCCACCGCTTCCGCCGTCGAGATATGCAGCACGTGATATTGTCCGCCGGTGAGTTCAGCGAGAATAATATCGCGCTCCACGATCACGGCTTCGGACGCATTGGGAATGCCAGGCAAACCAAGCCTTGCAGACACAACGCCTTCATTCATGCAGCCATGTGCAGTCAGGTTAAGATCTTCCGCATGCTGTGCAATCGGCACGCCGAGTTCACGCGCATAGGTCAGCGCGCGGCGCATCAGCAGCGCGTTCATCACGGGCAGACCGTCATCCGTAAAACCTACGACCCCTGCTTCTTTCAGTAAGCCCATTTCCGTAAGCGCTTCGCCCTTCATGCCTTTGCTGATCGCGCCGTATGTGCGCACGTTGACATAGCCGGTTTCACGGGCACGTTTGTGGATGAAGGCCACGAGCGCGACATCGTCAATTACTGGCTTGGTGTTAGGCATGCAGGCAACCGTGGTTACGCCACCGGCTGCAGCTGATTTGCTGCCGGTCTCAATGGTTTCCTTATATTCCTGTCCCGGCTCACGGAAATGCACCTGAATATCGAGCAGGCCCGGCGTGAGCAGCGCGCCTTTGCAATCTACAACTTCAACCCCTTCCGGCACACCACCGGCGAACAGACCTGCACCGAAATCAGCAATAGTGCTTCCTTCCGTGAGCAGCGCACCTTTTGCATCCAGTCCGCTTTCCGGATCGTACAGGCGGGCGTTGACATAAGCTACTTTATGGTTGGCCGCAAGGGAGCGGGTCGGCTGGGCAAAATGCTGTTTCATGGTTTTCATTTTAAGTTAAGGTTTCGTCGAATCTTTATAATTGCTGCGACAGGATTTCCAGCACGGCCTGGCGGATCGCCACGCCTGTTTCCACCTGCTCAAGAATCGCACTGCGGTTCAGATCGTCAGCCAGTTTGGTATCGATTTCCACACCACGGTTGATCGGTCCCGGATGCATGATCAGCGCATCCGGTTTGGCCAGAGCAAGCTTGCCCTGATCCAGCCCCCAGAAATGGAAATATTCGCGGACGGATGGAATGAAGTTGCTTTCCATGCGCTCGGTCTGAATACGCAGCATCATGATGATATCGCAATCCTTGATGCCTTTACGCATATCCGTGAACACTTCCACGCCAAGCTTTTCAGGCTGCGGCGGCAAAAGCGTCGCCGGCGCGACGATGCGCACTTTCGCCCCCATCGTCCTGAGCAGCAGGATATTCGAGCGGGCAACGCGGCTGTGGACAATATCGCCGCAGATGGCCACCGTCAGCCCTTCGATCCTGCCTTTACGGCGGCGGATTGTCAGCGCATCAAGCAGTGCCTGCGTCGGGTGTTCGTGGCTGCCGTCACCGGCATTGATCACCGCGCAATTTACCTTGTGCGACAGCAAATGCACTGCACCGCTTTCCGGATGGCGCACCACGATGAAATCCGGGTGCATGGCGTTGATCGTCATCGCCGTATCGATCAGCGTTTCGCCTTTTTTGACTGAAGAAGTCGCGACCGACATATTGATCACATCCGCGCCGAGCCTTTTGCCTGCCAGCTCGAACGACATGCGCGTGCGCGTGGAGTTCTCAAAGAAAAGGTTGATCAGCGTGCGCCCTTTCAGGATGCTGTGCTTTTTGTCTATCTGGCGATTTCTTTCAATATAATCTTCCGCCACATCCAGAATATGACTGATATTTTCGCGGGAGAGATTTTCGATGCCGAGCAAATGCGGATGCGGATATTTTCCGGCGCGTGGGTTTTTCTGTTCGTTTGTCATGTTACCGCTTGTTATAAGCTTTTTCGGGGGGTATAGTCGGGTGCCCGTTCAACGAATTTAATGACATAAAATGCGTTTTCCTGCAACCCTCATTAACATCCTGGCCGCCACCAGCCTGACCTGCCTTCTTTCCTCCTGCGTTCCTACCCCCACCCTTAACGGACGCGCGGAACTGGCAAAACTGGAAGGCCCCAAGGTGGGTACGGTCGATAAGGCTTTGGAAAATCAGGCAAATCAAGCTGTAAGCAATGGGGATTACAAGCGTGCCGCGCAGGTCTACAAACAGCTTAGCGACGAGCATCCCGACGACAAACATTACATGATTGCGCTTGCGGACAATTTAAGGCGCAGCGGCGAAAATGATTCCGCGCTGAAAGTGTCGGATGTCCTATTGCGTAAATATCCTGACGATGCCGAAGCGCTGGAAGTAAAGGGACTCTCGTTAATGAATGTGGGCGAATTCACCACTGCCAGCAAGACATTCGCGAAGGTTATGAAGAACGACAAGCGTCGCTGGCGTACACTGAACGCTATCGGCATTCTTTTCGCCATCAAGAAAATGGAACCGCAGGCAATTGAATATTATAAAGCCGCGCTTGAGATTAATCCTACTAATGCAGGCATCCTGAACAATCTCGGCCTGGCTTATGCGATGGGCCATCAATATAATGAATGCGTCGATGCTTTTACACGTGCGCGCGGCCAGTTGGAAAGCGGCAGCCCGGAACTAAGCAAGATCGATCTGAACTTTGCCCTCGCCTACGCCACTTTCGGCAAGCTTGACGCAGCAGAGCAAATGGCAGCGCCGCACTTAAGCAAACCAGGACTGTATAATAATATGGGCTTCTATGCCTATATTTCGAAAAATCGCGACCTGTCGAAAGTCTACCTGAATAAAGCCCTGACACAGGATCCGATTTATTACGACCGCGCATGGAAGAATCTCGCCATCGTCAATGGCGATAACTCCATCGGCCCTTCCGGTGAAAACACAATGCAATACGGCTCTCATAGCAAACGCGTCGTCGTCAATGACAATGCGCTTGATAATGGCCCCGTCTCGGCGCAGGATATACCCAATTCCTTTGGTGAGACTGATCCGGCACCAGCGCCTGCGCAAAAGAAGAAGCACCGTAAAGCAAAATCCTCTATAGATGCGCCCCATCAGGCGACATCCGCTCCTCAGCCTCCGGCCGTGGATAGCGCTCCTCTTGAGGACGCCACAAAACCGCAAAAATAGGTGCTTTTTCGCTTCCCAGCCTACAAGAGGTTGAATATGCCTGCATAAGTGGTAAAATATGCAGGTATCTTCTTGTCTTGTGCTCCTTGCTTTTTTCTTTCATCGTATTTTTCAACCGCGCTCTGGGATTGTATGCTTGTTAAAGATATCATGACCCGCAAAGTCGTTGCCGTTGCTCCTGAAGCTACTACGCAGGATATTGCAAAGCTTTTGATGCAGCATCATATCAGCGCTGTCCCGGTGGTGGATGCGGATGGCAGACCGCTAGGTATCGTCAGCGAAGGTGATCTTACCGGGCGCAATATTATAAAGGATATGGAGCGGCGCGAATGGTGGCTGGATCTTCTGGCAGAAGGCAATGCCGTAGCTCCTGATTTTCTTCAGTCGCTCAAGGCACGTTCCCGCTGCGCACGCGAATTAATGGCCACCCCTGTCATTACCGTGGACGGAAATACCGATGTAAGCGATGTGGCAAAATTACTGACCGAACATCATATCAAACGCGTTCCGGTCGTCGAGAACGGTGAGATCATTGGCATTGTCAGCCGTGCAGATCTCGTGCGTGCTTTAACATTACAGGCAGGGAAAGCCGAGCATCACGGCTTCGACCTGGGGCAGTATATCTTTGAAGCGTTCGATAAAGTCGATAAGCATTTCCACGAATATACTCATCCTCCTGAGCAGAAGCATGAGCAGGACAAAACTAAGGCTTCTATGAAGGCAACTGCCAAGGACTTTCAGGGACTCGTGGTACATTATAAACATGAGCGGCTGCTGGAAGAACAGGAAGAGCGCCGCCGCATCATGGAACAGCATAAGAAAATGGTGGCTGAGCTTATCAATCACCATCTCGCCGATGCCGACTGGCAGGCAATGCTGCATAACGCAAGAGAAGCCGCCGAGCGCGGTGAAAAGGAGTTTCTGATCCTGCGTTTCCCCAGCGATCTTTGCACGGATAACGGCCGTGCAATTAATGTCGTGGAAGAAGGCTGGCAGAATACTTTACGCGGCGAGGCTGCCGAAGTATTCGCACGCTGGGAACACGACTTAAAACCACAGGGATTCCGCCTTGGCGCGCGCGTACTTGATTATCCCGGCGGATTCCCGGGCGATATCGGCCTGTTCCTGGTGTGGGGATCGTCACAGCAATAGCGACGTTACCCTTACCGCAGCAAATCATCCGCAATTAAGGTCTTTGCATCCGTTTTGCCACCCAGCAGGAAGCGGTAGACTTCTATATTTTCCATGACATGCTCGACATAATTTCGTGTCTCGCTCGTCGGGATGCGTTCAATCCAGTCCACCATCGAATGCACATTCGCCGCAGGCGCACCGAACTCGCCCAGCCATTGCGTCACACGTCCAGGTCCGGCGTTGTAGCTGGCGATCGCCAGCACATAAGAACCGTTAAACCTGTTGACCATTCTGGCCATATAGGCGCTGCCCACCGTCATATTGTATTCCGGTTGGAAAAGCTGGTCACCCGAATAAGAGAGTCCTGCTTTTTTGGCTGTTTCCTTGGCCGTACCGGGTAGAAGCTGCATGAGACCGACAGCGCCGGAAGGGCTGATGGCGTAAGGATAGAATTCGCTTTCCTGGCGCGTAAGCCCCAGAATCAGCGCCTTCTCTATCGCTGCCTGAGGCGTGTGAATTACAGGCCAGCCATTTTCCAGCGCCACAATATCGCGCAGTAATATTTTCTTGGAAGCGCGAACGGCAAAATCGATACGCTTTATATCGCGGCCAAGTTCAGTGGCAAGAATAGCTTCGCTATCCGATTTTGCATTCTGCGCGATATAAAAAATGAACCTGCCTGCGAGATCCGTCTGCTGTGCCGCGGAGAGTGTATAGACCAGCCTAACAAGTTCACGTCTCTTGAAGCGCTCGCGCTCTTCCTGCGTTGGCTGTACGCTGGATTCAATATAATGTCCGTGCCGGTTTTCGTCATGTTTCTGCAATTCCCAGTCGGCGAGCTGACCGTAAAATGTGGTCGGATAACGTGATGCTTCGCCAAACCAGCGTGCCGGATCGCTCTTGACGATATGCTGCGCCGAACGTCCTGCCCAGTAAGCGGCGCGCGCTTTGCCGAACGGCGTTTCCATCTGTTCATGCAGCTTTGTGAACATCTCATACGCTTTGTCTGGCGAATGACGGTACTCCAGCGTTATCCAGCCTCTGAGCCATTCGGCTTCCTTATATTCGACCGTATCCGGTTTCTGTCCCGTGCGCTGCAATAGCCTTTCCGCCATATGCACATTGCCTTCTGCCAATGCCTCACGTACCTGACGGTCGCGCAGACGCCACCATTTTTCCGGATAAGGCACCTGAGCAGGCGCGGACAGCAGCAGTTCACGCACGCCGTCCCTGTCATTCTCGCGCATACGCCACCAGATGCGGGCGTAAATCAATCCTGCGTCTCCCATCAACTCGCGCGGCACTTTTTTCAGCGCTGCCGGTCCCGAGTCCTCATTATTAGTGAGTGCAATGCGTGCCTGGAACAGGCGTTGATACGAACGAGGCACGTATTTCAGCAAACGCTTTGCATCGCTTTCATTCCCCTCCCATAGCAGGCGGTCAATGCGGCGTACATGGTCGGACGAGCGCAGGATGCTGTGGTATTTTTCCAGTATCCTTTTTTCAGTCGCCTTATCGTAATTGTCGCTCACCCACGCGCTACGTATCATGGCTTTAAGCGCTTCGGCATTTTTGGCTCTTTTCAGCTTCACCAGATTTGTCTGCGAAGGGTGCTTGCTGAACCATTCGTCAAGCATGTCATCTGTCGGATTAGCGGCCATGAGCGCTACTTCTGCATGCTTCTCCAGTAACGTTCTGTCCGGCCAGGAAGGGTTTTCATCAAGGAAGCGATTGATTTGCTCAAACGTCGCGTCAGATTGCGGGTCCCTGAGATATTCCCAGATGAAATATTTTTCCAGAATTTCATCATGCGCCATTCTGGCATGCGCTACCGCCTCGTGCCAGTTCTGGCGCTTGGCAAAGAGAAATGCCGACTGTATGTGCATGTCTCTCAGGCTTTCTGCCTTCGCATTGCCCGCCATCACCGGCTGAAGCAGCATTACAAGCGCTGTAGTTAGGATAAGGGCCTTACGCATGGGATTCCGAGTTCTCTCCTGAAAGCGCATTACCATACCGCATAATACAGGATGTTACAATCCTATTACAGTGCAAGTCTGCACAATAGTTTCGCACGTTGCGCATGTGACAAAATGGTTAAAAAAACACTAGGATTTATTTATTTCAGACCTTATGCTAAAATAGACTGAAGCGTATTATCGGAAGCTGCGATTTTCCTATGGTTGACATGAAAGACATATTGAACGGCGAAGACGTAAATCAGGAAATGCTTAATGCCCTGACCGTGCTTATGGCTGGCCTGGGAATCCGCAGCAACGGCACCGAGCAGCAAAAACAGCGTTCCGCCGAAGCGGCAAGGTTCATCGCCGCCCGGTACGCCAAGCGGATGATGGAAATCAATACCGAGCTATTCCAGCAGGCGCAGAAACAAAGACAGCAGCTATACACCATGCAACGTTCGTTGAATCCTTATGACCCCTCCAAAAAAAAGTAACTGGACGGCAAGCGGCTTCGGCAGGTATGTATCGCCTGATCTGATCAGCGATGAATTCCTGGACGACGAAGTCATCGTTTTGCTGGAGGGTAATAACACCTTCGGCGACCGCCTGTACTGCTACCTGCAGCTGACCTGCAGGAACTTACGCGAAATCTTCGGAAAGATACGTAGCGGCGAGAATTTCAAGCCTGCCGATTTCGGCACCGTCATCGTGGCAGGACGCGGAGAACCGTCTCCCGAAATCAAAGCGGAAATGAATAACGAGCACCATATCATCGACGTACAGAAACCGGCTCTACCTAAAATTGATACATCGCAGCCCAAATTCTTCGATGAAGACTAGTTTTCCTGCTTTTTCCCTTAAATTGTTACAATCCTATTACAAATTGATGAAGTGTTTTTGACACCTGCATTATGCAATGGCATAGGGGGGGTGTTTTAGATATACTGGGCTTAATGGATACGGAAACACAAGCAAGTTACCGGTTTTAGGAAGGGTGAGTAAAATGAGTATGGAAATGAATACCGAAGAAAATGGGGTTCTACCGGATAAGAGACTTTACGCAGCCAACATTCCTTGCATAGGCACCACTTCCGAAGCACATTTACCCCTCTTAAAAGCCTTAATTGACAAGAATTCCATCACAACTGAGGGCGAACCCAATGAAGTGGTCTTTGACGCCCGCATCCCCGCCATCGGCGCTGTCGATGTAGAACACCTGCCGGAAGTGGTTGGACTGGTGCATAAGAACAAAGCCCAGACCGATGAAGACGGCATCGTCTTCCCGAACGGAAAAATTTATAATGTTGTGATACTTGCCGTAGGGATACAGAACAAGCAATACCTGCCTCAGGCCATGGAGCTGGTGGGTAAGAATGTAGCCGCCCCGTCCCAGAATATCGGCACACGCTTCAAATAACCCACTGTCCTCTCCTCTCCTTTCGGCATTCCGCCATGGCAAGCTTCGTGCAACACTATGGGATTTTTCACGTTACCCTAGAAAATTTTTGTTTTATTTTGCACTTTTGTGCACTAATATTTCTACATAATTTGAACTTTAACCGCCTCAACCGACAAGTTAGTAATCATGAAGAATAATTGGTCAACCCCGGGTTTTGGAAAGAACGTATCGCCCGACTGGATAAACGACGAACTGCTTGACGTGGAGGTTGTCATCCTTCTGCAGGGCAGCAATCTATTCGGCGATCCTGTTTATTCCTACCTGAAGCTGATGGGGAAAGACCTGAAGCGGATGTTCGGTGAAATGCAGGCGGGCAAGAATTTCAAACCCGCCGATTTCGGTTCCGTTCTTGCTGCCGGGCGCGATACGCCGCCGCAGGAAATCCGGGACGAGATGAAAGAAAAATATAACATGATCGACGTACCGGCACCCAAGCCTGTCAACCGGTTCGGCAGCTTCCAGCCTAAATTTTTTGATGACTAGCTGATCGCCGTTTGCGGGAGCAGGCTTTATTTTGAAACAGTAGAATTCTGATGATTTTTATACAGTTTGCCATCATCGGATATATTATCATCTCCTGCCTTGTGTTCCTTTTCCAAAGGAACCTCATGTATCACCCGTCGCGCGATATAGGTGACCCCGGAAAATACGGGCTGGGCCAGATTAACGACCTTTTCATCGAATCGCTGGACGGCGTACGGGTGCAATTATGGCAGCACACGGCAAAGCCCGGTTATCCCACTATCATCTATTTCCACGGCAATGCCATCAATCTGGGGGACAGGGTCGCAAAATTCAGCGCATTCATCGATAGCGGGTTCGGTCTGATCGCCGTCGGATATCGGGGATTCGGCAAAAGCGAGGGTACGCCCACGGAAAGCGGTATCTACCGCGACGCACAAGCCTCCATCAATTACGCGCTGATCGATCTTAAAATCCCTCAGGAAGAGCTGATCTATTTCGGTGAGTCACTGGGTAGCGGCGTAGCCGTGCAAATGGCTACGAAACGTCCTCCTGCACTTCTCGTGCTGGAAGCCGCCTATACGTCCGTGGAAACACGTTCGGCTGAGCTCTATCCTTTCATTATCGGCGTCCGCCAACTTGTGCTGGATAAATACGACTCGCTTTCCAAGATCAAGAAGGTTATCTGCCCCCTGCTGATGCTGCATGGGACCAAAGACCTGACAATACCGCTGCGCCACGGCCAGCAATTATTTGAAGCCGCGAATGAGCCCAAGCGGCTGGTGGTGTATGACGATGTCCACCATGCCGATTATACACCAGAGCAGATCGTCACTCCCGTTATTGAGGAAGCGAAGAAGCTGGGGCTTATCAAATCTGCCTAGCCTATTGATTAAACATCGTCGGCGCAGGGTCGATCGTTTTGAATCCGGCGGGTGTCACCATCAATACCGCCAGCCCACGCTCGACCGAGCCGTCATCATGAAAACGGAATATACCGTTTGCAGGCCCGTTGAAACCTACGGGATCCAGAATCTTTTCCGTGGGGAAGCCTTTCCCGCTGGATGAGAGCGCCAGGTTTACCGCCAGTGCAGTGGCATCGTATGCCAGGCTGGAGCGTCTTTCCGGCCTGTAGGAATAGGTTGTCATGAAATGCTGTTCGAACGCAGTGTACTTTTCCGGCGGCGAGCTTGCAAACCATCCGCCGTTAACATTGGGCCATTTCAGCAGTTCCGGATCGTCCCAAAGGCCGGTGCCGAGCATCTGCACATTGTTTGCGCTTATACCGTTTGCTACCAGCGTATCCGTCAGTGTTTTCAGTTTTTTGCCACCCTCGGCAATGAAGAGCGCCTGGTTCTTGGTGCCTTCGTCCTGAATGAAGCGCGACAGGCGGCCTACATTATTATCCAGCGCCTGCATGTCTTCCGAGTAATATTCCACCGGGTAGATACGGCCGTTATGCTTGCGCATTTCCTGTGAAAGCTGTTTGACGATCGCCGCGCCGTATGGGTCGCTGGGTACGAGCGCCGCTATATTGGTAATGTTGTGTCCGAGCGAATACTGTACGATACGCACGACCTGCTGCTCAGGCACAAAGCCGAACAGATAGACCCCTTCGCCAGCCACGGCCATATTATTGGAAAACGTGATGACAGGGATATTCTGGTGACGCGCGCTCGAGGCTACCACGCTCACCTGCTTGCTATATACCGGCCCCAGAATCAGCGTTGCGCCTTCCTGTATGGCATCCTGCGCTGCCTTTTCCGCCCCTTCAATCGTATCCCCGGTGTCCTTGGGCAGTAACTCGACCTTGGCGGTTGTTTCATGCGTAGATAGCGCATTATATTTATCGTAAAGCGCCAATACGCCAGCATCGAGGAAGGATTTTCCTACATCCGCCGATGCTCCCGTGAGCGGCACCAGAAGCGCAACCTTAACAGTGGGCACATTCTTCAGGGCACCTTCGCCCAGATTGGTGGGCAGCGCGTATACCCCCACTGGCGCTGGCGGCGGCGGTTCGTTATTGATATGGCTTGGCGGCGCGAATCCATTATTGCCCTGATTCCCTTGCGCAGGGGCCGGTGTTGCGGGCGGCGTGGAAGATGACGCCGGAGCAGGCGTAGCAGGAGCTGCCGGCTTGGGCGGCTGTTTTTCAGCCGGTTTTTCCTGCGCCGCCGCTGCAGCTTTCGCCGCGGGGCTTTCTTCCTCCCCGCCCAGCCCCATCCATCCGGTGGGAGTTCCACAGGCCCAAACCGTCATGAGCATCAGCAATGCCAATAAACGGTACACAAATCGCAAAGAAGCTGTAATATGCATGAGACGTTCCATTATTTTTCAGGACAATAACCAGCCGATGGCGAATAGTCAAACAATTGAACCCGGCCTTTATATCGTGGCCACGCCTATCGGCAATCTTTCCGACATCACGCTGCGGGCGCTGGACGTGCTGCGCGCTGCCGATCTTATTGCCTGCGAAGATACGCGCACCAGCGCGAAGCTGCTATCGCATTACGGCATTAAGGCCCGCACACGTTCTTATCACGACCATAACGCTGAATCGGCTCTACCGCAACTATTGCAGGAGTTGCAAAGCGGTAAAATTGTCGCCCTGATTTCAGATGCAGGCACACCCCTTATTTCCGATCCCGGCTACAGGCTAGTACGGGAAGCGGGACTTGCAGGTATCCGGGTTATTCCGATCCCGGGCGCTTCTTCCTCTATCGCCGCGCTGAGTGTCTGCGGCTTGCCTACGGACCGCTTCCTGTTCTGCGGTTTTCTTCCTGCCAAAATGCAGGCACGCGCAAAAGAAATTGCCGAACTGGCCGTCATTCCCGCTACGCTGGTCTTTTTTGAATCGGCCCGCCGCCTGCCGGAAGCACTGGCGGAACTGGCGCAGCAGCTCGGAGAGCGTGAGGCTGTGATCGCGCGCGAGCTCACCAAACTGCATGAAGAGTTACGGCGTGGAACATTGCCGGAACTGGCAGACTATTATGCTGAAGCTGGCGAGCCCAAAGGCGAAGTCGTCATTGTCGTTGCACCTCCCCTGCCCGCTGAAGCTCCGGCGGCGGAAGATGTGGAAGCGCTGCTTTCCGAAGCGCTTCAGACCATGCGTGTGAAAGATGCGGCGGCGCATGTCGCCAAGGCTACCGGATTGCCGCGGCAGGAACTCTATGCCAAAGCCTTGCAGCTCAGGCCGGAAAAACCATGACTCACGACGCACGCCGCAAACGTTCTTACCTGCGGGGTATCGCCGCCGAATACTGGTGCGCCGGTTTGCTGCTGCTGAAAGGCTACCGCATTATCCAGCTGCGCCACCGCAACCGTTACGGCGAGATCGATATCATCGCCGCCAGAAGAAACCTGCTTGTCTTTACGGAAGTCAAGGCACGCAGCGCCATGGAGACGGCGCTATACTCCGTCACGCCCACCAAACAACAGGTGATCGCCCGAGCGGCAAGTGCTTTTATTGCAGCGCATGAAAAATATTCGCATACGGACTTGCGCTTCGATCTGATGGTGGTAACATCGCGTTTCAGAATATATCATCTTGAAAATGCATGGAGCATTCAATGAAGAAACTTTCACTCGCCATTATCGCTGCTCCGCTCCTCGTCAGCGGATGCGTTCCTCTTATATTTGCCGGAGCCGGAACCGGCGCGGTCGTCGCGCAGCAGGACCGTACCCCGGGCCATGCCGTGGATGACACCGGCATTCGCCTCGCTATCAATAACCAGTTCCTACAAAAAGGCGATGTGAACGATCTGTATCGCAATGTAACGATCAAGGTCACCGAAGGCCGCGTTCTGCTGACGGGTGACGTGGATAAGCCCGAAACCAAAATCAAGGCGGCAGAACTCGCCTGGAACGTCAAAGGCGTGCGCGAGGTTATCAACGAAATCCAGGTTAACGATAAGACAGGAATCATGGATTACGCCAAGGATAGCTGGATCGCCAATACGGTGCGCTCGCGCTTCATTCTGGAAAAAGGCCTGCATTCGGTCAATTATAACGTCGAAGTCGTCAACGGGGTGGTTTACCTGATGGGCATCGCCCAGGACCAGGCTGAGCTTGACAAGGCAACTTATATTGCCAGCACGACTTCCGGCGTGCAGAAAGTCGTCAACCATGCCGTCCTGAGAGACGATCCGCGCAGGAAGAACGACTAGGCTGCCACGCTCACCTTAAGCTGGGTACGGTTTATGAAGAAACTCGCCATACAAATGGACGCGGTTGAACGGCTAAATCCGCGCAGCGATACGACGCTCCTGCTTGGCCGTGAGGCTCTGCGGCGCGGCTATGAGCTGTATTACTACCTGCCGAAAGACCTGTCCTTCCATAGCGGCGAGGTCACAGCCAAGGGGCGTAAGCTTATACTGCGTGATGACCCAAAGGATTATTATACGGTTGGCGAATTGCAGACGCTGAACCTGCATGAAATGGATGTTGTTCTGCTGCGGCAGGAACCACCGTTCGATATGGAATATATTACCTCTACTTTCCTTCTGGAAAAGCTCCAGCCAGATGTGCAGGTGGTCAATGATCCGTTCCATGTGCGTAACGCGCCGGAAAAATGGTTTATGTTCGACTTCCCGCAATTCGTGCCGCCAACCCTGATCTCGCACGATGTGGAAGCTATCGAACATTTCCTGAACGAGCATGGTGAAATTATACTCAAGCCACTTTACGGATTTGCAGGCCATGCGGTTTTCCATATCAAGCAGGGAGACTCTAATTTCCATGCGCTGCTGGAAATGTTTTTTGCGGGTTCCGGCGAGCCGGTGATCGCACAACGCTTCCTGCCGGAAATCCGCAACATGGATAAACGCGTCATCGTTATTGACGGCAAAGTAACCGCCATTCTAGGTCGCGTGCCCGCGCAGGACGATATCCGCGCCAATATGCGCGTAGGCGGCACGGGCGTTAAAGCGCCCACCAATGAGCGCGATATACTGATCGGAGAAACGGTCGGCGCGGAGTTGAAGAAACGCGGTATCCTGCTTGCCGGACTCGATATCATCGGGGATTACCTGACCGAGATTAACATCACCTGCCCGACCGGGCTCATCAAGTCCAATGAACTTTACGGCATCCAGCAGGAACGCATATTCTGGGATGCGGTGGAAGAGAAGTTAAAATAATAATTGTTCCTGCTTCGGCCTGCTGCCCTCGCAATGAACCTGACACCTTCGGCGACTAAAGATCGCGGTCTTCTGACCGCGTTTTTGTACCCGCTATGAAAGTAAGGGTAAGTAATTAAGCCATCTCTGTGGCGAACGGGCGTTCCAGCAGGGCGGCAATTGCTTCGTCGATGCTGGCAGAGCCACTGATGATGCTTTGCACGGCATGGCAGATCGGCATGGAAATACCGAGACTGCTGGCCAGCTCATTCACGGAATCAGCCGTTGCTACGCCTTCGGCCAGTTTGCTCTGGCGGTTTTCGATGATGGTTCTCACCGATTCTTTCTGTTTGCCGATTTCAATGCCCAGCGACATATTGCGCGACATGCGGCTGCCACAGGTCAGAATCAAATCGCCTACACCGGAGAATCCCATCAGTGTTTCCTGCCTTCCGCCTTTGGCGTTGCATAATCTTGCCATCTCCGTGATGCCGCGTGTGATCAATCCTGCCTTGGCGTTTTCACCGAAGCCGCGGCCAATCGCGATACCGCAGGCTATGGCAATCACGTTTTTCACCGAACCGCCGATCTGAGTTCCGATGACATCATCCGTATAATAGGGGCGGAAGAATTTACCGCCGATAGCATAAATAATCTGCTTTGCCAGATACGCATCCTGGCAGGCAATTGTCGTGGCAGTGGGAAGGCCGCGCGCCACTTCGATAGCGAAATTCGGTCCGCTCAGGATTGCGAGCGGGTTCTTCGGCAGGATGGAGCCAACGACTTCACTCATCAAGGCAAGGCTTCCGCGCTCAATACCTTTGGTCGCGATAATAACGGGCGTTGTGATGGGCAACTGATCGGAAAGCCAGATACAGGTGGACCGTACATGCTGCGACGGCACGACAAGTATGATCATATCGCTCGCGCAAATCTCGGCAAGCTTGTCACTGACCGTAATGGCGGGATCAATGAAGACATCCGGCAGATAGACATCGTTCGTGCGGTTACGGCGAATGGACTCCAGCACGTTGGGATTGGCTGAATACATTGAGACGCGGCTACCCGCACGATTAGCGGCAATGGCAAGCGCCGTGCCCCATCCGCCTGCGCTTATGACTCCGATACTGGTGGCCTGGTTGGTCATAGGTTTTCCTGTTATATTTGCGTTCAGGCGCCTTGGCGCCACGCAGGCTGCGCTCCCCCTTGGCCGCTAGCCCTCGTTACGCTCGTTCGTCACTTTCTCTTACGCTGCTACCGCAAAGCCGATGGAGACTTCATGTGCTTCGACCATATCGTTTGCGATATAGGTGCAGCCCTGCATGTCCCCCTGCTCCAGCGATGCCGCCAGCACCTGATCCGCGATATAATGCGAATGGTTCTGCAGTGCCGGCGCCAGCTTATCCGCTACGCGCAGACGCAGATTGATGCGGTCGGTCACGTTCAGCCCAGCGCGCTTGCGCGCTTCCTGCACGAGGCGCACGATATCGCGCGCATAGCCTTCGGCTTCCAGTTCCGGCGTAATATGTGTATCCAGGAGGATTAACGCATCGTTCGTGGAAAGCGGCTGCGCGTTATCCTTATAGTCCGGCTTGGGTTCCAGCAGCAAAGAGAACTCATTCTTTTCCAGCGGCTCCCCGATAATCTCCACGCGCCCATCTTCCAGCAGTTTCCAATCCCCTTTCTTGGAAGCTGGAATGATCTGCTTCATCTTCTCCGGCAGGCGCTTGCCAAGCACAGGGAAATGAATCTGCAGCTTGAAAGCCGCATATTGCGTCAGGTTGCTATCATAGCCGACATCCTTGATATTCACTTCGTCACGGATGATGTTCAATTCTTCCTCGGAGAAGTTCCCTTCCGCAGACACAATTTTCAGCGCTGCGAGCGGCAGCCTCACACGTAGATTCCGCGCATTGCGGATAGCGAGGGCCGCGTTACAGATATCCCGGATCTGGTCCATTCTGCGGATCGCATCACTCTGTTCCTTGCTGGTCTGCGCATAAGCCGGGAAGTCCGCAAGATGCACGCTCTTTTCGCCGGTCAGGCCGCGGTAGATTTCTTCCAGCGTCAACGGCAATAACGGCGCAGCGGCGCGGCACATGATATGCAGCACGGTATAGAGCGTGTTGTAGGCCGAGATTTTATCCTCGTCGCACTCGCTTTTCCAGAAACGTTCCTTGCTGCGACGGATGTACCAATTGTTCAGCGCTTCGAAGAACTGCGTCACAGCTTCGGTCGCACCGGGTGTATCGTAACCGTCAAGCGCCTTGGCAATGGCAGCTACGGCCTGATTGCACTTGGCCAGGATGTAACGGTCCATGATATCTTTGGAATCCGTTTTGAACGCAGCCTTGATACCGTCCGCATTGGCGTAGAGGCAGAAGAAGTTATACGCGTTCCAGATCGGCTTGATCGCAAGGCGTACCATGTCGCGGATGAATTTGCCTTCCGGGTCGACACTCAAATCCTGCCCGCGCATGACGGGAGAAGAAAGCATCAGCCAGCGCAACGCATCGGCGCCAAACTGGTCCATTACCTCACGCGGGTCTTTATAATTCTTGAGACGCTTGGAATATTTCAGCCCCGTCTCCGCATCCAGCACGACGCCGTGGCAGATACAGTTAAGGAATGGCGGGCGGTCGAACAAAGCCGTCGACAGCATGATCAGCGTATTGAACCAGCCGCGCGTCTGGCCAACATATTCTGTGATGAAGTCCGCCGGGAAATGATGCTCGAACCATTCCTTATTTTCGAACGGATAATGCACCTGCGCGAACGGCATGGAGCCGGATTCGAACCAGCAGTCGAACACATCCTCCACACGGCGGTATTCCTCACCGTTTTCGGTGATGACGATTTCGTCAATATAGGGGCGATGCAGGTCGGGCACTTTCTGGCCGCTTGCGGCTTCCAGTTCGGCGATGCTGCCAAATACTTTTATCTTGCCTGATTTGCTTTTCCACAGTGGAATCGGCGTACCCCAGAAACGGTTACGCGAAATGGACCAGTCCGGCGCTGTGGCCAGCATATGCCCCATCTGGCCGTCCTTGACATGCTCGGGAATCCAGTTGATCTTCTGATTAAGCTCCACAGCGCGGTCACGGAACTTGGTCACTTCCACGTACCAGCTCGACACTGCCCTGTAGATCAGCGGTTTGTCCGTGCGCCAGCAATGCGGATAGTTATGCGTGATCTGTTCCTGCTTGATCAGCTGGCCGTGTTTCTTCAGCCATTCGATAATACGCTCATTGGCTTCACCGAATTTATATTCCGCGACATTTTCCTCGATGACGTTCATGCCTTTGAGCGAAAGCTCCGGCAGATCGTAGATTTCATCCGTGAAACGTCCCGCCATATCAACCGGGCAGACGAGGCTGATGCCGTTAGCTTCGCACACGCGCTGATCGTCTTCACCGAAGCCGGGAGCCATATGCACGACGCCGGTACCATCCGTATCGGTAACGAAGTCGCTGCCGTCCAGGATACGGAATGTTCTGCCGGGCTGGTGTTTTTCAAAGTATGGGAAAAGGGGCTTATAGCTTAGCCCCACCAGAACGCTGCCGGGGAACTCGCCAACGGTTTCCGCCGAACCGGGATGCAACTCGTCCGTCACAAGGGCTTTACCGCCCTGCCCTGCGATCTGCTGGAGCAGCGGCGTTTGTGCGATGGCCGCGATGTAGCACGTATCGTCAACGCAGATGGCGGTGTATTTGATATCCTTACCGACTGCCAAAGCGAGGTTGCTCGGCAATGTCCAGGGTGTGGTCGTCCAGGCCAGCACTTTGAATGTCCTGCAACGCGCCAGCACCGGCACGGCTTCGATCAGTTTCTCCGGCACTTTCGCCAGTTCAAACGCAATGGTGATCGCCTTGTCCACGCGCTCGCGGTAAGAATTGTCCAGGCGCGTTTCGAAGTTGGAGAGCGGTGTTTCCGCCGCCCAGCTATATGGCATTACGCGGTAAGCTTCGTATACCAGCCCTTTATCGTAAAGCTGTTTGAAGGCCCAGATGACGGATTCCATATAGTTCTTATCCATCGTCTTGTAGTCGCCTGCAAAGTCCACCCAGCGAGCCTGGCGTGTGACATAATATTCCCATTCATGGGTATATTTCATGACCGAGGTACGGCAGTGTTCATTGAACCTGCCGATGCCGAATTTGGTGATTGCCTGACGACCGGAAATTCCCAGTTCTTTTTCCGACCCCAGTTCCGCCGGAAGACCGTGGCAGTCCCAGCCGAAGCGGCGCTCTACACGCTTGCCCTGCATGGTCTGGTAGCGGGCGAACAGATCCTTCACGAAGCCGGTCAGCAAGTGGCCGTAATGCGGCAAACCGTTAGCAAACGGAGGGCCGTCATAGAAAATGAATTCGTTATTCGCGCCGTCTGCCGTTTGCGGTGCACGCGCTGCAACGGAAGCGGCAAACGTTCCTTCATTTTTCCAGGATTCAAGTATGCGTTCCTCGATTTTAGGAAAATCGGGGTTAGCGTCCACATTCGGGTAATATTTGGTGTTTTCGGTCATAGACCGGCATACTAATCAAAGAAAGGCCGAAAATTCAATGAAAATTATGCTTTACCCTTATTATCGGTGCGGTTCTGACCGAAGGTGATTTCCGGGCCTTCGCTGGCCTTCTGTGCGGCATCGACAAGCTTTTCATGGCTGACTTCGGCGACGGACTTACCCACCATCGTCGTTTCAAGAATTTCGTTCGTATGCTGGGCGGCTGGAAGAAAGCCTTCCTTGTTAAGTCCCACAATGCGAAATACACCGCCAACATTATTGCTCACATTCATCACGGCAGCGGCCAGTTTGCCCTTGGCACCGCCGAGCTTTGCCTGCATCTGTTTTTTGCGGGCCGCAGCCTCCAGCTTAGCAAGGCGCTCCTCAATCTGGCGCGCGACATCCGCCATGGAAGAAACCGTTGTAGGCTGCGCTGTCTGCCGGCTTTCCGCTTCAAGTTGCTGTTTCATCTGCAGCGCTTCGCCCGCACGTCCCATCTTGGACAGCATGTTGATAATATCCACGCGTACACGGCGCTTTGCTTTGCCGAACGCATCCCGTGTCGCCTCAAACAAGGGCGCGATTTCCTGATCCTTCAGCGGATCAATACCATCTTTTACCAATTCCATGACCAGAGCAGCAAACATCTTAGCCGCCTCCAGCATTGCGTCGGCAATTTCCCTGGCGTCCTCATCCACGTCGCGTTTTTCGGTCTTGTTTTCCCCGTTCGCCACGATGCGCAGATGCTTCAATATGTTGCGCGCATGTTCTATCGAAAGTTCCTTGACTTCCTGGCTCAGGGAATCGATGGAGTTGAAACGCCCGACAAAGCGATCGAACTCCTGTGCTGTCTGTAAATAATTAAGGGCCATGGGTCTGTGCTAATCCTAAGGTTTAGGATCCTCCCCCGTCGCCTTCAGAGGCCGAACCGAGTGCATAGACGCATAATTCTTCAAAGGAAACGCCGTTTTCCTTCGAGATATTATGCAGGGTCTGGAAACTATCCATCACTTCCTGCGGAATGTTACCTCCGCGTTCGGTCGAGAGCCAGTGCGCCTGGTTCTGCAGCGGGTGCTTGGACGGTTCCGGCTCCCCCACATAGATATTGAACGGCGCTTTCTGACCGCCGAAATCACAGGGAATGGTAAATTTCTTCATATCCCGGCCCTTTATGCATACGGTGGGCGAAGCAAGCCGCCACACCGCATATTCCTGATTATTTACGTTATAATAGCCGATGTAAGGCTATTTTTCCATCACCTGCTGCCTGGCGTCCTGCAGGAGGTTGTACATTTTCTCACGTATATCGTGGTCCGTCATATGGATATCGTGCGTGAGAAAATCATGGCGGATCTTTTTAAACAGCATTTCTTCGTCATTTTTACCCAGATCGCCTGCAACCAGCTGTTTTTTATATTCTTCTGCCGCTGCTGCCTCCAAAGCCATCTTCTCAATCGCCCATTCCGCCAGAAGTCTATGATATCTGGCATTAATCAGGAATTCCACCTCCTTATCGTGAGCATACTTGTTTTCTTCGGCTTTTTCTTTATTATCGAAGGCAGTCATATTTTCCCTTTCTTATTTTCATTGCCAGTATTATGAAAGACTTTTACATGTCATCCGAACGAACCGCAAGCAGAACAATGAACCGCAGAACACCAATTTACGAAGGCAAAGCCAAGCAACTCTTTGAAGGTCCCGAACCCGGCACACTCATCCAGCACTTTAAAGACGACGCCACCGCTTTCAATAATGCAAAAAAAGGCGTGATTAACGGCAAGGGCGTGCTCAACAACCGCATTTCCGAGTATATCATGCTTAAACTCGGCGAAATCGGCATTCCGACTCATTTCATCCGCATGCTCAACATGCGTGAACAGCTGGTAAAAGCGGTTGAGATCGTACCGCTTGAAGTGATCGTACGCAACGTTGCCGCCGGCAGCTTCGCTACGCGTTTTGGGGTTGAAGAAGGCACGCAGCTCCCTTACCCAATCATCGAATTCTGCCTCAAGAGCGACAAACTGGGCGATCCTATCGTCGCACCAGAAATCATCATTGCGTTCCAGTGGGCACAACCCAATGAACTGGAAGACATCACTTCCATGGCACTGCGCATTAACGACTTCATGAGCGGCCTGTTCCTTGGCGTTGGCATCAAGCTCGTGGATTTCAAAATCGAATTCGGCCGTCTTTACGAAGGCAATACGGTGCAGATCGTCCTTGCGGATGAGATCAGCCCAGACTGCTGCCGCCTGTGGGATTTGAAGACCGGTGAGAAAATGGACAAGGACCGTTTCCGTCGCGACATGGGCAAGGTAGAAGAAGCTTACCGCGAAGTTGCCAGAAGGCTTGGCGTGCTTCCCGGTGAAACCGAAGAGCTGGTAGTGGCGGCAAAGGCCAAAGTTAAAACCAAAGCTAAAGCTAAAGCTAAACCTAAGACGAAAAAGAAAGGCAAGTAGGTTCAGGCCCTCCCTGACCTCGTAGATAGATTATGAAGGCGAAGATCCATATCACTTTGAAAAACGGCGTGCTCGATCCCCAGGGCAAAGCCATCTCCGGCGCGCTCGGCCATCTGGGCTTTCAGGGCATCGGCGATGTCCGCCAAGGCAAGTATATCGAAATCGAACTGAACGGCGCCGACAAACAGAAGGCGCATGATGAAGTTGACTCTATGTGCCGGAAACTGCTCGCTAATACCGTGATCGAGAACTACAACTTTGAGTTGGAGTAATTTTTTCTTGTGCTATAATTCTTAATTATGGCACCGAAAAAAGCGTCTTCAGGATTTACCCTCATACAGATCAGCCTGCTTCTGACGATGGCGTCTTTGGCAGTGGTTGCCACGCTCCCGAGTTCGCGCGCGAAGCTTGACGCCGGGAAAATCAGCGCTGAGAAAATGAACTCCGTGCTGAAGGCAACCCGCCAATATCAGGCCGCTCATGGATTCATTCCCTGCCCAGCCGATCCTAATCTGGCCACAGGAAACAGCAGCTATGGTGTGGCATCCGCAAATTCCGGTGCTACCAGTAACTGCTCCGGCGGTCTTATTTATGCCCCCACCTCCTCTCCCAATCATATTGCCGTCGGCACCGTTCCCGTCAGAACGCTTGGCCTCTCTTCGGATTATGCCGTGGATGGCTTCAACCGGAATATTACCTATGCCGTTGATACCGGCGCAACCGCATGCTGGACTTCCCCCACCATGCAGGGTTCCGTTAAAATCAGTGACAATAACGTTAATTTCAATTCCGTCATTGCACTTGTCAGCCACGGTGCGGATGGTTTCGGCGCATGGCTTCCCCTTCCCGGCACCGGTAGCGGCGCTACTCGCCTGAACACGGGCTCGACCAATAACTCACAGGCCGATAATGCCCAGGTGGCACGCGGCGGAGGGCTTAGCAATAACGGCGCAGCCGCTTCTTTTGTCAACGGCACTCCATCCACCAGCTTCGACGATCAGGTGATCTATCAAACGCCGCTTTTCAATCTGAACTCACTTCCCAATACGATTACGAATATCAGCATTTCGCCGCCTTCCAACGGCTCTTATACCAGCGGTCAAACCTGGACCTTTACCTTAACCACGCCCTATGCCGTCACCGTCACCGGCACCCCTTACCTGCAGCTCACGGCGCTTTCCGGCGGCAATCTTTCGGCGCATGCCACTTATGTCAGCGGCTCCAGCACTTCTACTTCTCTCGTGTTTAAGTACACCATCCTGGCAAGCGACACCGCCCCTAACGGTATCTCGCTTGGCTCCTCAGTGGTAGGAACCACTTCTCCCTGCATCACTTTCAATCCGCCGGATCTGTCGCAGGTTGTTATTGCGTCCACTATCGCCATTGCCAATTTTGGCGGACATTATATTACCGTGATCGACAGCAACGGTAATTTTATCCGTCAGCTGGGTACTACCAATACGAGCGGCACACGTGTTACACGTTTAAAAAGCCCGGCCGGTGTGGCTATCGACAGCGCAGGAAATTACTGGGTCGCCGACACCGGAAATGACCGTGTCTCGGAGTTCGACACCACTGGAACCTGGAAGCGGACCATCGGCGGCAATACAACAGATACATGCGCGGGCTATTATACTACCTCAACAAGTTGTGGCTATGTCAGCGGTACCGCATGTTGCGCGTTTAATGCCACATCATGCACCTGTCACGCCGGCAATGCACTTACTACCCAGTTTGACATGACCACTAACTCCCAGATGTTTTTTGATACGAGCGGTTATTTATGGGTAATGGATGTCGGTGGCACCAACACGCGTCTTGCCAAGTTTGATACCAGCGGTAACTACATGGGCACTACGACCACTTCCATTTCCGGTTATACTTCCGGCGCCGCACTTGATTCCAGCGGTTATCTGTGGATTATGCAGCCAGGCAATAGCGTCTGCCGATTGGCGCGCTGCAATGCGAATGGCAGCGGCTGCGTCTCGCATAGTTCATGCAGCACTGGGGGGACGGCAGGAACATTCTATACTACCGGTAACGGTGATACGGACGAAATCGCCATTGATTCTGGTGGTAATATCTGGGTAACGGACGAAAGCAATTGCCAGGTGCAAAAATACAATCCCACTACAGATAGCTGGAGCATACCCTTTACATTTTCACTTGCAGACTGCTCCCCGGGAAGCGGCGTAGGCCCAGCTGGCATTGCCATAGACAGCAACGGCTATATATGGGTTGCTAACGATAATAACAATTATGTTTATCAGCTCAAGCAAGATGGCACCATTTTGCAAAAAGTGGGGCATGGCTCGACGGGCACGACCGGCAGCACACCGATCAATCTGAGTAATCCCTATCAGATTTATATAAGCCGTTAGCCGTATTAAAGCGGTATAAACAATAACCTCAAGCCGTCCAAGGGCTTATTTTCATGAGAAAATAATATCTTAGAGTGTATTTTCTCTCTATGTATGCTATTATAGGACGATGATGGATTACAAACATTCCTCTGGTTTCACCTTACTGCAAATCAGCATCCTGCTGACAGTTGCTTCCTTAGTGGTCGTTGCGACGCTTCCCAGTACCCGTAGCGCATTACGCTCCAATGAAATGGGAACACAGAAAATGGAAGCCATACTCTCCGCAGTGAGACAATACGAAGCATCTCATGGTTATGTTCCCTGCCCCGCCGACCCTAACCTTGCTGTCGGCAATACGGCATACGGAATGGCTTCCGCCAATTCCGGCGCGAGCAGCAATTGCTCCGGCGGCAGCATTTATGCTGTTACCTCTTCGCCCAATCATGTCGCTATCGGCATGGTTCCTGTCAGAACGCTCGGCCTTGCCAGCAGCTACGCATTGGATAGTTACGGCAGAGATATTACTTACACTGTGGATACGGGCGCAACAGCATGCTGGACTTCTACCACACAACAAGGTTCCATCACGGTCAATGATAACGGCCATAGCCGTAATGCTGTCCTTGCTCTTATCAGCCATGGTGCAGATGGTTACGGTGCATGGCTTCCCCTTCCCGGCACCGGTAGCGGCACGACGCGTCTGAATTCCGGCTCTACCGATACTTCTCAGGCAGACAACGCACAGGTAGCCCATGGCGGCGGACTTACCAATAACACGGCTTTTGCCTCTTTTGTCATTAAGCCGGCGACATCCACATTCGACGATCTGGTGGTGTATAAAACGCAGCAATGGGATTTAAGGCAGATTCCCATGATGGAAACCGCTTCCATCACACCGCCTTCCAATAATACTTATAGCACAGGAGCCGTGCTCACCTTTACGCTTGCCTTCTCCTCCCCTGTGACGGTCACCGGCACGCCCCGCCTCGTGCTTAGTGCGCTAGGAACAGGCTCTATAGGTACCAGTAACACGGCCTATGCCAATTACGTTAGCGGCAGCGGCAGTAACGCACTCATCTTCACCTACACTGTGCCCTCGGCTGATTGGGCTCCGAGTGGCATTTCCCTGTCCAGCTCCATCAGCCTCAATGGCGGCAGTATAACTCGCAATGGCGTAAGCCAGTGCATCTATTTTTCTCCGCCGGACCTGTCGCAGGTAGTGATCGACGATTTTCTCTGGGTAGCCGATTGCGGCAATAACCGCATATTGAAATTATCCTCCTCCGGTGCGTATGTTTCTACCTTCGCTACCGGCCTTAATCAGCCCAATGCCGTAGCGGTTGACGGCAATGGCAATGTGTGGGTCGGCGATAGCGGCAATAACCGCCTCATCAAATATGACTATAACGGGAATGTCTTATTAACGACCGGCAGCACCGGAACCGGCAACGGGCAGTTTACCGTAGGCACGAACGTACAGCAGCTTGCCATTGACAGCAGCAACAATGTCTGGGCGACGGATTATGGCAATAATCGCGTGGAAGAATTCAACGGCAGCACCGGTGCCTATATGAATAAGATTTCGCTGACCAATTCTCCTTCCGGGGTGGCAATCGATAACTCCGGCAACATATGGATTATCTCCCCTAACGACACGCAGATCAAACGCTGCACATCGGTCAGCTCCTGCGCATTCGTCAGTGGCATTAGTTTCAGCAATGTAAGCGGCCTTGATTATTCCGATTATATTACCGTTGACCGTAGCGGCGTCATCTGGGCTTCCGACGAGGGCAACTGCAAAGTCTATAAATTCAATTCTTCGGGTTCCTACAGCGGCACTTTACCGGGCTCGGTATTCAGCTGCACCGGCGGCCGCGGCGTGGACGGGCTCGGTTTCGACCGCAGCAATACCCTCTGGGGAGCGGATGAATATTCAACCTCGAGCTATATTTATAATATCACGCCCGCTACAGGAGCGCTGATAAAAACAATCGGCACAGCTGCAGCCGGTTCCGGCACATCACCGCTTCAGTTCTACTATCCGCAGAATATTTTCTTCGGCAGATAGGCTACACCATCAAAAGGCCGCCATTAACGTGTAGGGTCTGCCCTGTGATATAGGCGGCTGCCTCGCTTGCCAGGAACAGCACGCTGCCTGCCACATCTTCCGGAAGACCGAAACGCGCCGCCGGAATGTTGTTCGTAATGCGTTTCTGCTGTTCTTCATTGAGCGCGTCCGTCATGGCGGTCTTTATGAATCCCGGCGCAACGCAGTTTACCGTCACATTTCTGCTGGCTACTTCCTGCGCGATCGCTTTCGTCATACCGGCGATACCTGCTTTGGAGGCACAATAATTCGCCTGGCCGGGATTGCCCATGGTGCCCACGATGGATGTGATATTAATAATGCGGCCATTGCGGCGTTTCAGCATTCCCTTCATGGCAGCGCGAACGAGACGGAACGTGGCTGTCAGATTGACGTCGATCACCTGCTGCCATTCCTCATCCTTCATGCGCATGCTGAGATTATCGCGCGTGACGCCCGCATTGCAGACAAGGATATCGATTTGACCAAGAGCTGCTTCCGATTCCTTGATCAGCGCTTCGATAGAAGCACCGTCAGACAGGTTACAGGTGATGGGGGTTGCTGCACCGCCCAGTTCCGCATTCAGCGCATCCAGCGCTTCCTTACGGGTACCGGAAATTACAAGCTTTGCGCCATTGTTATGCAGCGCCTTTGCGATAGCACCACCGATGCCGCCCGAAGCGCCGGTCACCAGCGCGGTTTTGCCTGTCAGATTCATCATAAGCCATTATTCTCTTTATTAAGTTGGACGCTCAATTTATATTGGGCTTATAGCACAGTCCGGCCAATATCCCAGAGAAAATTTATGCCTCCGGAACCCCGTTATATTACCCTGTCAGAACCTGCTAATGAAGCGCAACCACGCCATATCGCCTACTATGAATTCGGGGACCCGTCTAACCCTAACGTCATCCTCTGTTCGCACGGGCTTTCACGCAATGGGCTGGACTTTGAACGGCTCGCGATCAGGCTGGCTCCGCGTTACCGGGTTTTATGCCCGGATATGGCCGGACGCGGCTATAGCGACTGGCTGATCCGCAAATCCGATTACAGCTACACTACTTATTTTAACGATACGCTCGCACTGCTCACACATTTGAATATCGCCCAGGTGGACTGGATAGGCACTTCCATGGGCGGCATACTCGGCATGATGCTGGCCAGCGCCCAGCCGGGGCGGATCAAGCGCATGGTGCTTAACGATGTCGGCAAAATCGTTTCTGCCGCAGGGCTCAAACGCATTATGGGCTACGTGGGCGTTTCCGGTAATTTCGCGAACCGGGAAGAAGCCAATGCTGCGTTGCGCAAGAACGCAGCAACCTTCGGGGTTAAATCCGAAGAGGATTGGGCATTTATGTTCAACACCACTTATAAAGCGCTTTCCGATGGGCAATATGCGCTGCGTTACGACCCGGATATCAGCATTCCCTTCCGCGAAAGCGCTGTTAAAGACGAGGAGATCAAGGATATCGATCTTTCGCCCTTCTGGAACGCCGTTACCTGTCCGGTTCTGATATTGCGCGGCGGCAATTCGGATATTCTTTCCCGGGAGACGGCACAGGCCATGCGCAGCGAGAAAAACAATGTGACACTTACCGAAGTTGAGGGAGTCGGACACGCTCCGGCATTAATCGACGATTTTCAGATCAAGACGGTAACGGATTGGCTTGACATTAAAACCCAGTACTGAGATGTTTTATAAGCTATTATATTATGAGTGCAAAGATGAGAAAAATTCCGCTGCTGCTTGTATCGCTCCTTCCGTTTTCTGCTATGGCTGCCGACATCAGTCTTCCCAGCAGCACCCCGCAGCAATGCCCCGTAGGGTGTCAGGCAGCTCCTGTAGCCAAGCCTGCTCATAAAGCACATAAAAAGAAACATGCGAAGCATCACCGCAAACATCACGCGGCAGCAGAAAAGATGCAGACGCGCATTCCCGACATGAACAGCAAATGCCATCCGACTCCATCGCTCAGCGGCAGCAATGGCGGCGGTTATCCGGGCCGGGAATCCATCATCACCTCCAACAATCTGGCCTTACCTGCAGGCAAATCCATTTATGCTTCCGGGCAGAAAGTTTATGTTCGCGGTCACGTACTGGATAGGAACTGCGTACCGATCAGCGATGCCATTGTGGAATTGTGGCAGGCTAATGCCGATGGCAAATACCTCACCGAGCCGCTGGGCGACCGTCTCAGCCCCTACCCCGGTTTTGCCGGTTCGGGCCGTGCGGTTACCGATAATCTCGGTAATTTCAGCTTCATCACTTTATTCCCCGGCCAGGAAGACGCAAAACACGCACCGCACCTGCATTTCCGCATTACGCATGGTAATTATCCGCTCGTGAATACGGAGGTCTTCTTCGCAGGTGACAGCCGCAATGACAGCGACAAATCGCTCCAGACCTTACCTGAACCTGTGCGCGGTGCATTGCTGGCCACCGTAGCGCCGCTGAATAACGACAATGCGCTCGAAGTCAAATGGGATGTCGTGCTAGACGGTGTCAATCCTTACCGGACCTACTAAGGCTTTTTTGAATAGCTTTAGTGTCTTTTCCAGCTTTTCTGCCAATCGTGCTTCCTGCTGTTTATGGGTTCTTTATGCTATCACCCCATGCGGCGTCTCGTTTCTTATAATGGCTAGTGATAAGCTTTTGTAGTATCGCAGTTATGTGATGCAGAACTTACCCGTAAAGGAGGAATATTTATGTTATCAGCCGCTACCAAAGAAAATGCAAATGAGGTTAAATCCGATGTCCGGAAAACCGTTAACAGCGCCAAGCGCGATGCGGAAAACGATCTGGAGGCTTTTGCCCATAACACAGGGCGTAAAGCGCGTCATTATTTTGAATCGGCGAGCGAGCATCTTGCAGATACGGCTCATCTGGTGGAAGACGAAATCAGGGACAATCCTATGCGTTCCACGTTACTGGCGTTGGGAGCAGGGTTTCTGCTAGGCGCTCTTTTTCGCCGCTAAGCGCGTGCCGCAACAGACTCGATACGGCCCTATGCTGGAAAAAGTTGCAGGTATTCTGCTATTCAATAAGACCGTTGCAGCCAGCAGCCGCCTGATTCACAAACTGGTGGTGAGCCTTGCAGTGGTCTTTATTTTAGCGCTTATTACCAGCGCGCTTGTAGCGTTGCTGGTGTGTGGTGCTTTATATGCGGTTTACCAGGCACTCATCCTGCACGGAGTAACACCCGGCACGGCGCTTGCCTTGGTAGGGGGCCTGATAATTGCCTTGCTTGTGGCTATTGTGACAACAGGCATATTATATGTTCACCGCTTACGCAAACCATCCGGTCATGGGCTTGACTCGCTTTCCGAACGAGCCATGTCCATTGCCAACGCTTTTATGGATGGCATGCTCGATGAGCATAAAAGAAGATAGTGATGAGATAAGCCGCTTCCTATTCAGGGAGCGGCTTATTTAATGTGTTTTGATTGATCCAGTTCCGCCAATACCGCTTCCGCAGCCATTTTATCAGGCGGTTCGGTATTATTTCCGCGCAGAGCACGGATAGCCCTTTCATACCCTTCCTTCTGCCTCTGCATCATTTCAGATGCCGCTAATGTCCGCAGTGCCGACGTAATTTCCGTGACCGTGCAACGCTCTTGTAAGAGCTCAGGAATCACTTCCTCATTTAGCGCAATATTGGCAAGGCTTACATACTTTATCAGGATCATTTTCTTCAGCAGCCAGGCGGAAAGCGCGCTCACTTTATGCGCTACGACAGTCGGCACCAGACTTGCCGCAAGCTCCAGCGTCACTGTACCGGATTTACTGAGCGCCAGCGTTGCCGCTGCGAACGCATCCTGTTTTTCCTGCACATCGCACACCACCACATCTTGCGGCACATTCTCTGCAATATAACGCTTCACCTGCGCTCCGGCCATGACCACTATTTTGTAACCTGCCATTGCTTTTGCCGCTTCCATGAAGATCGGCAAATGGCGCTGTACCTCACCCCGCCTGCTGCCCGGTAGTACAAGCAGAACCGACTCATCTGCAGCTATGTTGTGGCGGTTGCGGAATGCGGCAGCATCACCTTTATTTTCTTGCCAGAGGACGGGATGGCCCACGAAGTTCGTTTGCAGTCCTTCTTTTTCAAAATAAGGCGGTTCAAACGGCAATACTGCCAGCAGCCGGTCAAACAGGCGGGCGGTTTTTGCAGCCCGTTCCGGCTTATACGCCCATACGCTCGGCGCGACATAGTGAATACGTTTGATGTCCTGTGTATGCAGGTTCTTCCTGAGCATATCTGCAAGCCGGAAGTTAAAGCCGGGAGAATCTATCGTTACGACCAGATCGGGCTGTTTTGCGGCGATATCCTGCGCCGTTTCCCGAAGGAGCCGCAGGAATTTCGGAATATGTGGCAGCACTTCCATAAACCCCATTACGGATAAGGCTTCATAAGGAAACAGGCTTTGCAGACCAGCAGCACGCATCGCGTTTCCGCCCACTCCGGCAAAACGTACATCCGGGCGGACAGTATGGATCGCATGCATCAGGCTCGCGCCCAATGCATCGCCCGATGCTTCGCCTGCAATGAGATATATGACCGGCATACTGTATTTGTAGGTGAATGCCTCTTAAACACAAGATAAAACAAGCGCAGCTAAAAGGAGAATATTTAAGTGTATTTATTCAGCTGGTACCTAGTCACCCAGTGAGAACCCGATGACAAAGAGTCCCAGCGAATCGGCCAGCCTGATAACTTCGCGCCTGTTCACGATAAGCGAGTGTTTCGCTTCGACAGCAATACCGCTGAATCCCGCTCTGTGGATCAGCATGATTGTCTGTTCGCCGATAGTTGGTAGATCTACACGCTCTTCCTGTATGGGTTTCCTGGCTTTCACCAGCACACCGCCCTTACCATCGCCTTTAATGGCCGCACAACGTTCGATCAATGCGTCTGTGCCTTCTGCTGCTTCAATGCCCAGCACCAGACCGTTCTTTACTATCACCGCCTGGCCGACATCGAACTCTCCGATTGCACGGACGAGCTTCGCCCCCAATTCAATATCCTTGCGGGCCTGTTTATCCGGAATATGCTGACCGAGCGGCCCCTGCGGCGCGATTAGCTCTTCCATAACCTCTTCACTGCCGATAATGCGAAAGCCGTGCTCTTCAAGGAAGGCCACAATCGTTTTGAATATGGCGGCGTCGCCACCGAAAATTGAAAAACCGAGCTTGGCTACCAGGCGCGCACCTACTGCATCCGGACGCAGAGCCGAAATTGCAGGACGGTTAATTTTTCCTGCCAGCACCAGATCCTTCACACCTGCCGATTTCAGCGCCTCAATGGCCGTGCCTACTGCACCGAGATTAATCCAGATATGCGGAACGTTTTCTATCGTCTGCTGGTCTGTATCACCCTCAATGGCCACCACGAATACCTCGCGACTGCTACGCGCACAGCGCTCTATCATCTGGCGCGGCAATCCTCCGCTGCCTGCTATGATGCCCAGCGGAGCCTGGGATTGGGGAGTGGTGTCCATAAGCGCGATATCCTGTCCTGACGCACTTGCGTCCGGTTACGACATTTTGGGAGTGCACAGCGAACGTGTGCCTTTGTCTTCCATGAAGCTGATAATTTCCTGCACGGGCGCAAATTTCTGGAATGTTTCCTGCACCTGCGTGGAACGTTCGAACAATGTGCCCTTGTCGGCATCGAACAGCATTTTGTACGCCGTCCTGAGCGCATGAATGGTCTCACGGTCGAAATTACGACGTTTCAGGCCGACAAGATTCAGGCCCGCCAAGGATGCACGTTCACCTATGACCGAACCGTAAGGAATGACGTCATTTTCGACGCCGGACATACCGCCCACAATTGCATGCCTGCCGATGCGCACGAACTGGTGCACTGCCGCCAGACCGCCGATAATGGCAAAATCATCCACCGTCACATGTCCACCCAGCGTCGCATTATTGGCGAGGATAACATTGTTACCGACGCGGCAATCATGCGCCACGTGCGCGCCGACCATGAAGAGGCAGTTATCGCCGACCTGTGTCAGCATGCCACCACCCTGTGTGCCGGGATTCATGGTCACATGCTCACGGATCATGTTATTCTTGCCGATTACAAGGCGAGATTTTTCTCCCTTGTATTTCAGATCCTGGGGCGCATGACCTATGGAAGCAAACGGGAAAATTTTCGTATTCTGGCCGATTTCCGTGCAACCGCTCACGGATACGTGGGATACCAACTCGACACCGCTGCTCAATGTTGCTTCCGCTCCCACAACGCAGAACGCTCCCACTTTTACATCGGGGGCCAGTTTTGCGCCGTCTTCAATCACGGCGGTGGGATGTATATTCGTCATTTATTTTACCTTATCGAAACCGTTTCCATGTGCGCACTCTAGTCAGCGCGACAGACTGCTGCAAATCACAAGTTATTGCATTATATTACAATCGAAGAAACCAGCGTGAGAGCCGGTTATTCCACAATCATTGCGCTGATGGTCGCTTCCGCTACCTTGCCGTTGGCTGTATGCGCCTCACACATGAACTTCCAGACATTGCCGCGGCTTTTCGCCTTCTGCACGTGAATCTCCAGCGTATCCCCCGGCACAACAGGCTTGCGGAATTTCGCCTCTTCGATCGACATGAAATAGACCAGCTTGCCTTCTGCCTGCTCCCCAATCGTATGTACGACCAGCAGCGCGGAAGTCTGCGCCATCGCTTCGATAATCAGAACGCCAGGCATGATCGGTTTCTGCGGGAAGTGGCCCACGAAATGCGGTTCGTTGAAAGTGACATTCTTGATGCCTGTGGCCGATTCACCTTCCACGATGTTAATGACCTTATCCACCAGCAGAAACGGATAACGGTGCGGAATCATCCGCATAATGCGATCGATATCCAGCGATGCGCCGCCTTTATGCCCCGCTCCGTATTCAACTTTTTTCATGGTCTCTTCAGTCATTTTCCGCTCCTTTTCTTTTTGCAAGCCGCGCCACCGCGATGGTCTGGCGATGCCAATCTTTTACCGGTACGGCAGGTGAACCGCCGTAAGCCGCCTTGTCCGGAATATCCGTCATGACGCCGCCCTGTGCCGCAACCCTTGCGCCGTTTCCGATCCGCAAATGTCCCGCAATGCCGCCCTGGCCGCCGATCATGACGCCTGCACCGATATGCGTGCTGCCGGAAATACCGACCTGCGACACAATGATGGAATATCTTCCTATCGTGACGTTATGCCCTATCTGCACGAGATTGTCGATTTTCGTTCCCTGCCCGATTACTGTGTCCGGCCCGGCGCCGCGATCGATACATGTTCCGGAACCGATCTCGACATTATCCTCGATCACAACGCGTCCGAGCTGCGGCACCTTGATGGGGCCGGTCCTGCCCAACGCGAAGCCGAATCCGTCCTGCCCTATATGCACGCCGCGATGGATAATCACATTTTCTCCCACCAGGCAATGGCTCAGGGTGGAATTTGCCCCGATAGAGCTGTTACGACCTATCGTTACGCCCGCCCCGATGACCGCTCCTGCGCCGATATGGCAATGCTCGCCTATCTCTGCCCGCTCCCCTATCACGGCAAAGGGATCGATGACGCAGTTATTACCGACTTTCGCGGAAGATGCGATAGAGGCCTGCCCGGATATATGCCCTATTGCCGGGAGCAAGGGATAGAACTGCTGTGCCGCCAGCGCATAAGCGCTGTAAGGTTCCGCACATACCAGCAAGGTCATGCTTTCCGGCGCCTGTTTGATATGCTTGGCATGAACAAAACATGCACCTGCGGCCGATTTCCGGAACGAATCAATATATTTGACATTGTCGAGAAAACTAACTTCGTTCCCCGATGCCTTATCCAGAGGCGCCACATCGCTAAGCGGCTTCGCAGCATCGCCGCCGACGATTTCAGCGCCGGTCAGTCCGGCTATCTGCGCGATAGTGAACGGACCGGCGTTATTAAAAAAACGTGGATCTGCCATATGCTCTCCCGGCTATTCAGTGATAGCCAGGCTTATTATTCCGCATTCAGAGAAGACGGGGATTTAAATTTCACCGTCACCTTCGGCAGGTTCTTATCCAGCTGGTCGAGCACCTCGTTTGTGATGTCGAGTTTGGAATCCGCATACAGCAGCGCCGTATTCGGCAGGACTGCGCTATAGCCTTTGTCCTTTGAGATCTTGCTGACAATATCGAATACCGCTTTCTGAAGTTCGGTCAGGGAGGTCTGCTTGGCATTTTCCAGCACGAAACCTTTTTCCTGCGCATCTTTCTGCGCTTCGGTTTCCTTAGCATGGAATGCTTTTACTTTTTTATCGAATGCGGATGCGGACAGAACGCTCTGCTCTTTGCTCAGCTCCTGACCCATTTTCTGGAGTGATTCTTCCTTCTTGCCGACTTCCGAGCGGAAGGTTTTCTGCTTGGCTTCCAGCTGTTCCTTAATGGACTTGCCGGCGCTCGACTTGTTCATGATGTCCTGAACATTCACATAGGCAATGTTGTCCGCATAGGACGTTGCGGCAAATGCCATGATCCCGGCTGCAACCGTGGAAGAAATGAGGGTACGAAAACGCATAAAATTACCTTTCTTATTAGAATCTTGTACCGAAGTTAAACTGGAATATCTGGGTGGAGTCATATTTCTCTTTAATCAGTGCCGGCGACAGGTTGACACGGATCGGCCCAAACGGCGATGACCAGGACACTCCCACACCTGCCGACATTCTGATTGCAGACGGATCCACTACGCCCGGTCCGCTTTCTTGTACATCCCACAAGCTACCAGCGTCAACAAATATCGACCCCAGGAAGCCCAGGTCGTCCGGCAGGCCGAGCGGGAACGTCAGCTCAGGCGTGATGGTGTAATACATGTTACCGCCAAGCGAATCGCCCGTCGTGCTGGCATGCGGGCCAATACCGTAGGGTTCAAAGCCGCGGAACGAGTCACCGCCGAGGAAGAACCTGTCTTCAATGCGGATATCCTGACCCAGGCCGAAGATATAACCGCCAGCACCGCTGAGCGAGAAGGTCCATTTCGGCGCGACCGGATAATAATATGAGGCGTGCACTTCGGTACGCAGATATTTCGCGTCGCCGCCGAGACCGGCCACATCGTTATTCAGGCGGAAATATTCACCCGTTGTCGGGGTAAATTTATTGTCGCGATTGTCATAGGACAGTGCCTGACCGACAGACGATTCCGTCCAGGTTCCGGCCTGGTCCACAATGAAGGTCGATGCGCCTGCCTGAATGTTCGTGATGTCGGTCTGCTTGATCGTATAGTTCAGCATCTGCTTCCACTGTTCGGACAATGCATAGCCCATACGCAGCTTCAGACCCGTTGTCGTAGAGTCATATGGAATGCCGGTATAGGTATAGAGTTCCGTCCTGAACAGATCGAACCCGGCAGCCAGCTCACGGTCCATGAAATAGGGCTCTGTGAAGCTGATGTCATATTGCTGGTCGACCGCAGACACCGCTGCATTGAAGCGCAGATCCTGGCCGCGTCCGAGCAGGTTGGTCTCCTTAATGCCGAACTGAGCCAGCGGACCTTCGGTGGTCGAGAAACCGCCGCCGATGGAAATTTCACCGGTGGATTTTTCCTGTACCTGTACGTTGATAACGACCTTATCCGGTGAGTCACCCGGAGAAGTGGAGATCTTCACCTTCTCGAAGAAGCCCAGATTGTTCAGGCGCTGTTCGGAACGCGCGATCTTCGACGTGCTGTACGGATCGCCTTCCGCAAGGCGGAATTCGCGGCGGATCACTTCATCCAGCGTGCGCACGTTACCGATAATGTTAATCTTTTCCACATAAACGCGCGGGCCTTCCTTGATGGCGTAGGTTACATCAATGGTGCGCTTTTTGGGATCACGCTTGAGGCGCGGATCGATATCAACGAATGCAAAACCGCGATTGCCCAACTCTTTGGTCAGTGCATCAATCGTGCTTTCGAGCTTACTGGAATTATAGATCTCTCCCTGCTTGGTCTGCAGCTTATCCTGCAGCTCAGCTACATTTACGCCCTTCAGACCGGAAACGATCTGGACATTGCCGAAATCATAACGCTTGCCTTCTTCCACGGTGAAGGTCACATAAAACGCGTCTTTCTCCGGGGAAAGCTCGGCAATCGCGGATTTCACCTGGAAGTCGGCAAAGCCTGCTGAGGTATAGAAACGGCGCAGCAATTCCTGGTCATACTGCAGACGCTGCTGGTCGTATTTGTCGTCACTGGTGAAGAACTTATACCAGCGGGTTTCTTCGGTGCGGATGACTTTTTCCAGCGTGTTATTGTCGAAGTTCTCATTTCCGATGAAAGAGATTTTCTGTACTTTCGCTACCGGTCCTTCCTGGATTTCATACACCAGGTTCAGGCGGTTCTGATCCAGCTCGATTACTTTCGGGTTCACCTGCGCGGAATAACGGCCGCCGCGACGGTAGATATCCAGAATTCTTTTAACGTCGTTCTGCAATTTCGTGCGCGTGTAGATCGAACGCGCCTTCAGTTCCAGCTCCGCGTTCAAATCCTTGTCTTCAACTTCTTTGTTCCCTTCGAAAACCACTTTGTTTACCAGCGGGTTTTCGATGACATTCACCACCAGGTCAACCTGGCCTTCTGCGGCATTGGAGCGGTCAATATTCGCATCTGCAAAAAAGCCGGTAGCAAAGAGGTTCTTCAGAGCCGTATCCACATCGTACTGGGAAACATGCTCACCTTCTCTCAGGCCGAGATAAGTCAGGATAGTAGATTCCTCAATGCGCTGATTGCCCTTGATTTCAATGCGGCGAAGCACCTGCCCCTGCGATGGCTGCCCCGCTTCCTGCGCCAGCGTACTGTCCGCCTGGGCATATGCATTTGTGCTGACCAATGTCAGCGCTGCAGCAGTCATCATAATGATTTTGAAAGATCGCATTATATTTCCACATCCTGCAAGTTATACGCAGCTATTCATGGTGGAAAACCGGCGTGAAATCAAGCTGTAATTCACTGACGGAATGCAGACCGTCTCCATATATAGTGAAACAGGCCGCTAAATTATACCTATTGGTTTATAATATAAATAATTTTAATATTAATATTAGAGGTAATTAATTGATGGAAGTCCAGAAACGCTAGGGTAATATCTCCAGTACTTTTTCCTTGGGTCGACATAGACGAACACCGCGCGGCGTAGTAACGATCGGCCTGTTCATTAAAACCGGATGCTGCGCCATAAAATCGAGGAGTTCATCGTCGCTCCATTTCGGATCCGCAAGCCCCAGAGTTTCATACGGCTCGGAGTTCTGACGCAACACTTCCCGCACACTCAACCCACTTTGCTTTACCAGTCTGGCAAGTTCAGCACGGCTGGGCGGATTTTTTAAATACTCAACAACCTGCGGCTCTACGCCTGTGTTACGTATCATTTCCAGCACATTGCGTGACGTGCTGCACGCCGGATTGTGATAAATCGTGACTGCGGACATGGTTCTTCCCCTGTATACTTAATCTTTTACAGATAGGTTTGTACAAAATTATTTTTTGCAATTCCAGCCCTACCGGCATTACGCCGGGAGAATTCAACAAGCATTAATTAATCCTTAATATTATTCCTTTAATATAACTTTTAACATGCGGAAAATATAATGAGCTTTTTAGATAAAATATTAAAACGAAACGATAATAATAATGAGCTTTCGAGTTTAGATAAGGCTCTTGCAGCATTTAATGGCAGAATCAAATATATAGATGGTCAGCCTTACGCCGAGCACTTATTGGAATTAACGCAGATTCCGGATACAGATAGCCAATATAGTATAAGGATCTCTTATACAAACAAGAAGATAGAAGCGAGACGGATGGCTCCTAGGGATAAGGACATAGAACATAATCAAGCCAAAACGGACCAATTCATATCGTCTGTAGAAACCTTTCTAGAACAGGCCGGAATCAACGCAAATAAACAAGATTTCAAAGATCAGAATCATACAGGCGTAGAAATTACTTTCTCTGCGGACACTATGCAATTGAGAAAATTAACGAATAAAGTCAGCGATGCATATGCCGATTTGGATAAGGATGAAGAAGGACAAAATTATTATTACTCTAGGACAGCCCTACCTACGGGCAATCAATTCGATCATAAATATATTGAAGCAGCAAGAGATGCGGCGGTAAAACTGGCTGGAGTACTGGCCGGTGAGGAGACCGACATCCAGGCCAGTGTTGCAGGCACTCAAAGACGATCTGAACCGACTGATCGTATTATTACTCTAACATTACACGACCCGGATGCCGTCGTGGAAGCAGGTCTCAGAGAGGCGCTAGGCAGAGACGGAATCTCCGTTAAAAAAAATGGCGATACCAGTGTAATTACCATTCATGCATCACATCCGGACAATAAGGGGTTTGGCGGTATTATGCGACATGCCACATTAGCCCTGCAGGAACGTGGCATAGATATTGAGATGCAGCAGCGTAAACGGTAATACACTAAGCCTTACACCACCAGCGCCAGAAACAGGATCAATCCCAGCACGGAGTTGGAGCGGAAAACACGGAGGCAATTTGCAGGATCATTAATGTTCACTATATGCAGCTGCCATGCAAAATGCGCAGCTACTGCCATCAGGCCTATATAATAGCGCCAATTGTTGCCTGCGGTAATTCCGGCTACTGCCCACAAAAGGGCTGCCGCCACATAAAATAATGTAATCCAGAAACGACTCTCTTCTCCCAGTCGAAGTGCCGTGGACTTCACACCGATCCTCATATCATCCGCTTTGTCCTGGTGTGCATATATCGTGTCATAACCCAGCGTCCAGAAGATACCGCCTATATATAATAGTATGGCAGGCAACGCCACATCGCCATTGACAGCGGCCCACCCCATCAATGCTCCCCAGTTAAAGGTGATTCCGAGAAATGCCTGCGGCCACCATGTGATGCGCTTCATCAGCGGATAGGACGCTACCAGCACCAGAGAAAAAGCGGCAAGCTTAAATGCCATCAGATTCATACAAAGGACGATCAGCAACGACAGCACCAGCAAGGCCAGTAACGTATATGCCGCCTGCCGCATCGTGATTTCGCCGCTGGCAAGCGGGCGAGTGCGCGTGCGTTCAACATGACGGTCAAAGTCACGGTCCAGCATATCGTTTATGATACAGCCGGCACTGCGCATCGCCACGGCCCCTACCGCAAACAGCACCAGCAGGCCGAATGACGGCATTGCATGCTGCGCAAGCGCAAGCGACCACCAGCATGGCCAAAGCAGCAGAAATATGCCCACAGGCTGGCCGAGACGCATCAGCCGGGCATAGGAAGGCCACCGGCTGATTACGGCATTAAAGGGGCGCTGGACAAAAGAAAAATATCGGGCTATGTGTTCCACGGCGGATTACCCGGGTCACCGAAATGTGACAGTTTCGTTACAAAAAGCGCGTTGATAATATAGCAGTTTTCTCAAAAAAACTACTTTATTATTTGCAACTGAAACGTTCATATTTCATGACTTTTTCGCGGTTTTCTGCTATTTCCAAAGTTGATAAGCAAGTGCGTGCGTCGAGTTCTCTACAAAATGCCTACTGCTATCTCACTTAAGGTATCATTATGGCAAGTACAAAGGGATCCTCTGGCGGAGCTGTGTCTGTAAACATATTACTGGCACTAAGCTTCAGTCACTTTATCAACGACATGCTCCAGTCGCTGCTGTTCTCTATTTATCCAATTTTAAAGGCTTCGCTGGCATTGAATTTTACCCAAATCGGTACAATTACAATGACTTATCAGCTCACATCGTCCCTTCTTCAGCCAGCGGTGGGCATTTATACGGATAAAAACCCTAAGACCTATTCATTACCGTTCGGCATGGTGCTTATGCTGACCGGTATCATTCTCCTATCCCATGCGGACCAATTCATAACCATATTAATGAGTGCCGCATTTATCGGCACCGGATCGGCAATCTTCCATCCGGAAGCTTCGCGTATGACTCGTGCAGCTTCCGGCGGCAAACATGGCCTGGCACAGTCATTCTTTCAGGTGGGCGGTAACGCAGGTACGGCTTTCGGCCCGCTGCTTGCAGCTTATCTTGTATTGCCTAACGGACAACAGAGCATCTGCTGGTTCTCGGCAGACGCACTGCTGGCCATCGGCCTGCTTGTGTTCGCCAGCCTCTGGTACAAAGCCCATTATATCCGCAAACAGGTTTTTCAGCCGGTGCGCGCTAAAACCACGCTTGCCACCGTGCCCCCGCGCAAGCTCGCAATGTCCATTTTCATTCTGATGCTATTGATCTTCTCCAAATATTTCTATATCGCCAGCATGAATAATTACTACATGTTCTACCTCATGAATAAATTTTATATCCCCGTGCATGAGGCGCAGATTGACCTGTTCATATTCCTTGGTGCGATTGCGCTCGGCACGCTCGCTGGCGGCCCGATCGGCGACCGGTTCGGCCGCAAGCGCGTCATCTGGATTTCCATACTCGGCCCCCTGCCATTCACCGTTATGCTGCCTTATGCCGACCTGTTCTATACCGTCGTGCTGAGCTTCATCATCGGCTTCATTCTGGCATCGGCACTGACTACCATCATTGTGTATGCGCAGGAGCTTATTCCGGGCAAGCCCGGCACCATATCGGGCATCTTCTTCGGCTTCGCTTTCGGCATGTCCGCTACCGGCGCAATTGCCTTAGGAAAACTAGCCGATAAAATCAGCATTGAGCTTGTGTATCAATTCTGCGCATGGCTTCCGGCCATCGGACTGCTCACCGTGTTCCTGCCGGACACAAGAAGACTGCCAAAGCAGGTAATTTATATTGATTAAGGGTGCTTTTGCCTTTATTATGCGCCTTCCGCAAGCAGTTTTGGCATAAGCATCATGAACGATACCGTAAAGCATTACGACGAAAAATCCGTCGCGATGGGCATTCTACTGGCCCTGAGTTTCAGCCATTTTCTCAACGACATGATTCAGTCGCTGCTGCCTTCGATCTACCCGATTCTTAAAAACAGCTTTTCGCTGAACTTCACCCAGATAGGCCTGATTACGCTGACCTACCAGCTGACCGCATCGCTGCTGCAGCCTATGATCGGGTTATATACGGACAAACGGCCCAAGCCTTATTCCCTTCCCTTTGGCATGGGGCTGACGCTCAGCGGATTGCTGACGCTTTCCATGGCAGGGCATTTTTATACCATTCTCCTGGGTGCGGCTTTAGTGGGCAGCGGCTCTTCCGTCTTTCACCCTGAATCCTCCCGCATGGCACGCGCGGCTTCCGGCGGCAGGCATGGTTTTGCCCAGTCCTTCTTCCAGGTGGGCGGGAATGCGGGCACAGCATTCGGTCCGCTGATTGCGGCTTACGTCATTCTGCCGCATGGGCAGCACAGTATTGCATGGTTCTCTTTCGCAGCGCTGGCAGCCATTGGCGTGCTGACCTTCGCCAGCCGCTGGTATCATACGCATCATGTACGCACCGGCAGGGCGAAAGCTTCTGCCGCGCAACCCCTCGCATTCTCGCGGGGACGGATTATCGGAGCTATCGCCGTGCTGATGCTGCTGATGTTCTCAAAGTTTTTCTATCTTGCCAGCATCAATAATTACTACACCTTCTACCTGATGCATAAGTTCGGTGTTTCGGTGCAGGATTCCCAGTTTTACCTGTTCATCTTTCTGGGTGCCGTTGCCATCGGCACGTTGTCGGGCGGTCATATCGGCGATCTGATTGGCCGCAAGCGCGTTATCTGGGGCTCTATTCTTGGAGTGCTGCCGTTTACGCTTATGCTGCCTCACGCCGATCTCACATGGACTATCGTGCTGAGTTTCGTTATCGGCGTGATCATCGCTTCCGCCTTCTCCGCAATTATCGTTTATGCACAGGAACTCATTCCCGGCAAGCCTGGCACAATCGCAGGATTATTCTTCGGCTTTGCTTTCGGAATGGGCGGCCTCGGAGCGGCGCTGCTCGGCAGGCTGGCGGATGCTACCAGTATCACTTATGTCTACGGGCTTTGTGCGTGGCTTCCGGCGCTCGGCCTGCTTACAGTATTCCTACCGGATACCAAGCACCGCAAAGTATAGTGACTTATTTGCCATATGGCGTTGGAAACCCACGCCCGAGTTGTATTATTTTTTCCCTTAGGCAACATTTGAGTGTATTGCTGTCTGCGTTTTCGAGCAATCACAGGCGGCTTAGATGAGCGACATCAATGCAGCGGGAGTTCGGCCGGTCATACTTTGTAATGGTTTCGACAAGAAACCGTGGCCCGTTTCGTTTGCGCATTCCTCCGCATCTTTTGCGCAATCTTCCACACAAGATTCCCTGTTCTCCATTACGCTGAAACGTGTCAGTGACCGTACGCGTTACGCCGCGCCCATTATCGTGGCGCATATCGAACATATCTTTTTCATTCTGGCAGACCTGAAGCGAATGGATATCAACGATGCCATTATTTTTCTGGAGCCGGAAGCACGCCACAATTCCGCGGCCGTGATTATTTCCGCTCTTAGCGAACATCTTGAGGACATGCTGCATCTCATACTGCCAGCCGACCATATCATGGAGCAGGAAGAAGATTTCCATAATGCGGTATCTCATGCTGCTGCAGCAGCGGGAATGACGAATTTTGTCCTGTTCGGAACACCTGCCGCCAATGCAGACTCACACCATAGCTATATTGTTCCGGGGCAGAATGTGCAGGATGGCCCGTTATGCAAGGTGGGCGTTTTTACCGAGCGGGCGGATGAGACCTTCGCACGCGTTCTTATCAGCCAGGGCGGGTTATGGGATAGCGGCATGACGCTTTACGATCCGCGGCTGTTATGTGAAGAAGCGGCCATGCTCGCGCCCGGCCAGTTTATACAATGCCAGAAAGCGCTCGATCATGCGCAGCATGAACGTAAATGCATCTTACTGCGCGCAGAAGATTATGCCGATATGGAAAACCGTTCGCTGGGCACATTGCTTCTCGAACATACACAGCATTGCCTTGTACTTCCCTGCCATTCCAAGTGGCTCCGTGCTCAAGCTTCCGAATTCATAGAGCCTGCAAACAGGAACACTAATCTGCACGATTCTATCGCAGTCAAAGATTCTTATATTCTTTCCGAGGGTGTTTTTATCACCGCATTCGGCTGGGAAAGCGCTTCCTAGACGGCAATCCTGGCCTTGAGCGCAGCGCCCAATGTTCCGTCATCGAGATAATCCAACTCGCCACCAATGGGAATACCGTGCGCCAGCCTTGAAATGCGGACATTGCTGTTTGCGAGCCGGTCGCTGATATAATGCGCTGTCGTCTGGCCTTCTACGGTCGCGTTGGTCGCCAGAATCACTTCGCCCACTATGACGGAAGAAGCCCTGGAGACAAGACTGTCAATATTCAGCTGATCAGGCCCTTTTCCATCCAGCGCTGAAAGCACGCCTCCCAACACATGGTAACCGCCGCGGAACATGCCGCTACGTTCGATAGCCCACAGATCCGCCACTTCTTCGACCACACAAATTTGCGTCTTATCGCGCCGTTCGTCACTGCATATATTGCATGGATCGCTCACATCAAGATTGCCGCATATGGAACAGTCGCGGATCGTTTCCCCCGCCTCTGCGAGCGATGCTGCGAGAGGCCCTAGTAATTTCTCACGATTACGCACGAGATGCAGCACGACCCGACGCGCAGAGCGCGGCCCTAAGCCGGGCAGTTTTGCAAAGAGAGAGATCAATGAATCAAGCGATGTAGTCATATTATCCGGGCCAAGTATTCTTTCCGGATAGTTTATAACAAGCCGGCCGCCCCTGTCACCTGAAACCTGTGTAATGCCTTATTACGGCTTACTGCGGCGTTCACCGCCCGAACGGCGTTCCACCGCCACGGGAATGTTCTGCTTACGCCGGTCGACCGCTACCTCGCCGCGGCGTTCCCGCGCTACTACGAGCTGCAGTGAATTAGCCGCCGTCGCACGCTGGTCGATCATATGCTGCTCACATTTCTGCAGCAATTCCAGATTGCTTACCTTGCCATCAATCTGCGTGAAGCAAAGATTCACCTGTGCAGCGACTTCCTGCCCGTCACACTGGAAGGGCGACACGCTGATCGCCCAGCGCAGGCGGTTCAGCACCATGCGGGCTTCTTCCTGCGATGCACCGACCAGCACAACGCCAAGCGTGCGCTCGGACAATGTACCAATTGTATCTTCCGTACGCATTTTCTGGCGGAATACTTCGCTGATATGGCGCTGCATCCCATTGCAGATTTCCTCACCGTACTTCTCATGAAGCTGTTCGTAATTATTGATGTCCGCCACCGCGAAAGAAGCAGTGATACCCTTATCGCGCACATAATACGTAATCAGTTCGATGTCCTTGATCAGCGACAGGCGGTTCGGCAGGCCGGTGCGCGTATCGAGCACCTCATGTCCTTTAAAATTTTCCTTGATGATGGCGCGGAATGCATTTGCATCCCTTACACGCTGTTCATCTACCAGCACGAGATGGAACCAGGGATTATTATCCATGGATTCGCCGCAAACGATACGCAGCTTGAATTCCGCTTCCTTGCCGTCGTTCTTGCGGATAGCGAACTGGCGCACTTTCGTCAGCACGCCCATCAGATCGGTTTTATCGTTTTCATATTCCACGAATTCATCAATCAGGCTATTGATGCGCTCTGGCAGAATCAGGGACAGAGGCCGCCCGACGATTTCTTCGTTCTGGTATCCTGTCACACGCGCCGCTTCATCGTTCAGCGCAGCGATTTCGAGTATTCTTTTCGCATTATTCTGGCAGACGATAAACACCGCATCTGCTTTACGGTATGAGTCTAGCGCTTCGCTTGCATTCATAAACCTGTCCTGCCGGCTCCACTACAATGTTACGTCTTTTTCCAGAAAACCGCTTGGATAATAACCAAAATCCTCTATCGCCGCCTGATTGTCAAATGATATATCGCGGTTCATACGGCGTGCCATCACCGCGTTAAGCTGCGGCAGCTGGTAAATCGCTCCGAGCGCCCCGATAATCGCAGGCATATACGGCACTTTCACCAGGCGGACGGGCTTACCGATATAATCGGCGATCCGCATGATCATATCGCGGTAGCCAAGGCTTTCCTTGCCCCCGATATCATAATGCCTGCCGTAGGTTGCCGGATTTTCAGCCGCTTTCAGGGCCGCATCCGCTACGTCCAATACATACGTGGGGTTCCTGAGGCCACTGCCCTTGCCGGAAATCGGGATATTGCCGTAACGGCGGATGATATCGGCAATTGCCGTTATATTGCGGTCCAGGCCGACGCCATACATAACCTGCGGATTCAACAAGGTCAGATCGCACATGCGCTCGCGGGCGGTACGGAATAAGGCCGCCAATGCTTCTGAATCTCTTTCTTCTTTTGTTAGGCCGTCCACAAATGCTATCACGCGGTGCACGCTGCTTTCCTTTAATTCCTGCAGCAAGTCCGCAAGCAGCTCTAACGGCGCGGCATGGAACAACACATCCGCTTTCAGAGCGGCACATTGCGCACGCCCATCATCTTTGGAAAGATCGCTCTGCAGCCATTGCAGGTGCGTATGGTTAAACAGCAAAGGGGCTTCCTTATCGACCGCGATAACCTGCGCCCCCTGCGCCAGCGCTTTGCCGATAATGCATAGCCCTAATTGCGAATGCGATCCCGTGACCATGAGCGTCTTCCCGGCCAGATTTTCTTCCCGCCCTTCAAATTCTGCGAGGCGATATAGCAGCGCGATCCGCGCTATTTCCTGCTTCCCTGCGAGCGGCGGTACAAACATACTATCAATCTTGCCCATGATAATCTTCATCCACAGGCGTGCATAGATCCCCGCACGAAGCAAAAGCAGTAGAGCTTTCGAGGTGTTCTCGCTGAAGAATTTCTCCAGATAACGGATAAATCCTTTGGCTTTAAATTTCTCTATGAACGCGCTTGTCACCTCGCTCGTACTGCGGAAATGCATGACCCTAACGGACGGTACACATATTACTTTGCCGCCCGCTTTGTGCACGCGGTAGCAGAAATCCATATCTTCCATATGCAGGAAATAGGCTTCGTCAAAACCGCCCAGCCGCTGGTAAAATGAACGGGATAGCATCATGAACGCTCCCGAAATGGCGGGCACTTCATGCGTTGCTTCCGGCATGGGAAGGCGGTTATGATTTAACCGCTGCTCGGACGGAAGGAGAAAGCCCAGTCCGAAACTTTCCGCCGCAGCATTAGTCGGTGTCAGCAAGGCCCTTCTGCCGCCGCGTTGTTCGCTGCCGTCGGGATTAATCAAGTAACACCCGGCCATGGTATTTTCCGGCCAGCGTTCCATTTCTTCCAGCATTTTCGCGAGCGCTCCCTCAAAGAGCAAGCTGTCCGGATTCAGCAGGAGAACATAATCTCCCGTGGCAACGGCAACGCCCATATTGTTTGCCTTGCCGAAACCGACATTGCCATGACCGGAGAGCAGCCGCACGCGCAGATCCTTGGCCGCGAGGTCGCGCAGACGTTTTTCCACGCCTGTCATGTTGCCGTTATTGACGATGATGATTTCCCGGCATTCAGGTTGCCGAAGCGCCGAAGCGATCGTGAGCCAGAGAGTCGGCCCCGTATAATAACTTACTACAATTACGCTGACCGATGACGCCATGTCCCGCTATTATCCCAAAATGCAATAAGCCGCTATTATAGCGGCATTTAAATAGGAATAACAGCTTTATATGATGAAGTGTTGCGGCAGCTTAGCGCTGTATATCGTCCGAGGCGGCATACTCCCTGCTGTCCAGCACGCTCTGCGCCCAGCTGTCATCATCGTGCCCGCGGTGATGCCCAGATCCATACTCATGCGCATGTCCTTGCCCATGCGCGTATCCGTGATCGTGCCCGTATCCATTATTGTGATCATATCCGTATCCGTGTCCATTATCGTGCCCATGACCATGTTCATGTGGCACCATTCCATGGGAATGTTCCATACCCTTCGCGCGTTCCGGCTGTTCGCCTGCAGCAGCCATTCTGGCTTCATACTGATGTTTCTGGTGGTTCATATAGCCAAACAGGCCAACGCCTAGAGCAGCCGCTCCACCCCATATGAACGGGATGGTAAAACTCAGCGCGGGAAGCGCAACCGCAATCCCCAAGAAAATAGCGGTAGCCCCCGCCAGCAGCAGGCCCACAGTCGCCATTTGTCCCGGATAATAACCTGGCTGCCTAGATGGTTCTTTTCCCATAATACTGAAACCGAGAACCGCCCGCCGCACCATTGCAGCAAGCTGTTCTTTATTCTATCATTGCAGCCCATATTCACCTATTCTCAGTTTATGAAGATTTTGTTACAAACACCCGATTATGACCGTTGACCAGCATATAGCCTCCAATCCGGGCATTTCCGTATGGGTGTCCGCCAGTGCGGGAACGGGAAAAACCAAGGTTTTAACCGACCGTGTGCTGCGTCTGCTGCTTGCAGGGGCTAAACCATCTAAAATCCTCTGCATTACCTATACCAAAGCCGCCGCCGCCGAAATGGAGCACCGTATCGAAGCGCAGCTGGGAAACTGGGCGGTTGCTGAAGACGAGGAACTTTTCACTGCCCTCAGCAGTCTTACAGGCGCAGCACCGGATGAAAAAACCATACAAAGAGCGCGCCGCCTGTTCGCTCTCGTGCTGGATTCTCCTGAACGGCTGCGCATCCAGACGATCCATGGGTTTTGCCAGTCGGTGCTCAAGCGTTTTCCGCTCGAAGCAGGTATCGCCCCACATTTCACACTGATTGACGAACACACTACTGCCGAGTTACTGGATACCGCACGCAACCGGCTATTCACGGATTCCGGCAATGAAGCCGTCGCCACTGCCATTGAAGCGTTGGCGGGCATGGTCGGTGAATATACTTTCAACCGCCTGCTGGAAAATATCATCCAGCAACGCAGCCGCTTCGGTGTATGGTTTGATATGGGGGGCACGCTGCCCCCATCCGAACTTCGTTCGGATTCCCCTGCGGGGTCGTCCTATAGAACTCCTCCGCGTCCCCACGCAAGGGATTTATCACCGCTGCTGCAAGCTATATACAAAGAAACCGGCTGCGATCCGGCAAGCACGGAAGAAAGCCTGCTGAACTCGCATTTCAATTATCTTCCGAACGTGCTTACTTCGCTACGGGAAGCTTGTGCTGCCTTAAGCGTGAGTGACGGCAAGACCGACCGAGATATGGCTGCCGCCCTGCAGGCATGGCTCGAATCTCCGCCGCATATTACGAAATGCGCCGATTATATCCGCGCGTTTCTCACCGCCGAAGACGAACCGCGCAAGAAACTCTGCACGCAAAGCGCAGAAAAATCATTGGCAGGACTCAAGGATATATTGCTTGCGGAACAGCAGCGCGTTCTCGTATTCGCCAATGCACTTAAATCGCTCCGCGTAGCCGTTTCCACGCGTCATCTGGTCACGCTGGCGGAAGCGCTGCTCGGTCTCTATCGTGGCCTGAAAGAACGCCATGGCTACATGGATTATGACGATCTGATTGACCATACCGTCAAACTATTCACGCAGCGCGACGCCACCGCCTGGGTGCTTTTTAAACTTGATGGCGGCATTGACCATCTGCTTGTGGACGAAGCGCAGGATACCAGCCCCTATCAATGGCGGCTTGTAGATGCATTAACGAGTGAATTTTTTGCAGGAACCGGTGCAGTCAGCACGCAACGCACTTTGTTCGTCGTGGGCGACGGCAAGCAATCCATCTATAGTTTTCAAGGCGCGGTGCCGATGGAATTCGACCGCATGCAGCATCTTCTGCGTAAGCGAGTGGATACTTCCGGCATGGAATTTCGCAATGTGCAGCTAGCCCTTTCCTTCCGTTCTACACAGGCCGTATTGAATGCAGTTGATACGGTCTTTGCCAGCGCAGATGCGCGTGATGGGCTGGTATTCTCGGAGAATTACGTCGATCATACCGCGCACCGCATGGGCATGGCGGGCCGCGTTGAATTATGGCCGCTTACGGAACTCGAAGCGAGCGAAGCATTGCCTGCCTGGCATGTGAGCGATCGCCAGATAGGAGGCAACTCACCGGAAGTTATGCTGGCGGAGCGCATCGCGGTCCAAACCCGGCAATGGATCGACAGCGGGCGAAAACTCGCTTCGCAGGATCGGCCAGTCCGAGCAGGCGATATATTAATCCTTGTGCAGCGGCGCGGCGACTTCACTTCCGCCATGATCAGCGCACTCAAAAAATATGAAGTACCCGTTGCAGGTGCAGACCGGCTCGTGCTCACGGAACATATTGCCGTGGCGGACTGTATTGCGCTCGGCCATTTCCTGCTGCTGCCACAGGATGACCTCACACTCGCCACTATATTAAAATCCCCTCTCATTGGGCTTTCGGAAGAGGATATATTTGAACTGGCATACGCTCGCGGCGAGCAGACGCTCTGGCAGAGGCTGAAAGCGAATGCAAAGTTTACGGATGCGTACGAGTTTCTTTCCGGCATTCTAGCCAAGACCGATTACCTGGCTCCTTATGAACTGTTCAGCCACGTGCTGGATACGCTTGGAGGACGCAGAAAACTGGCGCAGCGGCTTGGTGCTGAAATACACGATCCGCTGAATGAGTTTCTCTCGCTTGCACTGGAATATACCACTTTACACACGCCCTCGCTGCAGGGGTTCCTGCACTGGCTGGCATCCGGTGTCAATGAGATCAAGCGCGATCTGGAAAATGCCGGAAACGAAGTGCGCATCATGACGGTGCATGGCTCGAAAGGCTTGCAGGCGCCTATCGTCTTCCTGCCTGACACGACACGCCTGCCGCGCCCTGAAACAGGGATATTGTGGAGCAGCAGCGAGCCTGCTTTACCCTTATGGTCGACGCAGGAAGATAGCGCATGCCGCCGCATCCGCGAAACGATCCGGCTCGACCGCGAGCGCGAGTATCGCCGCCTGCTTTATGTGGCCATGACGCGCGCGGAGGATGAACTTTATATTTGCGGCTGGAAAGGAATACGGCAGATTTCCGACAAATGCTGGTATGCCATGGCCAAAAGCGCCGCCGAACAGGGTGCATGGTCGCAAGAGCCGGATGGAAGGCGTATTCTGCTATGCGAGCAGAGCGTACCGCCTAAGTATAAACAAGCAGCTGCGCAGCAGGAAGTGCGTGTGGAGTTACCTGGATGGGCGCTTACACCGCCTGCTCCGGAACCTGCGCCTTCGCGCCCGCTTTCCCCTTCCCGTATGGATGAAGGGCCCGTGACCACATCTTCACCGCTTATCGATACAGCGGCTATGCTGCGCGGACAAATCATCCACCGCATGCTCCAGCACCTGCCGGATGTCGCACCTGCAGCTAGGATGGAAACGGCTGCGCGCCTTATCCATCACTATGCGCAGATGCTTGAAGCCCCTGTGCAAGAAGCTATGTTGCAGGAAGTGCTCACCGTTCTTGAAAGCCCCGATTTCGCGCCGCTGTTCCATAGCACAAGCTCTATTGCAGAGGCTCCGGTTTCCGGCATTGTGGAAAATCAGAACGGCCAGCCGGTCGTGGTTTCCGGGCAGATAGACCGCCTGACTGTCTCAGGCGATGAAGTGTATATCATCGATTACAAGACCGGGCTGCATGTTCCTGAAAATGAGGCGCAGGTGCACGAGGCTTATGTGCGGCAGATGGAAGCATACAAGCGCCTTATTTCCCGTATCTATCCGGATAAGACGATCCGTTGCGCGCTGTTATGGACCGCCGCGCCAAAACTGATGGTGCTCAGCCTTTAATTTCTATGGATGCCGCCAACCTTGCCCAGATGCGGGTCTTTGAAGACAAACATATTGGAAGGCAGTGGGAAATTGAAGCGGGCATTGTTCAGCGAAACCGTGGTTATCTGTCCGCCGCTATCCTTTACCACCATACGGCGCAGCGCCAGCGGACTGTCGGAGAATTCCAGCGTCAGGGAACCGTCTTTCTGCCGTTTTGCCTGTACAAGGGAAATGCTGATGGTTTCATCGCCGCGTTCAAAGTCGGTGATGATTACGGTGTTATCAAACTTCACATTGTCGCGCGCAAGGAAACCCACAAGCGTCGACTCCAGCGGAATGCGCGTCACCTGGTCGAGTTCCTTGTCGTAATAAACGATCTGGCCACCGCTTGTCACCATCAGCACCGGTGTCGGGGGCAGATATTCCATACGCAACTTTCCGGGACGCTGGAGGAAAAATTTCCCTGTTGAGATATCGCCGTTGGGAGCGGCCTGAATGAAATCCGAAGAGATCGTATGGACGCTCGAGAGATAGGCTTCAATGCGCGAAAGCGCTGCACGGTCATCTGAGGAAAGCTTATAGGGCTTTACGCCTTCAGCAACAGCCTGCTGGCTTATGAACAGCACGACAAACAGTGACAATAGGAAACGCATAATGACTCCGGTTATGATTATTCAGCTTTCCAGTATTTTCCTGACCAGCGGCACGGTGATTTCTTTCCTCATCTCCAGGCTGGCTTTCTCTATCTTCTCCACCTCCGCAATTACGCTACGCAGTGAGCGCTCCACACGTTTGAGCATATATTCCTGCACTTCCGCACTAACACGCAGCTGGCGATCGGCAAAGCATTTGGCAATGAACGTAGCGAGCGCTACATCATCCGGCGAATCTATAGCCGCTCCCGGCAGCGAAAGCAAGCGCGAGCATAAATCAGGCAATGTGAACGGCAGCCCTCTTACGGGCAGCGATGAGGTCAGCAGCAGCGCCTTGCCTTCCGTTTCCGCATGGCGCAGCAGGTGAAACAGCGCCTCCTCATCCTTAATCTGGGTAATATCCTCCAATAGGGCGGGCGCACGTCCCGGCCACAGCGTATCCGACGGCATCTGTCCCAGCAAAGCCTTGTCGAGCGTAATACCCCCTACCCGCTCGCGCCAGTATTGTGCGAGATGCGTTTTACCGCTGGCTTCGGGCCCGCTCAGCACCGCCGCTGCACTTTTGCCATCCGGCCAGCCGCGCAAGAACCGTGCGGCCTGCTCATTGAAGTCGGACACGATCAGATCTTCCACTGCATGGCTATCTGCGGAAGGCCAGCGGAATGCAAGCTGCAGCATGGTTGTCATCGGGCAAAGTTCCTCATGCCTTCAACATAATGGGATACATCGAATACGACCAGTTATTTGCTTAAATAAATCACGCTCTGCTTATAACGCTCAATGGCAAAGCGGGCGAGCACACCGATGACCGACGTCACCGGCACGGAGATCAGGACACCAACGAAACCGAACAATGCAGCGCCGGAAAGCATACCGAAGATAATCCATACCGGATGCAGCCCTACTTCGTTGCCCACGAGTTTGGGAGTAAGCATGCTACCTTCCAGAGCCATTCCAACCAGATATATCGCTGCGATTACGATCAGATGCGGATCAAGACCGAACTGGAATAATGCGACCGTCATGCTCAGTGTAAGGCAGATCATAATCCCTACAAAGGGTACGAACAGTAAAAAACCGGTCATAATACCCAGTCCGAGACCGAAATTCAGCCCAGCGGCAGTCAACATCAGGGCATAATAAGTGGCCATGATCAGGCAGACGTTCGTCTGGCCGCGGATGAAGCCAGATAAAGTGCGGTCGATCGCGCGTAACTGTTCGCGGATTACCCGTTCATGCTTACGGGGCAGCAGCGCATTGAAACGGGCGACGACCTGTTCCCAGTCGCGCAGCAGGTAAAACACCACGATTGGGGTAATGAACACCAGTGAAAGGACGTTCAGAAGCGCAAGGCTGGAACGCAGCAGATCGGACAACATGTTGCCCGCCCAGCCTGCCAACGTGCCGCCTACATTGCCGGCAGCGTCCTTAATTGCGCCTGCCTTGTCGGATTTCAGCGCCGCCACGTAATGGTTAATCTGGTGGCTGTATTTATCCTGCAGGTCTTTAATATAGTCCGGCAGTTGCTGCAACAGATTGGTCAACTGATGCGCAATGAGCGGCACGAGCACCACACCGAGCAGGATAGTCACCGAAAAGAATAGGATGGTAATCACCGCCGCCGCGCCGCTGCGCGAGCCTTTTGTCATCATCTGCAGGCGACGCACGGCAGGATTCAGGAAGTAAGCCGCCAGCATGCCAACCACAAACGGCAGCAATATGCTTTTAATCAGCGAGAGGAAGTAGAAAAACAGAATGATTCCGGCTGACCAGAAGATGAGCTGTATGCGGAATGTACTTTTGGAGTTTGCCGGCGAATTATTCATCGTCATGCATGATACCGGATAGGGGGAATCCCGCCGCCCGATCCGGGCAGGCGGCGGGACCAGTCTTTAGTCTCTGCGGTCGCCGAAGAAGCGCAGCAGCATAATGAACAGGTTGATGAAATCAAGGTACAGCGTCAGCGCGCCCATGATGGCGGTTTTACCTGCCGCTACAGCGCTGCCTGCAGTCTGGTAGTAGATCGCCTTAATCTTCTGCGTGTCATAAGCCGTGAGGCCTGTGAAGATAATGACGCCCAGAATGGAAATCGCCATCTGCAGCGGTGAGCTATGCATGAAGATATTTACGATGCTTGCCAGTACGATCCCCCACAGGCCCATCATCAGGAAGTGGCCCATGCCGGTCAGGTCACGTTTGCTGGAATAGCCCCAGAGGCTCATGGAGCCGAACAGGATCGCCGTGATAAAGAATACGCGCACGATGCTTGCGCCCGTATAAACGAAGAAGATGGAAGACAGTGAAAGTCCCATTACAGCGGCAAAGGCCCAGTAAGTTGCCTGCAGCGCTACCACACTAAGACTGTTCAGGCCTAAGCTCATCACCAGCACGAATGCCAGCGGGGCGAAAGTGACGAGCATACCGAGCCCGGTCATACCCATATGAGCGCCGTTCATCGTATAAAGTGCGTTTTTCAGCGGTTCATAATATGCGGCGGCGTAAGCCGTGAGCCCGGTCAGCGCCAGCGCGCTCGCCATGTAATTATAGATCGTCAGCATGTACGCGCGCAGCCCCATATCGTAGGATACGGCGCCTTCCCTGACGGAATAAGACATCGGATTGTTGTCGTTGTAGTTCATAAATTCCCTCCTTAAAAGGACAGCTTAAAACAAGCTGCATAATAATATAGTCCTTTAAATATGAGGTTTCAATAGATACCGTATAAATTATGTATATGTTAATATATTAGGAAATAAGAGGATCTTTAATATGCGCTGGCTCAATAAGCCAAAGAACGGTGAGTTCACTTTTTATTATACTTTTCTCATATTGATCTGCGTGTTGCCTTTTATTATTGCTTCGTGTTTGTGGAAGGTTGACCAAGGCTTTCTGGTATTTTTAGTGCCACTTTTATTGTTTGGCATTCCTATTCTAATCATTTATCTGATCGCCTATCTTATTATTCATATTATTCGTAGTCACTGGCAATCGGCGTTAGCAGTAATAGCTTCACCATTCTTGGTGATTGGCATTCTACTTCTGGCGGAAGCAGTCCAACTCCCCTATGTTACAGACTGGCTCCAATTTAAAATTAAAGAATCGTATTATCTTGAACGGATTTCCAAAATTCCCGTTGCATCCGGAATTCCCCGCACCCACTCTTTTCCTGAAGGTGGCTGGGGATTCGTGGGCACGGATAGTGGTGAGTATTCCATAGAATACGATGAGAGTGACAAGATCGCTTTGGCAAGCAAAACAAATCCCTGCGCCAATGTACGGCATATGAGCGGCCATTTTTACCTTCTGGCCATTGACACTGCTTGCTATTCGCAGCCATAGGACGACTGTCCTTTTATTTGATTGATCGCACTGCCTTTCACAACTCGTATCATTTTATTATTGACATGAAAGTTGATATAATCAATCAATATTAATTGACTTAATCAATTATATGTAAGAATTTATGCAACCTGCTCCCCTCCTCATCTCGGACGATGTTGCCGCCTTCCGGCATTTCAACCGTACCTATACACGCCTGATCGGCACGCTGGATGAAAAGCTGCTGCAGACAAAATACAGTCTTTCGGAAGCGCGTGTGCTGTATGAACTGGCGAACCGGGAAAGGCCCACCGCCAAAGAAATCGCCGCCGCACTGGATATGGACGCCGGTTACATGAGCCGCACCATCAGCAAATTCGAGCAGGCCGGACTTATTAAACGTAAAACATCCGCTGAAGATAGCCGCTTTTCTGAACTGCATATCACCCGTAAAGGCAGAGCCGAATTTGCAAAACTGAATGATAACTCTGAAAAGCATGCAGCCGCTATGCTGGAGAATATATCGCATCCACAGCGCAGAGAGTTGATTGGCGCAATGAAGACCATTGAAAATATTATGTTGCCACACGAAGCCTCTTCTCAGGCTTTCATGCTGCGCCCGCCCTATCCAGGCGATATGGGGTTAGTGGTTCAACGGGAAGCCAATGTTTATGCAACTGAATACGGATGGGATGGCACCTTCGAGCATCTTGTTCTGGGCATTGTGATAGACTTCACCCGTAATTTTAATCCCAAACGCGAGTGCTGCTGGATAGCGGAGCGAAACAGGCAGCACGCAGGCCATGTTTTCCTGACGCAGCATCCTGATGATCAGGATACGGCCAGGATTCGCTTATTAATGGTGGAACGCGAAGCACGCGGAGCCGGCATCGGCCATGCGCTTGTTAATGAATGTATCAGGTTTGCACGCGCCTGCGGGTACCGGAGGATTACATTATGGACGCAGAGCATCCTGACTGCTGCACATCATATCTATAACAAGGCCGGTTTTAAGCTCATAAGACAGGAACCTCACCAAAGCTTTGGAAAGAATCTGGTGGGGCAAACCTGGGAATTAATGTTGTAGGCTTTATCAATCGCTTCTCAATTATCCAAGTCGCGGACTACCGCCTCCAACAGACGGCGGTTTAGGCATAGGTGTGGGTACCTGCACTTTATCAACATTCTGAACTTCCACCTTCGCAGCAGGTTCGTCACCAGTCGTTGAACTTCTCATCTCACTTACCACCTTCGATAATTTCTCAGGGGAAACCATTCCTGTGGACGTACCCTGCTCCTGTCCTGCCGCGCGCTCTGCTTGCGCCGCCGCACGTTCCAGTTCTTTCTGCTTTAATAGCACTTCCGCATATTCTTTACGACCAATGGCGTTCATCGCTTCCGCATCAATGCCAACCGTGCAAAAATAGCTTGTGCCATCTATATCATTTTTTTACCTCGATAACACGCAACGGCTTCCCGTTCAGGTATTTTTCACTGACGATTGCGGCACGCTTTTCACATCGTTCCCGCATTGCCTGTTTGCCCTCCAGCGTTATACCGTCGGGGATCCGCAACAGTGAAGATTCCTCACTTCCTATCAGATTACGCGATTCCTCGTCTAAAGGAACGCCCGGTTTATCATCCAGTTTACCGAATGTACTGATAACAGCATCAAGCTTTTTCTCAACAGGAAGACCGGGGGTTTCTAAATAGGTATTCAGCTGATCCAGCTTACTTTTTAGTTCTTTATCCTTCTCCACGATTGCACACATATCGGCATAGGATAATTCATCCTCTTCACCGCAGATAAATCGATTTGTTTGCAATGTTTGCATACTACCGCCAGCTAGATTGTAATTTTATAAGATTATCAAGTTTTAGCAGCTAATGCGATGCGGAAATACCTATGTCATCAAAACTTCATAATTTAACCACAAACATGCCGCTAGAATTGCAAAACAATTGATTTATAATATAAAAAAAGGGGAGCATTGCTCCCCTTTTCATTAAAACATAACGTTTAGTTTAAGCCGCTTCGAGCGCGAGCTTACGGGCTTTCTCTATAGCTTCGTCGATCGAACCAACCATGTAGAAGGCGGATTCCGGTAGATCGTCATACTTACCGTCAACGATAGCGCGGAAGCCTTTAATGGTGTCTTCGAGCTTCACAAGCTTACCCGGCGAACCGGTGAAGATTTCAGCTACGTGGAACGGCTGCGACAGGAAGCGCTGGATCTTACGGGCGCGAGCCACGATCAGCTTATCTTCTTCCGACAATTCGTCCATACCGAGAATCGCGATGATATCCTGCAGCGATTTGTAGGTCTGCAGTACTTTCTGTACGTCACGAGCGCATTCATAGTGTTCTTTGCCGATAATCTGCGGGTCGAGCATGCGCGACGTGGAGTCGAGCGGGTCAACTGCCGGGTAAATACCCAATTCGGCAATCTGACGCGAAAGTACGGTGGTTGCGTCCAAATGCGCGAACGAGGTCGCCGGAGCCGGGTCGGTCAAGTCGTCGGCAGGTACGTAAATCGCCTGTACGGACGTAATCGAACCTTTCTTCGTAGAGGTAATGCGTTCCTGCATTGCGCCCATATCGGTTGCAAGCGTCGGCTGGTAACCTACCGCGGACGGAATACGTCCGAGCAGTGCGGATACTTCGGAACCGGCCTGCGTGAAACGGAATACGTTGTCGACGAAGAACAGTACGTCCTGGCCTTCTTCGTCACGGAAATATTCAGCGAGCGTGAGACCCGTCAGACCGACGCGGGCACGTGCGCCCGGGGGTTCGTTCATCTGGCCGTAAACAAGCGCCACTTTGGACTTGGTCTGGTCTTCGAGGTTGATAACGTTGGACTCGATCATTTCGTGGTAAAGGTCGTTACCTTCACGGGTACGTTCACCTACGCCTGCAAATACGGAGAAACCACCGTGCGCTTTCGCGATGTTGTTGATCAATTCCATGATGAGTACGGTTTTGCCTACACCTGCACCACCGAACAGACCGATCTTACCACCTTTAGCGTACGGTGCGAGAAGGTCGATTACTTTAATGCCGGTAACGAGGATTTCGTTTTCCGTGGACTGGTCCGTGAATTCCGGAGCCGGAGCATGGATAGCAGCTTTTTTCTTGCTCTTCAGCGGTCCGCGTTCGTCGATCGGTTCGCCGATGACGTTGATGATACGGCCGAGCGTTTCCGGACCTACAGGAACCGAGATCGGTGCGCCGGTGTCCGTGACTTCCTGACCGCGCACAAGACCGTCGGTCGAGTCCATTGCGATGGTACGAACTTCGCCTTCGCCCAGATGCTGCGCTACTTCAAGCACGAGCGTCTTGCCGTCGTTCTGCGTGTGCAGCGCGCTCAGAATAGCCGGAAGATGGCCGCTTTCAAACTTCACGTCCACGACCGCCGCGATAACCTGCGTGATTATACCCACATTTTTAGCCATTTCACCCTCTCCTTCTTATCCTTTTAAAGCGCTTCCGCACCCGAAATAATTTCAATCAGTTCCTTCGTAATTGTCGCCTGGCGCGTACGGTTGTAGCGCAGTGTCAGCTTGCCGATCATTTCACCTGCGTTACGCGTTGCGTTATCCATCGCTGTCATACGCGCGCCCTGTTCGGAAGCTGCGTTTTCCAGCAATGCGCTGTATATCTGCACAGTAATATTGCGCGGCAGAAGATCCGGCAGAATTGCGTCTTCTTCCGGTTCGAATTCATACAGTAGATTACCTGCAGTTTCGGAGTTTTCCGGAGCTTCCAGCGGAATGATCTGCTGGAACGTAACGACCTGTGAAATAGCGGATTTGAAGTGATTGAACACAATATGCACCGCATCGATAGTGCCGGTCTCAAACTGCTTCATTACAGCACGGGCCACATGTTCTGCATCGGTATAACCGATCTGCTTGCGGCCGATATCCGTCAGACGGCCCACAATCACATGACCAAAATCCGCTTTCAGTAATTCGTACGCTTTCTTGCCTACACAGAAGAGTTTCACTTCTTTGCCGGCGCGGCGCAGCTCTGCCACTTTCTTTTTCGTAGCACGTGTAATGGAGCTATTGAACGCACCGCACAAACCACGGTCAGACGTCATGACTACGATCAGATGCGTATCAAGCTTTCCCGTGCCGCTCATCAACGGATTGTTACTGGACTTCGCCGACTGGCTTGCAGCAACGGATGCCACCACAGCCGCCATCTTTTCCGCATACGGACGGGCCGCTTCGGCACGCTCTTTAGCGCGGCGGAGCTTCGCCGCAGAGACCATCTTCATCGCCTTGGTGATCTTCTGCGTCGATTTGACCGACTTAATGCGGTTTTTTAAATCCTTCAAACTAGGCATGAATGTTCCTTAAAACTGACCTGCTGAAAACCGGCATTAGAACTTTTTGAGCACTTCTTCGATCATCGCCTTCATTTTGGCTTCGATCTCGTCCGTGAGCTTCTGTTCCTTCAGGATGCTGGCAAGCAGCGTCTTCTCAGAACGTGCTGTCGCAAGCAATGCTGCTTCGAACGCGCCGATCTTGTTCACCGGGAGCCTGTCGAGATAGCCTTTTACGCCCGAGTAGATCACGAGCACTTCTTCTTCCGTCTGCAGCGGCGAATATTGCGCCTGCTTCAGGAGTTCGGTCAGGCGCTGGCCGCGAGCGAGCAGCTTCTGGGTCGCCGGATCGAGGTCCGAACCAAACTGCGCGAATGCTTCCATTTCACGGAACTGCGCGAGGTCGAGCTTAATCGTACCTGCAACCTGCTTCATCGCCTTGATCTGCGCGGCAGAACCTACGCGGGATACGGAGAGACCGACGTTTACAGCCGGGCGAACGCCTTTGTAGAACAATTCGGTTTCGAGGAAGATCTGACCGTCGGTGATGGAGATCACGTTGGTCGGAATATAAGCAGAAACGTCACCTGCCTGGGTTTCGATCACCGGCAATGCGGTGAGCGAGCCTGCGCCTTTATCGTCGGACATCTTAGCAGCGCGTTCGAGCAGGCGTGAATGAACGTAGAATACGTCACCCGGGTAAGCTTCACGGCCCGGCGGACGGCGCAGCAGCAGGGACATCTGACGGTAAGCCACAGCCTGCTTGGAGAGATCGTCATAAATGATGAGAGCATGCATGCCATTGTCGCGGAAGAATTCGCCCATCGCGCAGCCCGTATAGGGAGCGAGATACTGCAGCGGAGCCGGTTCGGACGCCGTAGCAGCTACAACGATGGAGTATTCCAGCGCGCCGGTTTCTTCGAGGCGCTTTACAACCTGCGCAACGGTGGAACGCTTCTGGCCGACGCAGACATAGATGCAGTACAGCTTCTTGCTTTCGTCGGTGCCTGCGTTAGCAGCTTTCTGGTTCAGGATGGTGTCAACCGCGATCGCCGTTTTACCGGTCTGACGGTCACCAATGATAAGTTCGCGCTGGCCACGACCGATCGGAATCAGCGAGTCGATCGCTTTGATGCCCGTGGACATCGGCTCATGTACGGATTTACGATATACGATACCCGGAGCTTTTACTTCCACGCGTGAACGCTTCACATCTTTCAGCGGGCCTTTGCCGTCGATCGGGTTGCCGAGCGCATCCACCACGCGACCAAGCAGGCCTTTGCCTACCGGAACGTCTACGATGTCACCGGTACGCTTTACCGTGTCGCCTTCTTTCACGCCCTGGTCGCTGCCGAAAATAACCACACCGACATTGTCTGCCGCGAGGTTCAACGCCATACCTTTTACGCCGCCGGGAAATTCGACCATTTCCCCTGCCTGCACGTTTTCGAGGCCGTATACGGTGGCAATACCGTCACCGACCGCAACCACCTGGCCAGTTTCCGCCAGCTCAGCACCAGCATCGAACGATGCGATCTGCTTCTTCAGAATGCTTGATATTTCCGACGGACGAATTTCCATGCCTCAGCTCCTAAAATCTTATTTTTCCGGGTTGTATTTCACACAGGCGCACCTGTTAGCATACGAGCCTTGAAAGCGCAAGCACTAGTTCTCGTGATCCGGCAAAGAATAGCGGAGCGCGCGGGTTTGAGGCAGATAAGTTCTTTAGGAAACGGTCTAATTATCGATCTTGCAGGTCACTTCCGTGCCTTTTTCATTATAATGCAGACCGCCCAGCAATTTCGCAGCAATGGCCATGCCCCGGCCATTGGGCATATTAAGCCTCAGATTCATATCAGGAATCATGTACTGGCGCCAGTTAAACCCATTCCCGGCATTCACAATCGTCACATGCATTTCCAGCAGCTGGTTCTGCACATGGACCTTCACAGAGCGATTCTGGTACTTTTCCTGGGAAAGCCTGATCGCAATCTCTTGATTATACGTATTATTTACAAGGCATTCGTGCTTTTTCTGGTAGCCGATCTCAAGATTGCCGTGCTCAATAGCATTAAACAGCAATTCCATTAACCCGCGCGCTACATAAGAAGGCGTCCGACTACTCTGTGCGATAAATGCCGCCAGCACACGCGCTTCCGCAAACGTATGGATGTGGAATTCCCCTTCATGTATCAATTTAACCAGCTTTTTTTGCTCTGCAGCAGATCGGGAAACCACTTCCTCAAACAGGCTGCATTCATTCTCGGCCGACTTCAGAATCGCCATGAGCGTTTCGGGCGTAAAGGGCTTCGTCAGATAGTAATAGGCTCCGTGTTCCAGGCCCTCCTGCATCTGCTTCAGCCCGACATCCCCGGTCTGGATGATCACAGGTATATGTTTCAGCGCATTATTCTGTTTTACCTTATTCAGGAATTCGATACCGCTGATTTTGGGCATCATCTTATCTATGACAGCGATTTGCACGCTACGCGGATTTTCCGAAAGATAATGCAGCGCCTCCTCACTCGACATGAAGCACTTGGATTCGTAGCCCGCACGCTCTATCGCTTTTTCGAGAATGATGAGATTGGCTTCATCGTCGTCCAGCGCAAGTATGGTGCGCTTGGGCTTGGGTAGCACTGCGTTCATCATATTTCCGTCTCCTGAGTTTCCTCATTTTGCCTGCGCAGAATGAATGCGACGCAAGCCCCTTCGCTTCCCGCATTATTTTCCGCCCATATCTTTCCACGATGCATCTCGATGATTTTCTTGCAGATAGCCAGCCCCAATCCTGTTCCGCCCGTTCCCGTATTCGTACGGCTGCTCTGCCTGAAGGATTCGAAAATAGCGTCCTTTTCCCCTTCGGGAATACCAATCCCCTGATCTACGACGGAGAGCATTGCCATATTGCTGATCACCTGCGTGCGCACCACAATTTTTTTATCCGGCGGGGTAAACTTAATCGCATTGGAAAGCAGATTGGTGATAACCTGCTCGATCTTGGCATGGTCGCATATAACAGGGACAGGCTCTTTGTGCTGCTCGATATGGAGCATGAGCTTTTTTTCCTTGATCAGCGGCGCAACCACTTCACAGGCATGCGACGCTAGCTCACGCAGATCTGCGCGATGCATCACAAAGGTCTGGCTTCCTTTCTCCAACTGGGCGAAATCCAGTACCTCATTAACCAGATTGCCCAGACGTTCCGACCCCTTGTAAATCTGCTCGAAGTAGCGGCGTATTTCATGATTCATTTCATCCGTGCATTCGCTCAGGCCATAGGATGAGAAACTTAAGATCGCATGCAGCGGTGTACGGAATTCGTGTGACATGTTACGCAGGAATTCGGACTTGGCTTCACTCGCCTCTTCCGCGCGCCTTTTTGCCTCCAGCAGCTCACCGGTGCGCAGCGCTATTTTTTCTTCCAGTTTTTCATTTGCGCTTGCAAGCGCCTTGTCACGGCGCAGTACTTCCCCAAGCATTTCATTAAATGCGGAAGCCAGGATGCCGATTTCGCCAGTATAGCCGCTTTTGGCCTCCAGTTTATAATTTTTACTCTCTGTGATGGTCTGAATGGTTTCCGTCAGTTCCTGGATGGGGCCGGAGAATATGCGGCTGAAATGAAATGTCGCCAGCAGCACAAACAGCAATGTTATTGTTGTTACAGCACAGCTTATCTGAGTTATTTTCACTACATAGCTATGAATTTCTCTTGTATCGCTGACGACATAGATACTGCCCAGAAACATTCCGTTATGGCGGATTTCATCGCGCACGGTAATCAGGCCCGGTATGGTCTGCGGTAATTTTACAAACTGCGGCAGGCAGTATTGCTCTTCTTTCCCTGCTTTTTCCGGGCGGTATTTCCCAAAAAGCAGACCGAATTCGTTATAAATACAGACTGCGCGGATGGAAGGGCTGAAATTATAGATTTCTAGGTTATTTTGAATACTATCCTGCGTGCCGAATGCGAGCGCCGCTGAATTTCTGTCGCCAGCGATCTTGGCAATCAGCGCTACCGATTCAATTTTACTTTTGCGCATGTCGTAAATCAGAAAAAGCGTCACCGAGGCCACAGCGACAGCCACCGCTATGACGCTAATAAAGATCGTCATCAGAGTCAGTTTACGCCTTATCGACAACCCCTGCCTCCTGAGCTTCCAACTAATTTACGGGAATAAAAACAGAAAGGGCAACTTTAAATTGTACACGCGAGAGGTTAATTATGGGTTAATTTCCATAGATTTAAAGTAAAAAGTTCACCGAAACGTCTTTTTTCCCTCTCCCGGACAACAAAAAAGCCCCCGTGTTTCCACAGAGGCTTTTTCGCGTTGTTTAAAAGTGAAGAGCATTTAGGCACAGGTGACGACGTAGCAGATGTGTAAGATAAAAGAAATAAACGACAGATAATTCTGTAACGTTAATACTTCTTTTCCTTAGAAAGGAGGTAATCCAGCCGCAGGTTCCCCTACGGCTACCTTGTTACGACTTCACCCCAGTCATTGACCCTACCGTGGTTGCCTGCCTCCTTGCGGTTAGCACAGCAGCTTAAGGTAGAACCAACTTCCATGGTGTGACGGGCGGTGTGTACAAGACCCGGGAACGTATTCACCGTAGCGTGCTGATCTACGATTACTAGCGATTCCAGCTTCATGCACTCGAGTTGCAGAGTGCAATCTGAACTGAGACGGTTTTTTGAGATTAGCATACCCTCGCGGGTTAGCTGCCCACTGTAACCGCCATTGTAGCACGTGTGTAGCCCAGGCCGTAAGGGCCATGAAGACTTGACGTCATCCCCACCTTCCTCCGGCTTATCACCGGCAGTTTCCTTAGAGTTCCCAGCTTAACCTGTTGGCAACTAAGGATGAGGGTTGCGCTCGTTGCGGGACTTAACCCAACATCTCACGACACGAGCTGACGACAGCCATGCAGCACCTGTGAATAGCCAGCCGAACTGAAGGATCCCCTTTCAGGGAACCATACTATCCATGTCAAGGCCTGGTAAGGTTCTTCGCGTTGCCTCGAATTAAACCACATGCTCCACCGCTTGTGCGGGTCCCCGTCAATTCCTTTGAGTTTTAATCTTGCGACCGTACTCCCCAGGCGGAATGCTTAATGCGTTAGCTGCACCACTGAACCCTACGGGCCCAACGGCTAGCATTCATCGTTTACGGCGTGGACTACCAGGGTATCTAATCCTGTTTGATCCCCACGCTTTCGCGCCTCAGCGTCAGTTGTGTGCCAGATAGCCGCCTTCGCCACCGGTGTTCCTCCTAATATCTACGAATTTCACCTCTACATTAGGAATTCCGCTATCCCCTCACACACTCCAGCTATACAGTTTCAAAGGCAGTTCCGGAGTTAAGCTCCGGGATTTCACCCCTGACTTGTATAACCGCCTACGCGCTCTTTACGCCCAGTAATTCCGAACAACGCTAGCACCCTTCGTATTACCGCGGCTGCTGGCACGAAGTTAGCCGGTGCTTATTCTTCAGGTACCGTCATTATCTTCCCTGACAAAAGAGCTTTACAACCCTAAGGCCTTCATCACTCACGCGGCATGGCTGGATCAGGCTTTCGCCCATTGTCCAATATTCCCCACTGCTGCCTCCCGTAGGAGTCTGGACCGTGTCTCAGTTCCAGTGTGGCTGATCATCCTCTCAGACCAGCTACAGATCATCGCCTTGGTAGGCCATTACCCCACCAACTAGCTAATCTGACGCGGGCCAATCTTAGAGCGATAAATCTTTCCCCCGGAGGGAATATCGAGTATTAGCAGCAGTTTCCCGCTGTTATTCCCGACTCTAAGGTATGTTCCCACGCGTTACTCACCCGTGCGCCACTGCTGTATTGCTACAACCGTTCGACTTGCATGTGTTAAGCCTGCCGCCAGCGTTCGTTCTGAGCCAGGATCAAACTCTCAAGTTTTGATCCGTGCTTTAGTCTAACTAAAGCGAATTGATTGACTCGCACGCTGTCACATTATCCCGTCATTACAACTAAGGATAATTGCGACCACGTTATTACTTAATAATTACATGGTTTAGCACAAATAACAGCGTACGTTAAAATTCTACTTACGCCATCACCTGCGCTTAAATGCTCATTTTCACTTTGTAAAACATCAGAGAGTTTTTCGTCTTTTTTCTCTCGTCCGCCTCATCAGCGGGAGGCCATATGTATGGGATTAGGGGGGGAGAGTCAACAACAAAAAACATCTTTGTTTAATATTTTTTTAACCAATTGTTTTTATGAGTTTTTTATATTCATCTTTCGATGTTTTATATTTGGGCCGTATATAAATTATGCTTCTGCTGATCATTAATCAAAAAATATGGCCTTATACTCTCCCTTCTTTTCTCTGATTGGGGACTATAAAAGCAATAAGGGGAAGTTTCCTTCCCCTTATAAAGCCCTACATCCCTTCCAGTTCATCAATGAGACCGGCGATTACATCCAGTCCTCCCTGCCAGAAGGAAGGTTTTGAGGCATCCAGCCCGAACGGTGCTAGCAGTTCCTTGTGGCGGTAGCGGCCGCCGGACTCCAGCATCTTAATATATTTCTGCTCGAAATCCTTCGCTTTGCCCCTGCTCTGTTCTTTCTGGTAGGCTGAATAGAGCGAATTCACGAGGCAATCGCCGAACGCATAGGCATAGACATAGAACGGCGTGTGAATGAAATGCGGAATATAAGCCCAGAAATGGCGGCATTCCGACGTCACCTTCACATGCTTGCCCAGTGCCTCCGTCTGTACGTCCACCCAGACCTGCCCGATCTGCTCGCTTGTCAGCTCGCCCTTGCGGCGTTCGTCATGCACGCGTACTTCAAATTCACACATCGCGATCTGGCGCACGACGGTCGCGAGCATATCTTCCACCTTGCCTGCAAGAATAGATTTGCGTCGCGCGGCGTTTTTCTCACGTGCGAGCATTTCACGGAACGCAAGCTGTTCGCCGAAGACGGAAGCCGTTTCCGCCAGCGTCAGCGGTGTATCCGACAGCAGCGCCCCCTGTTTTGCGGACAGGCATTGGTGCACGCCATGCCCAAGCTCATGCGCAAGCGTCATCACATCACGCGCCTTGCCCTGGAAGTTTACCAGCAGATAGGGGTGCACAGACGGTACACAAGGGTGTGCGAACGCACCCGGAGCTTTGCCGGGGCGCACTTCGGCATCGATCCAGTTTTTCTCGAAGAACTGTTTGCCGGTTTTGGCAAGCGTCGGTGAAAAAGCGGCATAGGCGGAAAGCACGAGCTCCCTCGCCTCGTCCCAGCTATATTTACGCTCAGGTACTTTCGGCAGCGGTGCCGCACGATCCCAGTAAGCCAGTTGCTTCTTGCCGAGCCAACCTGCTTTCATCTTATAATAACGATGCGTGAGATTTTTATAATTGGCGCGCACGGAGGTCATGAGCGCATCTACTACTTCGTCTTCCACCTGATTGGCGATATTGCGCGATGAGATGGGACGCTTGAAACCGCGCCATTTATCCTCGATCTCTTTATCCTTGGCGAGCGTGTTCGTAATCAGCGCGAAGGTCTTGATGTTCTTTGCCAGCACATCCCCCACAGCCAGCGCCGCCTCTTTGCGTTTTTTCTCGTCGCTGTCGGACATCAGATGCAAAGCTTCTTCCAGCACGAGCGGTTTCTTGTTTACCGGAAAACGCAGCTCACCGATTACTTCGTCAAAATGCCGCGACCATGCCGCCGCTCCTGCCACCTGCTTTTCATGCAGCAGTTTTTCGATCTCGTCAGAAAGCTGGTAAGGTTTCAACACCCGGAGCTCACGCAGCCATGGCGCGTAATGCGCGAATTCAGGCGCATTCAGCAGCTTCTTCGCCTGCGCATCGCTTAATTTATTAACCGATAGCGTGAAGAATAAAAGTTCAGACGTGATATTCGTCAGTGTTTCCTGGATATTCTGGTAGAATTGCGCGTTCTCCGGTTTGCTCATATCGCCCGCATAGAGCAGCGACGCATAGCTACCAAGTTTGCCAAGTAGCTCGCTCAGTGCTTCATACTGTTTCACAGCTTCGGTGAATTCCTTTGGCTCCAGCTTCGCCACCCTGCCCGCATATTCCTTGGCAAACTTCTCCGCCATTGCCTGTGCGCGCTTTATGTCTTTTCCTACAGCAGGCGATTGCAGGCTATCGTAAAAATCCTTCAGGTTCCATTGCGGCAATGCGGTCTTGGCTTGCTTAGTCATGTCGTCTCCTTGTTACAGATTTGTATTATTCGTTTTCTTCCGGTTTCAGCCTGTGCCGGTCGAGATGCTGCTCGGCCAGCTTGGTTTTGAGCTTTTCTTTGTTCTTTTCTTCCTTGGTACGCCCGAATTTAATACGGTTCTGCGAAGCTTTCCGCTCCTTTTCCGTATGCGCCTTTGCTTTGCGCTTCTGATTCAGGTTGATCACTTCTGTCATTACGGGTCTCTAAAGAATGGGTTCGTTAATATAACCTAATATAGCCTATGCACCAAGCATCTATCGAATTCTATTAGCAGATGAACTATTTCGCACATAAACTGTCCATGTTCTTTCATCTGGCACACACCGTCGCATCAGGTTTGTCAGATAGGGAAGCATATCTACCGGTGGTCCTTGCCTGCTCACTGCATACTGCAATGTTTTGCGCACCATCTCTACTCCTCCCGGATAAGTAGCATCGTTTGGATGCACGTAATACACCAATTTATGGCCCGGTACGCCATGCTTTTCGGGATCATGCGGCAATAGCTCTGTTTTTCGGCTTTCTTTATTGTAACGCGGTGCAATCGCTCCTTCAGGCTTGATAGGAATGGAAACTTGCACGCGGTTTGTAGATATGGGGCGAACTACAATTTCATCTGACAGCCCTTTTCCATGCAACAGTTGTTGGTATTTACCCACGGCAGCATTAAGGGTGCTACCTATTGTGTCCTGCTGGCTATCAAAACGCACAGTCGTGAAGTTCGGCTCTGCCATAGTTCCCGGTTGTTCAGTGCTAACACCTGATATGTTAATCACCATAACATTCTGCAACATTTTATTTATATCTTCATCAGAGAATAAACTGTCCCGTAACTTTTTTACCAATACTCTCCGGGTCATTTCTATAAACGAAGCGCCATAACTATATCCCACTAGCGTAATCTGTTTTTGATCATGTATCATAGGAAGAAGATATTGCTCTACAAATGCCTGCGCTTCCTCATTGCTATAATTTACATCGGCATTCGTATTCTTCAATGATCGCTCGTTATCTCTCGCTCTATTATAAGCCACGGCAAAGATATTTGCTGCACCACTTTTATCTTCCAACGCCCCTTCTAAATAGCCCAGATTCTCTTTAAGATAATGCGTTTTACGTCCTGTCACCAGCACTCCAGGAAACCAAAATAGCACGTTATTCTGAGATATGACTTTTTCCTGAGTAGCTTGTGTAATTGTATAATCACCCTCAGGCTTCGCCTCTCGTTGATAGACTTTCATATTGGCATTCTTCTCCTTACTTAATTAATGCCACCAGATTCTTTAAACGCCAGTACACTTTATTAATTTTTAACTCGCAATACGCTTTTCCGTCCGGTGTTTTTATAAGCATCCAAGTTTAATAGTATTACTTCCACCGCCTACTGGAACAAAAGTGGACACTATTAACCAACCAGGGATAACAATGGGACAAGCGATTGCTGAATTTCCGGTGCTTGCGTCAAATGCAAACAAAGATGTACTTTCACCCCCCTTACATGTTTTAGAATGCAGAATTTATCGTGGCCCTCATCTTTATAGCCACAAACCGATGATCCGCCTGCAGGTGGATCTGGGAGCGCTGGAAGACTGGCCTTCCAATAAACTTTCGGGGTTTACGGAAAAATTAGTGGCATGCCTGCCCGGCCTCCATGAGCATACCTGTTCCAGGAGAAAAGCAGGCGGATTTGTGGAACGGCTCCATGAAGGCACATGGATCGGTCACATCATCGAACATGTGGCTATTGAATTGCAGACTATGGCGGGCCTGCAGGTAACGCGCGGCAAGACGCGCTCCGTCAAGGGCAAGCCGGGCCATTACAACATCATGTATACTTATCGCTTCGAGGAGGCAGGGCTTTATGCCGGTCGTGCTGCGCTGGATCTGGTGGCTTCCCTGCTCCCCTCTCCTTTCAATCAGTTTAAGGGAGTTGAGAAAGTTTATAGCCTGCCCGATACAGGTGGTTTCGATCTGGAAAAAGCCCTTGCTGAATTACGCAGGTTGGTCAGGGCAGAAAAATTCGGCCCGACTACCCAGTCGCTCGTAGATGAAGCGGAGCGCAGGGATATACCCTGGTTCAGGCTGGATGAACAAAGCCTGGTGCAGCTGGGTACGGGCAAATACCGCAAGCTTATCCGCGCAAGCGTTACCAGCACCACCTCTAACATGGCGGTTGAAACGGCATCGGACAAGGAATTAACCAAGAAAATATTGAGGGGAGTCAGTATTCCCGTTCCCGAAGGCGAAGCAGTGCGCACGGTGGAAGGCGCTTTGGAAGTTGCAAGAAATATTGGTTTTCCTATCACCATTAAACCGCTTGATTGTAACCATGGCCGTGGCGTCAGCACCTGCCTTCATACGCTCGAGATGGTGACGGAAGCCTTCAATAAAGCAAAAGAGCTTTCTCATTATGTTATCATTGAAAAACACTATACCGGCAAAGATTACCGCGTGCTTGTCGTAAATGGGGAAGTTATCGCCGCTGCTGAGCGTGTACCCGCCCATGTGATTGGCAATGGACGGGACAGTATCGCCGCGCTTATCGAAAAGGTGAATGATGATCCACGCCGTGGCGACGGTCATGAAGATGTTATGACACGCATCAAGGTAGACGATGCTCTTATCGCATGGCTGGCCCGCTCCGGCATGACTCTGGAAAGTGTGCCTGCGCTTAAACAGCATGTTGTGCTCGCGGCAACGGCTAATCTTTCGACCGGAGGAACAGCGATCGATCGCACCGACGATATGCATCCGGATAATGCGGGCATTGCACGCAGGGCATCCCTGATGATCGGCCTTGATGTTGCGGGCATCGACATGATCGTGCCGGATATAAGCCGTTCATGGCGCGAAACGGGGGGCGGCATTGTTGAAGTCAACGCCTCTCCCGGCTTCCGCATGCATCTTTATCCTGCAGAAGGCCGTCCGCGTGACGTCGCAAAACCTGTTATTTCCGCTTTATTTCCCGCCCATCAGAAAACCAGGGCACCTGTTATTGCGATCACCGGGACCAATGGCAAATCCACCACGGTGCGGATGGTAGCGCATATCCTGCGGCAATCGGGGCTGAAGGTAGGATTCACCTCCACATCCGGTGTGTATGTCGGCGATGATTGTATCTGGGAAGGCGATGCCAGCGGGCCGAAAAGCGCGCGCATGCTGCTAAAAGATCCTACTATCGACGTCGCCGTGCTGGAAACGGCGCGAGGCGGCATTATCCGCGAAGGGCTCGGTGTAATGGACTGCGATATCGGCGCGGTGCTGAATGTGACGGAAGACCATATCGGTATCAGCGGCGTTGAAACCATAGAAGATCTGGCTGCGATTAAATCCGTCGTGGTGGAATCCGTCCACTCCGGAGGGATAAGCGTTCTTAACGCCGACGATCCGCGCACGTTAGCCATGGCGGAGCATGCAGGCGGTTCGGTGTGTTATTTCTCTATGTCCAGTGCCAAAGGGGGACCGTTGCGCGAGCATCTGGAAAAGGGAGGGCGCTGTGTTTCCCGTGAGACGATCGGCGGCAAAGCGCAATTGGTCATGTACCGTGACGGCATCCGCATCCCGATTGTGGCAGCGGATGAGATTCCGGCCACTTATTCCGGCGCGGCTGCGTTTAACATCGAAAATGCGCTCGCGGCCATTGCCATTGCAAGCGGGCTTGATATTGATCCGCAAGTCATGCGTTCCGCCCTTATGTCGTTCAGCTCTTCTTACGAGCAGAACCCCGGGCGCTTCAATATCCATGACGGGCACGGTTTCAGGATTATTGTGGACTATGCGCATAATCCCGCTGCCCTGCGCGCATTCTTTCGCATGATCCGGCATATGAGAGGAAATTACTTACGCGTTATCGGTCATGTCAGCACGCCGGGAGACAGGCGGGATGAAGACATACTTGAAGTAGGCCGTATTGCCGGGAAAGAACTGGATCTGGCCGTGTTCCGCGAAAAACCGGATACACGCGGCCGCCCGGATGGCGAGATCGTGCGGTTGCTTTGCGAGGGAGCCCGTCTGGCCGGACGCGGGGATGAGCATATTATCGGCGTTTATTCGGAAGAAGACGCAACGGAATTGTGCCTTCAAAAAGCACGGCCGGGCGATTTAGTGATCCTGACTCCCAGCGATGTCGAGCAATGCTGGAAACAGGTGATGGAATTCAAACCTGATTTCCAGCATCCGCATCATTCATCCTCTTTAAAGGAAATGCAAACCTATGTCTGATCCCGTGCACTGGTCGTTAATCGCGCATGGCGGCGCAAAATCCATTGAGCCGCAGGAAGAGCAATGCAATCGTGCAGGGCTGCATGAAGCTATTATGATCGGCAGCCGTATCCTATCGGAAGGCGGGACGGCGCTTGAAGCGGTAGAGGAAGTGGTCAAAAAACTGGAGAATGATCCTGCTTACAATGCCGGGCTTTATGGCGCTGTCCGCAATGAGGAAGGCAATATCGAGCTTACCGCTTCCATTATGGACGGCGCAACGCTTGATATCGGGGCCGTCGCCGGTCTTAAAAATATCGAACATCCGGTTTCAGTCGCGCGGGCATTACTGCGAGACAAAGCAATCTTTCTTATCGGCGAAGGTGCGATGAGGTTTGCACAATCCCAGGGATTCGAACAGGTATCACCCCCTGCCGCAGCCAAGAAGGCCACTGAATGCGACACCGTAGGCTGTGTGGCAAGGGATAAGCAAGGTAATCTGGCGGCAGCCACTTCTACCGGCGGACTGAGCGGCACACGCGTGGGGCGCGTGGGCGATGTGCCTCTACCTGGATGCGGATTTTACGCCGACAACAAGCGCGGAGCTATCAGCTGTTCCGGCGAAGGCGAGGCCATTGCGCGTGTATTGCTTGCCTCCGAGTGCCTGCATTACTTTAAAGCCATGTCCAGCAATGAAGCAGCGGAATATGCGATCAAACTCCTGGATAAAGTCAAAGGCGAGGCAGGCATCATCGGCATCACCGCGGAAGGCCATCTTACCTGGGCGCATAACAGTCCGGGTTTCGCAGTCGGTATGGCATGGGAAGAAAGTCCTGAGCCGAAAGTGTACTTAAAAAAAGGCGCTGAATATGCCTAATTCCAGAAAACATGGCACGCTTATCATTATCGGCGGCCATGAGGATAAAGAAGGCGAATGCGTTATCCTGAAGGAAGTTGCCAAGCATGTGCATGGCGACAAGCTGCTGCTGGCTACTATTGCGTCGGAAGTGCCGGAAGATTATTTCGAGGAATATAAAATCGCATTTGCAAAGCTCGGCATTCATGAACTGAGGCACTTGTACATCTCGGATCGTGCGGAATCCGCCAGCGAAGAAAAACTTCGTCTCTTTGATGATATTGACGGCGTCTTCTTCTCCGGCGGAGACCAATTGCGCATCAGCAGCCAGATTGGCGATACGCCTTTTGAAACACGTATTCATGAGATATTCAACAATGGCGGCATGATTGCGGGAACCTCCGCAGGGGCCTCTGTGATGAGTGAAGTCATGCTGATTCGTGGATCGAATTCCGAATCGCACCGTATCGGCGATCTGCACATGGCTGCCGGACTGGGCTTATTGCGCGACGTCATTATCGACCAGCATTTTGCCGAACGCGGGCGCATTGGCCGCCTTCTGGGCGCGGTTGCACTGAATCCGCGTATTCTCGGTATCGGTATTGATGAAAATACCGCCATCATCGTCAAAGAGCGAAAATTCACTGTGTTGGGCGCAGGCGCGGTGTATGTGGTGGACGGCGCAAGCGTCACATGTTCCAATATTACCGATGGCGAAGAAAAGCGGACATTATCCATATCCGATGTGAGACTGCATGTACTCAGCGACGGAGATCAGTTCGACCTCAGCACAAGACGCCCGACGGCCGCAGGCGATGTTGAAAGAAGCAATAAGCTGCAGGAAATGTTCGTGGAGCCTGAACAAAAACGCAAAGCGAAGACACTTAACCGGAAAAAGCGCTAACATTTATAGTAATGGATAAACTCTATAGCGAACCTATTCCTTTTTTCTATGGCGATTACGCCGTACAATAACCGTTTTTGCTATTACGGAAACTTTCTTTTCGCAAGTGGGGCAAATTGCCGGTTGCTTATTGAGATCATAAAATCGAGTGGCACAACTTGCACAGGTGTGTTTGGTGCCGCGATCTATCAAAGTCATCATGGATTCTTTCCGTTCATTCGAGATGAACAACTTCAATATTCTTTGGCATAAGCCCGGTTCGTATAGGGAATAACTAAAGAAGTGTAGCAGTCTCTGCAGAGACTGCTACTTAGTATAAGCCAATGCTATTTCTTATCACTGTTAGCAGGAGCATTATTCGTTTCCTGTTTCTTATTGGTATCGTTTGCTGGCACAGAGGGGCCATTTTTCTCTGCGTCATCCTTTTGCGGGGTGGGAGAGGTTGAGGTTGTCATAAAATAGCCTTTCAGTTGCATTCAAATAATATCGAATGGAAAACGAGCGTATACCTTATCGAATAAAATAGATATGTTTTAATTTATTGAAATATAAAAATATTTTTATTATGCTTTTATCTTATATAAACCCGTCGGTTGAAAGTATAGACATGAGATGGATTAGTCTTTATGCGCCCAATGGCAGTCAATTTTCCAATGACTTGAGGGTAGGTTCCGACGGTTATATGGAGTATAGGTTTGGCGGGCTTTAACGGAGCCTGGCGAATGTGTAAATGGTAGTGGACGGAGTCTACCGCGAACCAGTCTCCGCATCAAATTCCCTGTTTATCAGGGAAAAAACAGGGAATTTCTAGTATTTCAAAGGCACATCATTCTCGGGCGATATAGAAAACAGCGTTATATTAGATAGTTATCTTCAAATTCCCTAAAAACATAACAGGGAATTTTTTTCTGTAGAACAGGGATTATCTACTAGTTAGCAGGGATGTTTTTCTCTCTTTCTATACAAACGTCCTGTGAACATGCTTATAAACTCAAACGCTACCAATTATATCCGCTGAAACGACAGATTTCATTTACTAGCTCTGTATGCGAAATAGAGCGTTTTAAGAAATTTAATTACGCAAAGGTTACTTGATTTATCTGAATTGGGACAAAGCAGTTCATACTTCTTTAACACATTATACTTATTATCCGCGCCGCAAATTTGGTTAGGGATATTAAGTACAATGTATAGACCACGTTACGGAACAGCTGCACTACGCTCAGAGCCTGATGATCAATTAGAAAATTATACCATTCTCAATAATGAGAATGTTTTTCCTAATAACCACGCTTGGCTGCGTGATATGAGTGAAGCCACAGGGCTTCCTATATCCAAATTTATTGAAGCCAGACCGGAACGCATCGCATTACAGTTAACTGCAGCCTTAGTGCCCTTGAAAGTCAAGGTAGCAGATGATCAGCAGTATTTAGATACTGTTAACAGCCTCTATTATAGTACCATTCTTCCTTCTATGGAAAAGTTGGGACAAGAAATAATCCAAGAAAGGGAAAGCATTAGGCAGAATGCGGCTAATGCAGTCGAAGAAATATTTTCTGAGGAACCACCTTCGCCTCCGCATAATGAAGTTGCGGATGCAGCATTACGAATAAGGCGCTTGATATCTTTAAGAGCAAACTTAGGCATGATTGATAGCCCTCATGTTGATACAAAAGAACTTACTTCCCTTTTAACCGCGTCCCATCTTTATAACAAAATGGCAGTCAATAAACTCAAGCCATTTGTGCTACAAGCGATTGAGACGTGTGCCTCTTCTCCTGATTCACCCTTAGAGCTCTTGGCTGCAAGTGATACAACAAAAAGAAAACATATCGCCGTTATTGGTGGGCAAGGCTCCGGGAAAACAACATTACGAGCGGATATCGTTAAAGATAGAATAACCCGCTGTAATGATACGCCAGCATGCTTAAATATAGATGTATTGAGGCCTTTACTATTAGAGCATCAAGCAGCTGCACGCCGGGACGGCGCTTCAGAAAAATATCTCGAGGATTATGGTCGGTTTACAGAGGATGAAGCGCGCGTCATTAAAGATATGCAGTGGAGATTTATAGGTGAGCTGTCTCAAAAGGGGCAATTACCAAACCTCGTAATCGATTCTTCGGTTATCACTCCTAAGCAATTTGAACTTCTTTCCTCCAGGAATGCACGTGAAAGTATTATATTTATTCATGTTCCTTATGAAGAAGCAAAGAGTCGCGTTTTAAAAAGAGCGCATGATGTTGAGGGAATCCCGGGAGTAAACCATGGGCGTTTAAGTTTAGAAGAAGAGGTTATTGAAGGACATCATAAATCTTCTCAGTACATCATCTCACTGCTCATTCATAATGTCGGCACGAATACAAAGATTAAGGTTTTAGATGGAACATCGCCTGATAAAATAAAACCTGTTATTGCCCATGCAGACTTAAAAAGAGGATTTCTGGATATTCGTGATCTTCCTAAATTTCTCGATCTAGCCCAAAAATCATCCATTGATTATTATAGTAATGCTAACGTTCATGCTGATCCCGTAGATATTTTTAATAAATTGGCACTCACTATTTCCGACATTAGTTTTACAGACAAAAAGACTGGTGCTGAATATTTAAAATACTCTGCCGATTCAGGGATACGAATTACAAATTATGATTTATATCGCGCCAATAAAAGTGAGTCACTGGAGCAGGCTATTTTAATTCTGGATACGTTCTACCACAGTAATAAAGGCAGTTTACTCAGGAAAATTGATAAGGAAAGAGGGCAAAAATTTGAGACACGGGAACCCTTTGTGAAAGGAGAAGAATCCAGGGTTTTCTCTGGCCATTACGAAACAGAGGTTCCGGTTGTGAATAGTGCCGATAGTACAGATCAAACGCTAGAGTTACGCCATATTGCAAAACGTGGAAAGTTTCTAGATGGTCAAGATTTTGATCCATGGCGGTCAAAAGCACCGGATGATGTGAGAATGCTGGCATCTCGACTGGTGGTAGATAGCTGGCTTAATACCGAATCACTGGATGCCATTATTGATAATGTATTATCTAAAACAAACGGCACATTTTCTTCCCAATTGCCAGCCGTTGTCCATATTGCCAGCCCTGTAAAAGATACCACACGCCCTGGTGTTAACATTAATTACATGGCCTTGACATATGGTATTGAAATAACCGAACGGCTTAATCAGCGCTTAGAGGAGAGAGGCCTTGAAAGTCAGATAGTTTTTAGGAACGATCGACCGATGATCTCACTTGTGAGTGATAGAGTTCCTCGCACTACCGCTGGTATTGTCAGCAGATTAACATCTCATCCTGTATTTGATCCATCCGAGTTTCACCCAGGTGATATGGTATTACTGGCAGATGAGCATATTCAAGCTGGGGGAGTAGCATGGGCCCTACACAATATAGGCAATTCTGTTCCTATTGATATTATTGGTTATGCCGCACTATCAAGCCATAATCTTTGCCAGGATCTGCGAATAAGTCCTCCCATATTAACAGCCTTAGATGCAGCACTGGAAAAATGCGCAGACCATTTTAATCAAGACGCTGGAAAATATAAGAATGATCTCGATCGAAGCCTTAGCCTAGTCGGATTAAGTCGTCAGACTATTACCAACATGGAAGCGCTCTACATTATTGCCATGTTAATCAACGGCGAAGATAGAGATGAAGTGAAATGGTTTAATGATCTTAAAAAAGCAATAGGAGACGGAAATGATGTTAGAGAGGGGTTGGATAGTTTTTCTACAATGCTTGAAAAACCACCAATAAGCCCTGGCACGCTAGGAAAATTCATTAAAGAAGGCGTAGAAGAAAGCCGAAGAACTATTTATCACAGGGTATAATTATGCATAAGAAAACCATATACACAAAGCCTTTAGCTGTTCCGGATAAACACTTAACGACTGCAACTGAACAACTGTTCCTATCCGAATCGGCGAAATTATATAAAAACGTCTACGATGCTCTTAGCAAGCAGTATCCTCGCAAAGTGCGTGAGAACACCGATCATAAAAATGATTAGTGCATTCGTGTTGGTTTATTACGTATGAAGATTGCCCGCATTCGATCTCAAAATAACGTCGTACCTCCTTTGGGATATGGAGGTACGGAGCGTGTTATGGCGCAGCTCACAGCCATGCAGGCCGCTTTATGCGCAGACGATGTAACGTTATATGCCCCCGCAGATTCTGACATTATCAATTATACAAAAGATATTGCAGATGCATTGAAACTACAGTCCGAGATAAGCCGGGATTATTCTACAATACGTATTCAGAACCAAAATGGGAGTTGGGGCACTGTAACCCTTCGTACAACGGGAGAGAATGCAACTCGAGACTTAGAAGCGAATACGAAATTACTGGATTTGCTGATAGCAGATGAACATGAACACCCTTCCGATGTGGTCCACTTGCATGACAGAAAACGTGCGGATTACCTTGCAGCAGGAGGATTACAGAATGTTATTCTTCATGAGCATACCGCGCATACGAGAACTTCTTCAGGAACACAGGAGAAAAAATATCCTTATCCCATTATAGCCTTATCCCAAGATCATGCAGATAATATTCTCCATAAGATGCCCGATGTTGATATTCTAGGAGTCGCGCATCATGGCCTTTTCGCAGAAAACTGGCCAGCTACGGATCAATCTGCCGGATACTTGCTTTCTATTGGAAGATTTGCCGAATATAAGGGTACCCATCGAGCGATAGAGATTGCGCAGCGTTCTAGAAAAACTTTAATTATAGCCGGAACCACAAAATACGGAAAACAAGAGTATTTTGATGAAAAGGTCCAGCCCCATATCGATATTTATGATGAGACTCTTCCGGAACGGATTGCAGATAAAAAGCCCGAAGAAGTAGAAAAGATCATTAAAGCAATAGAAGATAAGTTCTATTCCGAACATCCGGGTAGAGCCAAACCACCAGTGATCTTTGTGGGCGAGGTAAATGATGCACAGAAGAAGCGTTTATATGCCAATGCCGACGCCACCTTAATGCCGCTTTCGTGGCGAGAGCCGTTTGGGCTGATTATGATTGAATCTATGGCTTCTGGCACACCGGTCATTGGATTCTCCAGGCTTGGTGATATTAGGGTCGGTGCCGTCGAGGAAATTGTAGATGAGGGAGTTACAGGTTTTAAGATATCTGCAGATACAGAAGAAGAGGCTATAACGCGCGCTGTCGAAGCGGTGCATAGCATCGGTCAATTAGCTCGGACTCGCATCAGAGAAGTCTTTGATAGAAAATGGTCGGCTGAACATGAAGTTAGAACTATTCAGAAATTGTTCAATCAATATATCCACCAGTCGCAGGATAAGCCAGGAACGCCTCAGCCAGCGATTTATATAGAAGTTCCGGGACAGATTCAGCATGAGAGATAATATGGGATATACCGCACAGCACTCTCGTAAGGTGCCCCTGATTAGTTTTTTACTCGCAAGAGACCATACCAACAGAATTGCATGGTATTTTGTCGATGTCAGCCCATTCAAATTGAGGCAATTTGAGCGCGATATGAAAAGAATCGGCGGCGATATCAAGAGATATGGCACAATATTAGAATCAGGTTACGGCTCGTTTCCTCCTCCGCATATCATAGAGAAAATGAAAAGGATGGGGTACTGCAGTCAAGACCGGAAACACACTTAAATCACAGGAATTATATATGGTTAGCATTAATAAAGATGAAATTGCACAATGGACAGAACGACATGGACGTCCTCCATCCATATTGTTCATGGTGGATTCTACCAATGGCTTTGGACACTTTAATACAGCCGCCGAAGTATGTAGTCGCATGCGTGATATGGGGGCGGATGTATGCATTGCGTCCAGCACTGCCAAAGCTTCAGAAGGTATATTCGATATGAAAGGGGTAAAGCAGCATTCTCTCCCGCCCGTACTGTCCAGGAGAGATCCCGAAAAAGGCAAACAATATATTACCCCTAAAGGAACGCTTTACAAGGAAGATACGGAATATCAGGCATTGCGGGCAGATAAACTGAAAGCCATTACGGAAGAGTTTACACCTGATATTGTCGTTTTTGATATATATCCTTTTGCAGGCTCTAATTATCGTATCGATGATATGAACGCACTCAAAAGTTCTTTCGCAGATACCTCGGCAGATCCCAGCTTTATTTGTTTGGGAAGGGATATAATGCACTCCCATAATCCACAACGTGTTTTGGGTGCATTAGAAGATTTCGATCATATTCTTGTGCATAGCGATGGAGTTATGAATAAATTGCAGGATTGTCAGGAGGATTGGCATCAGATTACCACACCTATAGAATATATGGGAAATGTCATTCGGGACCTACCAGTGCGTGATGATACTATAAATGATGCCGAACGTCCCCTTATGGTATTTGCAGGCGGCGGCTACAATCCAAGTGATGAAGCGTTATTTAAAACAGCGATAGAAGCACGCAGCCATTCCGCACAGTTCCGTGATAATCCCTGGAAAATTGTTGTTTCGGAAAAATGTCCCGAACCTATTTTTCAAGAGCTTGTTGAAAGGGCAAGGGATATTGATCCTAGTGGAACTAAGATCATTGTTACCAAACCCTATAATTCTGCCGATTTTACAAACGATATTGCTAATTGTGCAGGCGCTATTATTGGCGGCAGCTATAATGTCACCACTGAATTACTGTATTACAACATGCCCTTCGTAACAGTTCCCCGCTTCTCAGATGAACAAATAATGCGCGCTGATTTATTAGAGCGGCATGGCCTTGCCAGGAAGTTTCCTCAGGAAGAATTTAAAAGGGACCAGTCGCTTACAGAATCGGAGCAGCAAACTATTGCTACGAGACTTGCTGAAACGCTGGATTCTACCCGTACCTTGCAATCAGATCCTACATTGGAGTTGGATTATAATGGAGCTGATCGAATGGCTCAAAGGATGGTGGAATTAGCCTGTAAACAAAGAGAGAGCAATATTCTTGGAAGGACTAATACACAAACAGGTGCAGCTCGTGGATATGGCACACACGGGAGCCGTTAGCATTAAGTTTCATATATGTTGATTGTGGATCATGATCTACGCAGTATAAAAAAAGCAATAATTATTAGCCATTGCTCAATCTTATAACCGCCATTCTTTTCTTGTTTACCAGCGATGTGTTTTTAACACATGTACTGACATCTTCAATTTCTCATCAGCAGATACTAAGGGCCGCTGAAGTGTTATAGCATATGAGTAAGTATCATGGGAACGGATATTGCGAACACTAGCAGGCCATAGCTCATCAGCAGAGACCACATGACCATTATTATCTTTGAAGACTACCTGTATTTGAACACCCGCATCATCGTCACAGCCATTATAAATTTCACCGAGCACTTTGACATTCTGGCCAAATTCCAAAGTGTGCCATGAAGTTTGTCTAAGCTCTATATTTTCTATCGGACAGGTATTAGGGATTATTTTATCCAGAGACATTTGTGACTCTACCGATTGAGCTTTATAGAATCCCGGTACTTTAAAATAATAAAGTACTATTCCTGCCAGTAATGCAGCTCCTACTACTTTCTTAGTTATGCTCCAGATGGTTTCTGGCCGATTTGCACCACAATGGGGACATCTTACAGTATCCATACTGAATTCTTTATTACAATCCTTGCAAGCAACAAGTGCCACCCTTTAGCTCCTTTTTATCATCATTATTAGCTCTTTAAGAGCTCAACCTAATGATGACTATAAGTGTCATTACTTTGAAATGCAAGAGAAAATGCCACCTATAGTCTGTAGACTTATAGACATCATAGATTGAAAATCCGGCTTCATGGATGAAGCTAGAATCAAGAAGATACGAAAGAGTTTCGGAGAGCGCATAAGAAAGCTGCGTAAAGAGAAAGGCTTTTCACAAGAAAATTTTGCCTATGAGTGCGGGCTCCACCGCACGTACATGGGAGATGTAGAACGTGGCGAACGCAATATTTCAATCGATAATATAATTAAAATCGCTCATGCATTAGGCATCGCCATCAGCGACTTATTCGATGGCATTAAATAATAATGCAAACAGAATAGCTTATAGATAAGGTAGCAATAAGAATAAAGAAAAGCCTGTTAGTAAAAAACTCTATGTAACACTTACGGAATCCAAAATCGTAGAGATCCGACTATTTACTCATTGGGATCGTCGCTGACTTCTGTCGCCGCTTCGTGATGTTTTATAACGGTTTTGACATGCTTTTGTTTATGCACTACCGGTGCGGGGCAATCATCTTCGTCATCATCTGGCAATACGCGTTGGTAGCTACCACTTACCTGCAGCATTACGCATTGTCCCTTCGCAATTGGCGTCTCTGTCTTTGCAATATTCTGCACAACAGAGCGAGTCTCACCCGTTTCGGAAATCTTTATAATATATTCGATTCCTTGCCGGTCTTTGAGAGCCTGTTCTGCTGCTGCACCTGCTACGCCACCAATAACAGCCCCGGCTAGTATACCAATAACCGATCCCCTGCCGCTTCCTATAGTAGAACCGGCAACACCACCACCTACAGCACCTAGTGCCGCACCCGTTCCGGTGTTCTGGGCCTTTATATCAACCTGGCGTGCAGATTTAACTCTACCATGAAAAATTACGGCATCATGTCCTACTTCCTTATCTCCATAGGTATTTTGATCAGGATGAGCGCAGGAACAAAGCAACAAACAAGAAGTCGTTACAATCGCTATCGATTTTTGATAGAACTTCATAATACCCCAAATTGGCATGTTATTTCTTTATGAGTTTTTTATACGCCAGGGACATTGTTGTCAACTTGAAGTTGAATTTCAATAAAGAACTATAGATATTTATATGGTTAAGACTTCCTGTAGCTTCCATGCTAAGGGTAATTGAGTATTCCTTAATAACCATTGAGTAGTAAGCTTTGGCGGTTGACGGCCTTCCGCTATCGCTTCCACAATATTGGGGGCCAGAAATGCCAGATCCATCATTCTGCTAAGTGTTCCCTTATCAATCCCTTCCCGAGACGCAATTGCAGCCATGGATGGAACTTTTCCTGAAAATAGCTCTTCAGCCCTTGTATATGCTTGCGCTACAGTCCGCACGAGCATTGGATCAATTTTCGCCGTATGGTTTCCTTCAATAATCAGCTTGGTTTCTATTCCTCGCCGTTTCATTTGCATCATAATGTCCTGCTTTAAGGTAAGCGGCTGGGAAGTTGATTTGCTATTAAAGAAGGATTTCAAATCTAGGCTGATATGTAACTGATCCGGTTTCAGCTCGATCCGCTCAACCAACTCTTTCAATGCCTCATGCTTATGAACCTCGGAGGCCAATTTTTTCTGGTGCTCTATTGCCGCATTCAGGACGATAGCAATATCCTGCCCGGATATCCCCGCATCATGCAAGACAGAACTTATTGCTCCATCGTCATTCATCATGCGTATAACGCATTGTGTTACGGTATTTTCAAGTTCCTGGGCTGGTAATCGCCACGCATCCGGACATTCTTTCGCAGGACCATTCGTTATGCCTTCTGACACATAATATCGATAGCGCCTCCCCTTTTTGTTAGCCTGCACCTGCACCAGCCTTTTACCGGCGCTATCGAATAACTTCCCGGTTAGAAAACCGGACTGAACTTTTTGGGAACGGGTTTTCTCACCGTTTTTATTACTCGACAGACGGGCCTGCACCTGCTCCCACAATGCCTGATCGATGATTGCTTTATGCTGTCCCGTATAGCATTTCTCTTTATGACGGATCTGACCGATATAGATCGGATTAGATAGCATTTTATACAAGCTACCGCGGGACAGAAAATGCCCCTTTACCGACCGAATCCCCTGCTGGACAATATCCTCCTGCAGAAGGCGGACACAACCCAGCTCTAGGTAGCGTTGGAATATCTGTCCAACTGTATCGGCATCTTCTGGAACAACTACTAGTTTGCGAGCCTCCACTTTATACCCCAGAGGTATGTTTCCGCCCATCCACATGCCCCTGGCTTTCGAGGCAGAAATCTTATCGCGGATGCGTTCTCCGGTAACCTCACGTTCGAACTGAGCGAAGGAGAGCAGCACATTTAGCATCAGCCGCCCCATAGGGGTAGTTGTGTTGAACTGCTGGGTGACCGAAACGAAGGAAACTCCGTGCTTTTCGAAGCGCTCGATAATTTTGGCAAAATCCGCCAAAGAACGCGTTAGCCTGTCTACCTTGTAGACCACTACTATATTGACCCTGCCCGCTTCAATATCCTCCAGCAGCATCTGCAATCCTGGGCGTTCTATATTACCACCACTAAAACCGCCATCGTCGTAAAGGGTTTTAATTACCTGCCAGCCTTCATGCTTCTGGCTTGTAATATAGGCCTCGCAAGCTTCACGCTGCGCATGCAGGGAGTTAAAATCCTGCTCCAATCCCTCCTCGGAGGATTTTCGTGTATATACAGCGCAACGTAATGTCATGAACGCCTCACCTGTCGTTTACCACGCAGCCCGAAAAATAACGGCCCCGACCATTTGACACCGGTAATCAGGCTGGCTACTTCCGTAAGCGACCGGTATTGCTTGCCCTGGAACAACACGCCGTCTTCCAGTATAGTCACTTCGTAAGTCCGGCCGTTCCACTCACGGATCAGCTGTGCACCAACTCGAGCAGTGTTTTTTTGAAGCTGCTCAACCGCTTTGTTCTCCTTAGCGATCTTGGTTAATAGTCGCCGAGTAGCTGGCCGCAATCCTCCCAGCACCTTTTCCTGCAACCGATAAGCTGTACCCCATAGCAGCAAGCGACGACTTAAATTAGCAGGAGGTAGCGCGTTATAAAGTTTTAGCCAGTATTCTACGAGCTCCTGGCGGTCCATCCCGGGAAGCCTCGCCAGTTCCCTGGCGAGGTTCTCTTGAGTCACGAGGTGCTTCATACCGCACTGCTCCTACCATCGTGTACCAACTCCCCCACTGTTACTTCCGGTATGCAGGCAATCCGGAGTATCGCTTCAAGGGTGATATTACTCTTTCCCAGTTCGTAGTGATCAAGCAGCCATTCCGGGATGCCGGTGCGTAAGCTGAGCTTATGGATGGTCAACTTCCGTTGGCTACGCTGTCGATGAATGTTTTGACCGATAACATGCCGCAGATGACGTAGCAGGTACGTACTATAAATAGTGGGCATAGCACTAAGCCTTTACTGTCTGAATGCGATATACCCCGCCCCGCTCTTCTTCCTGATCCGAGATAATGGTCAGACCGAGCTTCTTCTTTAGGACCCCAGACAGTGTTCCATGAATGCTGTGTTTCTGCCAACCCGTGGCTTGCACTAGTTCGGGAAGGGTTACCCCTTCTGTACGCATAAGCAGATTAATTATTATTGACTGCTTCGACCCCCGCTTACCAACTTCTGCAGAAGGTAGCTGATCTTCTGGAACCGCTGCATTCTGAACTTCTGGCTTATGCGCCACCGGAGCCTTCCTCGACTGCTTCAGTAGATCATTATTGCTGCGGTTCCTGATCACTTCTCCAGGCTGAGGCTTTCCTAGCGGCGCTTTGATTTTCGTGGCCACTACGGCAGTAGGTTTTGCGTTCTTTATCATATTATCCTCCATTTGATACGCTGGAACTATTCCGGCGCTTGTACTGCCCAAAGCCCGGAGAGTCTTGTCCGAGCTAGTGTTACGGGCCATGGAGGTCAGCCCGTAACAACAGCAATGCTTCCTTTGGGGAGGAAGTCCAGCTCTTTCTTAGCCAACGACGCTACAAGTATGCTCGTAGAGAAATGACTCGAAAGCATTCTATTCTATCGCGGGTACTCCTTTCGGTATATAGGCTGTGCCCTCATAGCCGTCATAATCAGTTCCTGTCACAAATGCATTCGGAATACCATTTAGAGCCCAGAAGGCAGCATTTCCGAAAGATGCCCCGGACGTGTGGTCATTCCATATCTGATAGGTAGCTTGCGTTACTGTACAGAGGTCAGCACGTACACACATTAAATCAGGTATAATCGGCATCTCATATCCGGTAAATGCCCCCTGATATCCTTGTCCATTCGCAACATTACCAATGAAATAATATCCTTGAGGCGCTTGCGGTATCCAGATGGAGCCATTCTGAGATCCCCCTGTATCTCTGTCATTCCATATTTCAAAAAAAGGATTCTGAGGATTAGGCGGCATTAGAATCGGATTCTGTGGATCACGGTTTACTTCTTGTACAATGAGGGCCGGTCCCGGTGGCGGATTGCTTCCATATACAGCGCAATAACTTACAATCGACCAAGTATCATCAGGAGGAAGGGGGCGGTATACACGCACGCTCGAGCAACTTCCGTGCATTTTAGATCCCCACCACACCAGATCATATTGATTAGTTACGGCAAATTGAAGTGCGGGAACTCCACTCTCGCGGAGTTCCTCCAAGGTAATGGACTTTCCTGTTATCCCGCTAATAATAACGGGAGTGTTTGCATACGCCATATGGGACTCCTTCCGGAATAACTTTGAAACATGAATAATAAAATATATAAGTTAAATAAGGGTAAACCTGATCAAACGAAGATCTCGATGCTTGATTACATGGGTAACTCACAATCATCGTCGCCAGCAAGTATATCAAGAATTCCCACTTTCTTTTTCCATACCCAATCGAGAAGCTGTGACAGAGCATCGATCTGGTCATCATTGCGCCCATAGGGGAAGGAGGCGATTTCCATTCGGAAATCCTCCAGCCAGGAGGCGTGTTCTGGCAGATAGACCTTTCCCCCTTCGATATGCGCCGACTGCGCAACCGCACGATCCTTCTTATCTCCCACTGGCTTATACTCGATAACCCCAAATCCTTCGCTGCGCAGTTGCTGAATGAGTCCCGTCCCCGATCCCTTATCCTCGATAATGACCACATCTGCTCCAAATTGCTGCTTTAATGATGGAATCTTTTTTCGTAGCTCAGGAAAATCCAGCTTGGCCCGGTATATATCCAGTATATAAAGTTTTTTATCCACTTCACATGCCGTAATACAGACCGAGTAATCGCTGCCATCATGGGCTTTCATCGCCGTATCCCAGCTTTGTACGATTCGGCTCCATCGCCCTCTTTTGGCGGGAATATCCTGGTAGACTGGAAACCACTTCCATTGGATAATATTACCATCCTGCGGAACAGGCTCCTGCTGGTATTGTGCAGAAAAGTTATAGCTGCCGATATTGGCTTTAATCGCAGTCAAGGTTGATTCGGCTTCCAGTGCAGGATTCAGCACTTCTCCTTGCGCCCTATGAAATTTTCGGCCATCACTTAAGATATGGGTTTCCGCTTGAGGGGCAATGGCTGCAAGATTTAACACTTCCCATCCTCCCTGCTGCTGCAAAAACCCCGCTAAATCCTCCAGATGCACGCGTTGCATTACTATGATGATACATCCGGTTTCCTTATTATCCAATCGACTAAACAGCGTATTGCCGAACCAGTTATTCACAAGATTGCGCTTCGTATCAGAATTCGCATCGTTAGGTTTCAGCGGATCATCTACAATGATAAAGCCACCACCACGCCCTGTGAGGGTGCCCCCAATGGAAGTTGAAAGACGATAACCATGCGATAAGGTTTCGAACTCTCCTTCACTGCGCTTATGGGGATTCAGGCGTGTATATGGAAATATGTTGCGGTACCAATCAGACTCTATAACCGCGCGGCAATCTCTCGCATGTTTCGCCGCCAACTCTTCCGAATAACTCACATTAATGATGCGCCGCCGCGGATCCCGACCTAGAAGCCATGCCGGAAACGCTACCGAAACGCAAATCGACTTCAGGCTGCGGGGTGGCAAGTTAACGATCAAACGTCTGCTCTCACCGCGTTCACACTTTTTCAAGGCGTCCGCAATCAGATCGATGTGCCAATTCGAAATATATTCCTGACTGCCATCGACCGTATAGTAGGTTTTCTCTATGAAAGCGCTCAATTCATTACGCAATAGCGCATGAAATATTTGTTTCGGTGTAGGTTCAGATAGCATCATGGTTTTCCCTCCCGCGTCTGTGATGTTTCAGAATCTTTTGGTCCTCCTCCAGTAGTTCTTCCATAGAGGCTGCTCTTGTGTCCGATTGGTGGTTATCATTCTGGCGATAGATATTTACTAGCATGGCTATACTTTTAGGGTCTCCACTTAAGGCCTTATTAATCAGTTGCTTAATGATAGCCAATTTCTTTGGAATGGCTTTGCGCTCCCCATTTTCGGTAATGGTGATATATGCTTCCAACTCCTCCTGAAAGACACTGGCAAAGTTCTTTACCCCTTTCTTACGCCCTTTCGGGTTACCGGACCGGCCGGGTTTGAACCGGGTAGTTGCAGGCGGCTTTCCGTACCCAATATTATATTCTTTAGGCATGGGCTCCTCCCTGCAATAGAACCGGTTTTACGCCGGTCAGTTTTTCATAGCGATACAGGATAACGTCGCAGTAATGAGGCTCATACTCGATGACATACGCTTTGCGCTTGGTCTTTTCCGCTGCCAGCAGGGTCGAACCGCTTCCAGCAAAGCTATCCAGTATAATGCTTCCCTGACGGGAACTATCGATGATAGCGTCCGCGATCATCTGTACAGGCTTTACCGTGGGATGCAGTTTTAGATCATCCTTATGTCCATTATTGGCGTGGACACCGGGATAGTCCCAGATATTAGTCCGGTAACGGCCATGCTTACCGAGTTCGATATTATTTACATGCGGCGCTTTACCATGCTTGAATACAAACACGAACTCGTGCTGTGAACGGTACAGGCTGCCCATGCCTCCCAATTGCTTATTCCAGACGCAAATATTCTTAAGCGAATCGTAAACACCTGTTCCCGCACTGCTAATCTCCAATACATGGCGCCAATCCATACAAATATAATGCAGGGATCCGTCTTGACTAAAATGCACCAGCAATTCAAAGGACTTTGTTAAAAACCCCATGAACTCCTTTGGGGTCATTTCTCCCGAGGCATAGGCAAATTCTGCATGCTTTATCTTACCGCTCCCACAGACATGGCCGTCGATCGCCACATTGTAAGGTGGATCGATGAATACGAGGTCGGCTCTCTTATCACCCATCAGTATATTAAAGCTTTCCTGCTGCAGACTATCACCGCAATAAAGACGGTGCCCCCCAAGCTGCCAGAGATCGCCTTTGCATACCTGGGGCGTAATGGTACTGTCTAAAGGCAATTCATCGATAGGGTTTTTGGCTTGCTTCACTGCTGGTTCATGGAACAGCAGATCAATCTCCGGGGTTTCCAGACCTGTAATTGTCAGATCGATATCGGCATCGAATGCCAAAAGACCCTCCAACTCTATCTTCAGAATCTCCTTATCCCAGCCCGCTTTCTCGGCGAGTTTATTGTCAGCCAGGATATATGCCTTCTTCTGGGATTCACTCATATGGTCAAGGCAGATCACTGGCACCTCTGCCAGTCCTAACTGCTTAGCGGCCAGTAATCTTCCATGGCCGGCGATAACCATACCCGCATTGTCCGTGATGATCGGATTATTAAATCCAAACTCACGGATGCTTCTGGCAATTTGTGTTACCTGCCGGTCACTATGTGTACGGGCATTATTAGGATAAGGCTTGAGGGAGTTGATGGGCACTATTTGAATTTTATGCATATAATTCCTCAATAGAAATGATTGGGATATAATGGCACAGCATAAGCATCCATTTCCCAGTACAGCGCAAAGCCCCAGGATTCGTAAAAAAGTATGTATGAAAGGAGATAAAATGCGGCTACTCTGCGTTTCGTACTTAAGCCGGATATGGAGTATGGTTAAGCTTGAATGCTCTTAACCGCTACTTTGAACTGGATGTTAAAGTGCGCCGGAATAAAAAAGCCCGCTAAGAAGCGGGCTTTTATTTTTGAAGACGCAATAATGGCGTCCTCAAGACTATAGGCGAGTTTGCGTCATTAAGACTTTAGATTAACATAATAATCACCTCCTTATCAGGAAATTTACAATTTTCAGCTGATTTCTATGCCTTCAACAAAGCTTCGGGCAGCCCATAGACAGTTAGTTGGCGCTAACCGATTAAATACAAAAACTGGATAAAAATAAAAAACCCACCTTTAGGTGGGATATAAATTCTAGACGCAATACTGCTGACGCGATTATTCAATAATAGTATAATTATAGGATTTTGCAATCCCCCTTCTTGGTAGAAATAAGAAAATCTTATGAGAATAGCCTTGCCCTAGTAGGCAGCCAATCTCTGGCCATTCTTACTAAGCGTATTTGGATTTCTATACTGGAAGCAATAAAAAACCCAGCTGTTGCTGGGATGATTCTAAACACAATTATAGTGTTACGAATAATTAATTATAGGACATCTTTAGTTATTTTCAATACTAATTCTTGCAAAAGATCTACAATTAAAGGCTCGGCCATATAGCCAAGCTAATTTAGACACACTTATATTGCGTAATCTGGCTCTATAATATCCTATTGATGAATTGCAATAGCCCTTCTTAGACAACATTACTCTTTGTTGAACGTAAGGGACATATTGCAGGAGCGATTCTTTCGCTCCTGCATAGATGTGCTCTCTCTCAATGCCAGCTTGCTGCAAGCGTGCTTTGCAGCGTCGGATCGGTCGGCATGGCGGTAGCGGTGGTGGGATTGAAACCCGAGTTATTAGCGCTGTAAGTTGCCATCGCCTGCACCAGCTGCGCTATCTGGGTATCGATCACATTACCTGCAGCGGTGTGGATGCTGCTCAGCTGAGAATAGCTATTGCTATACCAGTTGTTGATCGTCATGTGATCGGTTGTGCCCAAAATATCGACCTGCAGATTATTACCTACCTTCTCAAACCAGATCTGGTCCTTTGCGATATTGGTTCCCATATCCAATTCACCGCTCGGACCGGTATTCGTGGACAAGCCATTGGTCAGGATGTCCTGACCTGCACCGCGAGCAAACTGGTAGTGGTTGCCATTACCTTGGATCGTCAGATTGGAGCCGTTGATAGTCGCTGTGGCATTGGTCGCCAGCGTAATGCTGCTGCCGCTATAGGCATTCACAATGTTGCTATAACCGGACAGAGAGATCGTAGCTGCGCCGGTCGTGTTGACCGTATCGCCGTTACCGGCAATGGTAACCGTATCGGAAGCCACCGCATTGACGATGTTATTGTTACCTGTGACGGAAATCGACGTATTGCTGCCAGTGGAAGTCACTGTGTTGGCATTACCGGAAACACTCACCGTATCGTTATTGGCTACATTGATCGTATTACCCGAGTAATTGCCTTGTACGTCGGTATTCGCAGATACGTTGATCGTGCCGTAATACATATTGACCGTATCAATGCCGCCATTCGCGCCGGTGGTGCCATTGCCGGAAAGATTAATAGTATCTCCGTTCGCAGCGCTGACCGTATTGCCACCACCATTGATCGTGATGGTATTGCCCCCG
>DASTXE010000001.1:300000-444024 GCA_035765535.1 Rickettsiales bacterium | reverse complement strand
CGGAAAATGTCGTGCCGCTCCACCAGGTCTGTGCAGGTTTTGAAGCCTCGTCCGCAAAAGACGTTGCCGCCGTCAGTGCCGTTGTCATAGCCAAAGATAATCTTATCCAGTTCTTGTTCATTTCTTCCTCCTGTGGATGTTTATGTGTTGCGAATTGCCGGTATCCACGATTCTCAGCATCCGGGGTTACTATTGCTACCGCCTTATTTTCTGCACAATGACCGCATACCATCCCAGGCCATCATATTCCTGATAGCCAAGCGTCTTGGCGAACGCGATCAATTCATCATTTTTATTGAAGTAATAGCCTTTCTTCTCGCCTTTGTGCTCAAGCATGAAAGAAGTAAGCAGTCCGGTTCCATCCGACGAAGCGATAACCCGCATATTCTGGTCCAGCAGCATGACGCGGCTGTATTCCCATTCCTCTTTGCTGAGGCTGGGCTCATCCCGCACGATGATCTTGGACTGCTCGTCCCAATCAAAATATACTCCAAGCACGCCTACCGGCTTACCGTCCACCCTGCCCCCGGAACGCACCGCAGTGGCATAAACCGCCACCATTTTATTCTCATGCAGCGGATCAAAATAAATATCGTCCACCACATACTGGTCGCCGCTTGTTGTACTTAAACCTTTCCTGAACCACGACACTGTGGAGAGATCCGCTCCCATGATTCGCTGGAAACGTGACGGCTGCGAACATGCGATAACCTTGCCGCTGGGGTCCACCAGCACAAGATTCAGGTATACAGAATAAAAGCGGTTAATCAGTTCCAGCCTACTGATGGCGTAGGTGACGGCGGCCTGCTCCATTGATTCAAGGCAGCGAAACAACGCATCGTCTGTGGCCCACCATCTGACATCGGCAGTACGCTCATACAGGTTACGCACAATGAGCTGCACCAAAGTTTGGGACATTTCGGAGAGCCGGCCGTATTCCTTATCGTCAAATTGCTTCTGCAGTATCCCGGTCTGCGTCTGGATCTCTTTGATGACGTCAATTCTCAGCTCTTTGGAATTCTGCGCGGCCTGCTTAGCTAAATTCTTCACTTCAGCAGCAACTACCGCAAACCCTCTCCCAGAATCTCCGGCCCTTGCCGCTTCGATGGTCGCATTCAAAGCAAGCAGGTTAATCTGGCCGGAGATTTTTTCACTGGTTTTCGCAAACTTCTCAACCCTGTCCTGAATGTCCGTGATAATCGTGGCTATACTGACATAACTCATTTTTATACATCCATCGCAGGCTGGTTAAGCATTGTAGTTATTGTGCCCTTCTGTCGTGGAAACGTGATACTTCGCCATGCACGGATACGTCAAGCCCCACTGTCTCTTCTGTCTCAGAAACACGAATCGGAGTGATAACGTTGACAATCTTGATGAGAATGTAAGTTACAACTGCAGTAAACACCGCAACCGCAATCACGCCAATCAGGTTTGCCTTAAGGGTTCCGATCTGCCCACCGATCAGGATACCGTCAACAGCCACGGCAGGATTCACCAGCTTGGTTGCGAACATACCGGTCATGATGGCGCCGAGAGCGCCGCCAATACCGTGGCAGGCAAACACGTCCAGCGTATCGTCCAGGTGGGTCTTGGTCTTGATGAGATGACCAAGGGTGTTGCAGATCACGCTGCCGACGCCGCACATAAAGATAGCGGAAGCAACCGAGACGAATCCGGCGGCGGGCGTTACGATAACCAGACCGACAACGAGACCGATAGCAGCGCCCACGGCACTCGGCTTGCTATTTTTAATCCAGTCCACCAGCAACCAGCCAAGCATCGCCGCAGCAGCACCGGCAAACGTTGTAACGAAAGCATGCGCGGCAAGGAAGCCTGACGTGATAGCCGAACCCGCGTTGAAACCGAACCAGCCGAACCACAGCAGAGCAGCACCCAGCATGATCATGGATACGTCATTCGGACGGTTTACTTCATTGCCCATATTGCGTTTGCCGAACATGATGGCAGCGACAAGGCCTGCGACACCTGCGGTCAGATGGACTACGAGGCCGCCTGCAAAATCCAGGCCACCCAGAGCAGCAATCCAGCCTTTGCTCGACCACACCCAATGAGCAACGGGCGCATACACGAATATGCTCCACAGCGCCAGCAGCAGCAGCCATGCCTTAAAGTGCACGCGTTCCGCAATAGCCCCCGTGATGAGCGCCGGGGTAATGACGGCAAACATCATCTGGAACGCCATAAAAGCATAATGCGGGACTTTTGCATCACCATAGAGCTGGCCGTCCAAGCCTTTGAGCATCAGGAACGACATGTCACCGATGTAAGGATTGCCATCGCTGAATGCCAGGCTGTAACCCACCACTATCCAAAGCAGGCCGACCACGCCTAACGCCACGAAATTCTGCAGTAGGGTGGAAACTACGTTCTTACGGCTCACCATGCCTGCATAAAAGAATGCAAGGCCGGGAGTCATCAACATCACGAGCGCAGTGGAAACCAGCAACCAAGAGGTATTGCCGGAATCGACCATAGGCGCAGCAGCTGCAGCAGGTTCCGCCGTTTGCGCAAGCACGGGAGAAGCCAACGCACACAGCAACAGCACGGAAATCAGTTTAGAAGCTTTCATGTTCACCCCATTTTGTTATGTCTTCGCGAGACAATATGCGCGATAAATGGTTAGAAATCACTTAATTTACCACTTCACGTTGAAAAAAACCTCTGTGTGGTGCAAAAAGGCGACAACAGGGTGTTTTAACCGAGGTATTACGTATGAACAATATTCAGAACCTGTTTGTATCTGAACTCCTGAAGCATCCCGGTATTATCGCTATCTTTATTGTCGTGTTGATGCTTAAAATATTGCTGCTGTTTTTTCCGAATAAGCGGCGATACAGGAATCACCGTAATAACACAAAAAACCAAGCACAATTACGCTCGCAGTCATCGAAACTCTTTGCTGATGCAGAAAATTTGCCGATTACAGCAACAGACGGTCTTATGAATCAGAGCGAGCGCAAGATATTCCAGATGCTTTTAAATACCCTGCCCGATCCACAGGTTTCCTTTAATGCGCTGATCACTCATGCCCATAATATAAGGAACAGCTGGAGGCGTAATACGGTGCGCAAAAACTTTAATACCAAATCAGTCGATTTTGTTATCTGCGATAAAGATACATTCAGGGTGATAGCAATCGTCGAGTATGACGGTCAGGGACATAATAATAAGGACGATGCCCTGCGTGACCGTATACTGCAAGGCGCCGGTTACCGTATTGAGCGGTTTAACGAAACCGATACGCATGCAACGATTCAAGAAAGATTTCGCTGGCTGCGAAGCGGCGATGGGCCTTTATTGCTAACGGTCGGTGATTTCCCGGATGAATCACCTCGGCTTCAGGCCAGTAAAGATACTACCGTATGGTAAATAAATAAGGTGTCTACTAAGGCAAGCTTAGAATTTCATGAAGAGTTTAAAGAACCGGATGCACGCTTAATATAAACCTGACAGGCAAATAACTTTTGCTATTTTTATTATTAAATTATACTTACATTATCAAATATAGGTTGAGCACATTGTTCTTATGTTAGATTCTTTCTTCATATCCGGCGTTCTTCCTAGCTATATAGAACATGGTTCTTACCAGCTCACGCTGGTGGTTCTCTCCTATGCTGTTGCCAGCTTTGCTTCCTATACCGCCCTTTCATTATCGCAGCAGCTTGTAAGCGTAAAGAATTTAAAAGGAAAATATCTATTCCATTTGGGCGGCGCCTTCGCCATGGGCGCCGGTATCTGGTCCATGCATTTTATAGGCATGCTTTCCTACAAAATGCATATGGCTGTCCATTATAATCCAGAGCTTACTTTTATCTCGATGCTTATTGCCATTGCCGTTTCCTACGGTGTGCTGGGCATAGTCGCACGCGAACAGCTTACTTTGCGGCAAGTACTCACTGGTTCCATACTGATGGGGATTGGCATTTGCGGTATGCATTATACGGGCATGGCCTCCATGGTCATGGATGCTGATTTACGTTACACCCCTGCTCTTTTTCTCTTATCGGTCGTCATTGCAATCGTGGCATCGGCTGCCGCATTGTGGATTGCTTTTACGCTGGCACGACATACGAGTGTTTACCGTTATCTATTCCAGATGGCGGCTGCATTAGTCATGGGGGCCGGTATCTGCGGTATGCATTATACAGGAATGGCAGCCTCCGTCATGATTCCATATGCCGGCCATGTACACGAACACGGTCAGGATTTTGAGATTCTGGCGCTTACCATTGCTGGCATTACCACCATCATTCTTGCTCTCGCGCTTGCGGCCGGATTTTACCGAAAAACACAGGCAGAAGTATTACTGGCAAGCAGTGAGAGCAAATTGAGGGCAATGATTGAGCATTCGCTGGATGCGGTTATCACCATGGATGAGAACGGCCTAATCATGGAATGGAATGCGCAGGCCGAAACGATTTTCGGATGGCCGCGCGCAGAAGCGATAGGCCAATCCCTTGCCGCTCTGATTATTCCGCCTGCGCACCGCGATGCACATTCTAAAGGATTACAGCGTTTCTTAGCCGACGGCACCGGCCCCATGCTGAACAAGCGCATTGAGGTTTCTGCCCTGAATAAACAAGGCAAGCTATTTCCCGTCGAGCTAGCCATTACGGCCCAGAATATTCTGGATCATTACTTCTTTACTGCTTTCATAAGAGATATTACGGAGCGTAAACGGGATGAGCGCGAACGCGCCCTGCTGGCATCGATTGTTGCCTCCTCTGACGATCCCATCATCAGTAAAACTCTCCAAAGTATCATCACCTCATGGAACGCTGCTGCAGAGCGCTTATTCGGCTATAGCGCCAGCGAGGCTATCGGCCAGCATATTTCGCTCATTATTCCGCCGGAACGTCTCCCCGAAGAAGATTATATTATCGGCCAGATCAGCGCCAATAAGTCTGTCGATCACTTTGAAACCGCCCGTGTCACTAAAAACGGCAGAGCGATTGAGGTCTCTGTTACCGTTTCCCCTGTCCATGATGCTGCCGGGAATGTCATCGGTGCTTCAAAAATCATCCACGATATTACGATGCGCAAGCAAGCAGACCGTGAAAGAGAAAAGTTAATTCTGGATTTGAAACGCAGCAATCAGGAGCTGGATGATTTTGCCTATATTGCTTCTCATGACCTTAAAGAGCCCCTGCGCGGTTTATTTAATAATGCAAGTTTCCTGCTTGAGGATTATAATGACAAGCTGGATGCTGAGGGGCGTGGCAGGCTGCAACGCTTAGGTTATCTCTGCCAGCGTATGGAAAGCCTCGTGAACGATCTGCTTTATTTCTCCCGGCTTGGCCGGCAGGAACTGGCCATCCAGCAGACAGATCTGAATAAAGTCATACATGACATTGGAGGTATGATTGAAACCACTTTAAAGGATAGTAATGGGGAAATACTGATTCCCCGCCCCTTACCTGTCATTGTCTGCGATAAAGTGCGTATTACTGAAGTATTTCGTAACCTTATCGTCAATGCCATTAAGTATAATGACAGCCATCGAAAGACCGTTGAAATCGGCTGTTTAGATGAGGTGGTAAGACCATACGGCACAGAACGAAGTGTTTTCTATGTACGCGATAACGGCATCGGTATTGAGAAAGAGTTTTTTGAAGAAATATTCCGTATTTTTAAAAGACTCAATGTGGAGGATGATAACAAGAAAGGCACCGGGGTCGGGCTGACTTTTGTTAAAAAAATTATTGAACGTCATGGTGGGCGGATATGGCTGGAGTCTGAGTTAGGTAAAGGCAGCACGTTTTATTTTACGATCGTATAAAGGAATAATTTATGAATGAATCTATTGATTTTCCTACTATATTATTGGTTGAAGATAATGCGGATGATTATAATGCGACTGTTCGCAGCTTTAAAAAAGCGCATCTTAATAATCCCGTGCACTGGTGCATGAGCGGTAAGGAAGCGCTGGATTATATGAAGCATGAGGGAAAATATGCCAATGATGATGCCATAGCAAAGCCGGGGCTTGTATTACTTGACTTGAACATGCCGGGACTGGATGGCAAAAAAACCCTGTCGCTTATGAAACAAGATCAGAACCTGAAAAAGATTCCTGTTGTCATATTGACCACTTCCTCCGATGAAAGAGACGTAGTTCAATGCTATGAATTAGGCGCCAGCACCTACATTCAGAAGCCCGTAAATTTTGAAGGATTATGCGAGGCTGTAGGGCGTATTAAAGAATACTGGTTTGGCATTGCATTGTTGCCCGGAAATTCAGCGTAATACTCTAATTCTTTACTTCTCGACAGATAATCCCCGCAACAAGGTTACCTGATGCGGGGATTATAAGTTGGATTAGCGGCCTTCCCTCAGTGCGCCAACAGGTGCGGGCTCACCGCCTTGTTCGCTTGCTTCCTGTGCAGTGGACTCCTGCTCTTTAGCTTTGCTGGTTTTCTTCTTTTTGCCTTTGTGGTGGTGACGATGCTTATGAGTCGTTGTTTTCTGCGAATCCTGATCGGCAGACGCAACCGCCGGAGTATCGCTTGCACCCGGAGCCGTCATATTATCTTCCACCGCGTATGCGTTGACCGCGATCATGCTAAGCGCTGCAACACCCAGTAATAGCTGTTTTTTCATTCCTTACTCCTTTGTTTGGGTTTAAGGCACCTTATCTCAGATGCGGACTCACTATAGCGGCTTATTTATAGTTGTGAACCCTATATGATCTTCAATTTTTAGTATATGCATCACCATACCCCATATTTCTCCAATTTCTTGTTACCCCTAAAAATTACTATTGAATTTTCCTGCATCAGCATATAACAATGCCTTCCGGCCGATTGGGGGATCTTCTAATGGTAGGAAAGCGGATTCTGACTCCGTCAATCTAGGTTCGAGTCCTAGTCCCCCAGCCAACTCTCTCAAAAAGCACTGCTTCCCACATCTTCCGCATTTTCTAATTGTGCGTGTGCAGAATTTTTAGGATCTAGAAATATTTATATTCCTCTTATATGCCTATGGATATCTTCTAAAAGGAAATGCAGTTCGCAAAACTATTGCAAAAATTTGTTAAACCTACTGTGGTAGTGGCTTTTAAAGCATTCATGCTTCGCAATAGGCATTAAACCTATCGCCGCTATTTTTGTCATAGCGTTAACGTTAATTTTATTTTATAATCCCATATAGAAACATTAGAGCTGCAGGGTGCTATTGCGTCATTTAATTGAGCGCAAGGGCCATCGCCAGGGTAAGTGTGGTCATCGTAACGCCTTTATATTTAGGCTCCGCTGGACCGTTAAGCAGCCCCCTATAAAAAAACCTGTTTAGACGATTACACATTGTTGAATTGCTGCAATTCCACCACCTTGTTTGTGCTCTTTTATCAACCAGTATTATTATAAATGGATTTTTATGTTATCCCATAAAGCATTTATCCAAGCGATATGCATGGCTGTTCTTGTGATGGTTTTCTGTCCTATTGCCAATGCAAACACTGCCGGCAACGTTGTTGTTATTCAAGGCAACGGTCAGGACCAGACTCAGGAAGTTCAGGCCCTTCTATCCCAGAACGGAAACTACCAGTTCCAGGGCATTGTAAAAACCCGATCTATTTCTATAACAGGCCACAATATTACGCTGGATTTTGCGCCTGGAGCAGCCTGGCAACCCAGCGCTGAAGTCGATATATTATTTACATGCAATGACTGTAATTTAAATATTGGTTCACTCCTGATGAATGGCGTAGGCTATGCGCAGGAAGGTATCCGAGTAAATGGTGGAACTCTTGTTTTTGGTGATGTTACCTTCATCAATTTCGGTACATTGCGGCATCAGGCGACAAATATCGTTGCGGGCATGTATCTCAATCGTGTGAAATCTGTTCAAGGCGGTACGCTCAAAGCCTCCCATCTTAATTCGGTAGGTAACGGCATTTTCGGTGACAATGTCGGCGCTGCGCGTGGGTTGGTGCTTTTCGGCAGCGGTCCTTATAATATCGGCGAAGTCACTGTAGATCTCACCGGTAGCGATGCGGAGGAGGATGACGCTTTTCAGGTGAATGTAGGCAATACCGGTGGCGTAATCAATAAACTCACCGTCATTTATAACGGCAATACGCGCCGCGCCGCCAAATTCCAGTCCGGGCAGAATGTCATCAATAATATCGATATCCATAAGGCGAAGGATTTCGTTCCTGTAAGCTCGCAGACAGATGCTGGCCGCAGGAATTTCAACTGCGTTTCGTGGGAGGCTGATACTTCGGGTTCGCTTGATATTATGGGCGGAAAAGTTGACGCATCCGGGTTTACACGGGGTGTCGGAAACAATGCGCCACTTTCTACTGCATCCATACGTGTGCATCCGGGCGTTACGCTTATAGGGGCGACCAAACATGTTATTCGTGTCAATCCCCAGACCGGCAAATCGGAAAACACGGAAACGCGCGGTTTCTACACTTCTGTTTTTGACAGCGGTTCCGGAATTGAAGGGGCAACCGTCATCAATTTCAGTGTTGGCGCCACCATACGTGCCAATGGCGCTTACTCGAAAGATACGACCTATGAGTATCCGGGCCGGATAGGGATTGAGGCCTTCGTGCCGCTATCGCCCATGTTCGGAAACAGGGTTGTGCTTCTGCAGAAGGGACTCTAAAGTGCTCGGATATATTTTATCCCTGCATGAGCAACAGCACTGACATAAAGCAATGGATCGCCTCCTCCGTATCGAGCGGTTATACGCTTGAGCAGCTGCGTTCTACTTTGCTCAAGGTCGGATTTAGGCATGAACAAATCGAGGCTGAACTAGCCATTGCCATGCCTTATATTACTGCAGCAGAACAGCTTTACACACGGCTTTCACGCCGTGAAAAGCTTATGATGTCGCTCGACCAGCAATTGCGCCATATTCCTGAATATCTGCATATCACAAAAACTCCCCTTCCCGCACACGAACAGTTTTTAGAAGAATATTGCTACCCTAATCGGGCAGGCTTATTCTCAAACGCGCTGGAAGGCTGCACGGCAAAGGGCTGGACGCCGCGTAATCTTGTAGACAAGGTTGGCGCCGGAACTGAAGTGCAGATTCAGTATGGGCGCGATGCGGGCTCCATTTATGAACATAATACTGCTAAGTATCGCCGCATTATTGCATTCGGCCAATATATCGAGCTGGTGGAAAATACGCCGCCGACCAATAATTTCTATATGACCAATGTGAATTCTGAGTTCAACAGTTCAGCCTTTCTTTCGTTGCGCAACGAACTGAGCGACCTTGACTACCTGACGCCGGACAGTGACGAACAGCCTCATCATATACTGATCGGTCCGGCAGGCACACAGACGCTTGCGCATTACGATAATGCCAATGTTATGCTGATTCAGGTATATGGCAGAAAATTAGTACGCCTCGTTCCTGCTCTGCAGGTGCCCTATATGTATAACAACACTCATCCGCGCAGTAGCGACTTTGATCTGCTGGCTCCCAATCTGCAGCAATATCCCGAGTTCGCTAATGCCACGGTTATTGATGTCGAGATTGGACCGGGTGACTGTCTTTTTATTCCTGTAGGCTGGTGGCATCATATTACCTCGCTTTCCACGAGTATCAGTATCACCACAGGCAATATCCGCGGCTGCGAGCATATGAAAGTGTTTCTACCATAGCACTTCATATCTGTTGTCGATCCGATTAAAAAAGTCATAATGGTACCGATAACTTATTAACATGGTCGCCATATGAGCCAAAAACCGATGTCAGTCGCAAAATTGTTTCTGATTATCTTTCTAGTCATCACAGGGATAAAGGCGTGTACGGCGACACTTTTTTCCTATCAGACGCGCGATGATATCGGCTTATACTTTGCTTACCTGTTTTTGCTTGTCCTCATCCTCTTTTTCTTCAGCAGAATATGGCAGCAATATTTTCCCCTTCCCAGATTATTGCGGTTTATACAGGCTCCTTTCCGCGGCTGGGTGGGAAGGCCCAACTGGCAACTGCAAATTGAAGAGTCGTCTGATGCGGTTATCATCTCTTCGTCCTGCTGGAGGTATATCAGCATTATATCGCTGGCACTCGCAATCGCGCTGGGCAATGGGGCCTATATCTATCACCATCCGGAAATACATTCTTTTGCACTAGCATTGTCTCTAGCGTTTGTGATCATCGCAACAGCAATTTGCCTGGATACTATATGGATATGGGGGTGGCGTAATCCTAAAGTGATTGTGCGCTCATCCTCCATAGATATATGGCGGGGAAAGAGACTCATAAAAACATTATGGAAACACCAGCTCAGTCATCTGGAAGTCGAAAAATACATGAGTGGCGAAAATCGTGGTGCCACGCATGCTATGTGGCGACCTAACTACATACTCAAAGCATGCACAGATGGAAACGCACCGGAATGTTTATGCACAACAAGTTCTTTTGAACAAATGGAACGACTGGAAACACTGGTTGCCAAACGACTTGAACTAACAGTCCGTATTGCCCATACTAAATTAGCAGGTGATACAACTCCGCTCTAAAGCTCAGGTCATCTAACCGTCATTGTACGGATCCTGATGGATCAGTATTTCCGTATGAGGGTAAATTGCCGCGAGCGCTTCTTCCACATTGTCGGAAATCTTGTGAGCCTGTTTCAGGCTGATGTCACGGTTGCAAAACACAAGATGGAATTGAATGAAGCCATGAATTCCTGCCCTGCGGGTACGCAGATCGTGTAATCCGCTGATGTCGGGAAATCCCAGAACAACGCGCTTGATCTCCTCACGCTCGGCATCGGAAAACTCCCTGTCCATCAGGTTATTGAACGCAGCCCTTCCCATATGGTAAGCGCCGTGTATGAGACCTCCGGCAATAATCAGTGCAATCAACGGATCTGCAGTCTTCCATCCGAAATGCGATGCCATGACGATGGCCACGATCACACCGATATTCATAAGGAAATCGGAAAAGTAATGCATGGCATCAGCTGCAATTGCGCTTGATGCCGTTTTCCTCACTACATGGCGCTGGTAGAGTACAAGCGCAAACGTCATGACAATGGATACCACCATGACCGCAATCCCGATGCTGCTGTTATAGACAGGCTCCGGGAGAAACAGGCGCTTGATGCCCTCAATCACCAGAAAGCCGCCGGAACCGCAGATGAAAGTCGATTGCGCAAGCGTTGCCAGGTCTTCTGCCTTGCCATGCCCGAAACGGTGATCGTCATCCGGCGGGCGCAGCGCGTAACGTATGGCGATAAAATTCACGGTCGAGGCCATGACATCCAGCATCGAATCGGCCAGCGAAGACATCAGGCTAAGCGAATCGCTCATCAGCCATGCACCGCCTTTCAGCACCACCAGCGTTACTCCGACAATGAGCGACATGAGTGAAGCGCGGCGCATAAGAGAGCCGACTTCGGCATAAGGCAGATGGTTGGCTTGATTATGCATTATTTGTAATGTGCGGTTAATGAAACTATAATGATACCGCTATTGATAACATGACTGTTTTATGAAATAAACAGTACTGTATATAACGCCTTATTTTTCTAACTATAAAGGACGAGAATACTATGAAGACCCAGAAACTCATTGCGCTTGCGCTCGTGACTTCCATGCTGGCAGGCTGCAATCCTCCCCCTCCGGGCGCTGGTCAATCCACCGGCGGCATTTCTAAACAGGATATCGGCACGGTTGGCGGCGGCGTACTCGGCGCTCTTGCCGGCTCCACCATCGGTGGCGGCCGCGGTCGTCTCGTTTCCACGGCAGCCGGTGCGATCCTCGGCGGCTTCGTGGGCAGCTCGATCGGCAAATCGCTTGACCAGGCAGACGCTGCTTATGCAAACCAGACTGCACAGAACGCGCTGGAGAATTCCCAGCCCGGTCAGTCCCTGCCCTGGCGTAATCCCAGGAGCGGTAACTCCGGCACTATCACACCGGAACAATATTACAGAACCGATGACGGCACGTATTGCCGTGAATTCCAGCAGACCATTGTTGTAGGCGGTGAAAGACAGTCGGCTTACGGCCGTGCCTGCCGTCAGCCGGATGGCAGCTGGAAAATCGTCCAGTAAGCTCGCGGATAGAACTTCAGAAAAGGGGAGCAATTGCTCCCCTTTTTTTATTTTTATATTCAAGCCTTTGTTTAATAATAGAAATTTATTTTATCTATTTATAACAACAACTTAATATTTTTTACATATTATTGCGACTAATTATTAATGCTGATTTATGAGAATAACGTGTACAAAACACCCCCTCAATCCACGCATATTATTATAGAAAATTGACTGCCTATTTTTTGTGCACACTCTTCCCGCGCGGGAATATTTTGGGTGGCCGTTTATATATAAAAACTGGACTTTTCTGCGGTTTTGTTTAAGTTAGGCCTTCCTAAAAGCTTACAAAAAAAGGATACGCCCATGACAACTTTGCGCGTTGAAAACGACAATATTCTTTCCAATCCTCTCGACCTCGTCGAGCAGGTGATCATCGATCGCGACTGGGCATACGATCGTCCCGCCGATGAAGAAATTGTTGCCGAAGTAAATAGCTCGTGGTGCAACTATCGCATCTGGTTCACGTGGCAGCCTGATCAAGGTGCGCTGATTTTTTCCTGCGCATTTGAAACCAAACTTCCTAAAGCGGTGACACGAAAATTATATCCGCTGCTCGCGATGGTCAATGATAAATTGTGGATCGGTCACTTCGATCTTTCGAGTGATGATAATTCTGTCGCATTCCGTCACACGATGCTGATGCGTGGCGGATGTGTGATGGCGATCGAACAGCTCGAAGATCTGATCGACATCGCTATCGCTGAGTGCGAACGTTTCTTCCCCGCATTCCAGGGAATCATCTGGGGCAACAAGTCCGCAGAAGAAGCTCTCACTGCTGCTATCTTTGAAACCGTCGGCGAAGCGTGAGCCGTTTTCCTGAATCGTTATTACTGCTCGGCGCTGGCAAGATGGGCAGCGCCCTGCTTGCTGCATGGCACGCGCACGGAATGCGCAAGGATGCGATCACCGTTGTTGATTCACACATCACTCAAGACGGCATCATCAATAACATTGATGATGTGAATATTGCACCTGAATGCATCGTGCTTGCCGTCAAACCACAGTCGATGGATGAGCTGCTTCCTGAACTTGCGAAGAAGTTCGGCGATGCACCGCTTTATATTTCCATCGCTGCAGGAAAAGACATTGCATATTTCGAGAAGCATCTGGGCGATGCCGCTATTGTGCGTACGATGCCCAACACTCCCGCACTGATCGGCAAAGGCATCACCGCACTCTGTGCTAACCGCAAAACGAGCGAAGCACAAAAAGCTGTCGCCACTGCTTTGCTGGAAGCTGCCGGTGAAACTGTGTGGCTTGAAAATGAATCACTGATGGATGCCGTCACTGCCGTTTCAGGCAGCGGGCCCGCTTACATCTTTCTTCTGCTGGAAGCACTCACTGTCGCAGGTGTGGCGCAGGGACTGCCTGAAGCTATTTGCAGAAAGCTCGCCATGAGCACCGTTGCCGGCAGTGCTGCGCTTGCTGCTGCTTCTTCAAAAGAGTTCGCGCAATTGCGTTCTGATGTAACCAGCAAAGGCGGTACGACGGAAGCAGCGCTCAGCGTGCTGATGAAAGACGATGCGTTGAAGCAATTGTTTGCCGATGCAGTCGCCGCTGCAGTGAAGCGCGGCAAGGAATTACACTAACAGCGACAGTATTGATTCTTCACCGCTTTTCCTATATCTGTAGCGTGCGTAAACAACGATTCCGGTTTTATGAGCAATCAATACATCCTCACCCTCTCCTGCTATGACGTGCGCGGTATCGTCGCAGCCGTCAGTACATTCCTGTGTGACAATGGCGGTTTCATCATCGAGTCCGCTCAGTTTGGCGATGCTTCCACGGGACGCTTTTTTCTTCGCATGGAATTCGCCACCGATGAAAACACGCCGCCGGAAGAAGAACTACGCAAACTCTTCTATACGAAGGTCGCACAGAAATTCGGCATGGAGTGGAAGCTGCACAATAAGGCTGTCAAGCCGCGCGTGCTGATCATGGTGTCACGTTACGGACACTGCCTGAACGATCTGCTGCATCGTTACACCACAGGAACATTGCCGGTCGAAATCCCTGCGATTATCTCTAATCATCCTGACTTCCGCGAGATCGTCGAGTGGAACCGTATTCCGTTCCACCATCTGCCGATTGAAGCAGGCGACAAACGCGCTCAGGAATCGCAGGTGCTTGACCTGATCGAGGAACACAAGATTGAACTCGTCGTACTTGCGCGTTATATGCAGGTGCTTTCGCCGGAACTCTGCGCGCGTCTCGTTGGCAAAGTCATCAACATCCACCATTCATTCCTTCCCGGCTTCAAAGGTGCGAAACCTTATCATCAGGCATTCGATCGCGGCGTGAAACTCATCGGTGCAACGGCGCATTACGTGACTGCGGATCTGGACGAAGGACCGATCATCGAACAGGAAGTCACGCGCGTGGACCATACTTACAAACCAGAAGATCTAGAAGCAGTTGGGCGCGACAGCGAATGCTCCGTGCTTGCACGCGCCATCAAATACCACATCGAACAACGTGTCTTAATAAACGGCCATAAAACGGTCGTTTTCAAATAAGGAATAGTCTCATGGCAGGCCATAGTCAGTTTAAAAACATCATGCGCCGTAAAGGCGCGCAGGATGCGAAAAGAGCAAAGGTCTTCACGAAGATCATGCGCGAAATCAATGCAGCCTGTAAGTCGGGCGCTCCGGACCCGGCGCATAATCCACGTTTGCGCGCTGCCGTCCTGAAAGCCAAGCAGGAAAATATTAGCAAGGACAGAATCGACGATGCGCTTAAACGCGCCAGCGGTCAGGGTGATACGGATAATTACGAAGAAGTGCGCTATGAAGGTTACGGCCCTGGCGGCGTGGCTGTGATCGTGGAAGCCCTCACCGACAACCGCAACCGCACCGCTCCTGAAATACGCGCGGCGTTTTCCAAGGCAGGCGGCAATCTCGGTGAAAGCGGCAGTGTGAGCTTCATGTTCGACCGTGTCGGCATCATCACCTATCCGGCTGCGAAAGCCAGTGAAGAAGCGATGCTGGAAGGCGCCATCGAAGCAGGCGCTGTAAATTGCGAATCGGATAAAGAACATCATCAGATCACCTGCTCGCCGGAATCGTTTGGCGAAGTGCGCGATGCACTTGAGAAGAAATTCGGTGAACCGCAATCGGCAAAGCTCACCTGGCTTGCCAAGACCGGCGCACCGGTCAATGAAGAACAGGCAGCTGCATTGCTGAAAATGATCGATGTGCTGGAAGATAACGACGACGTGCAGGAAGTGTTCGCCAATTACGAAATCGCAGACGATATTCTCGAACGCCTGAGCGCGTAAGCGAATATGGGCATCATCATCGGCATCGATCCGGGATTGCAGAAAACAGGCTGGGGTATTATCCGCAGCAGCGGCAATTCGCTCTCGCTCATTGCCTGTGGCACTGTTAAAACCGATAGTTCACAGAAAGTCATCGCGCCACGCCTGCTGCATCTGAGCAGCGAACTTAGCACCATTATCGCGCAATATAATCCGGACGAAGCAGCGGTGGAAGAAACCTTCGTCAACGTGAACGGTCAATCCACCCTGAAGCTTGGACAGGCACGCGGCGCGATATTGTTGACGCTGGTGCAAAGCGGTCTTCCAGTCAGTGAATATGCAGCTACGCTTGTGAAAAAAAGCGTGGTCGGCATCGGCCGAGCGGAAAAACATCAGGTGGCGCAGATGGTGCAGATGCTGCTGCCCGGCTGCGGCTCACATGGAGCAGATGCGATGGATGCGCTTGCGGTAGCAATCTGCCACGCGCATCATCACAGATTTCAGTAACGTAAATTATTTGCTTATTTTTTCCACCATGACCTGCGAGCCGTCCCAAAGGCGCTGCCAGTTATCATTGTAACGTTTTACCAGTTCGGGAACATTGCGGATAATTAAAATGCCTGCAGAGTTTTTAGGCTCGTCATAAGAGCCCTGCAGTGCGCCGATATCGCCGAGGATAATTTCACTATCATCGATCAGGATATAGTTTTCATACTGGTTCTTAATATCTCTTGGAATGTGAGGCGGGTTATCCATGGTGATAAAGAACTTGGCTGCCGTATATCCCGACTCATTTTTATTTTTATCCAGAAGAATCTTGACGTCCCTGCCGTTACGGCCAAGCTTGACCAGTTCCACTGCGATATCCTTAGAGATAAAGGTATGAGCGACTACGCGTATGCTGTGCTTGGCTTCGCGCAATGTAGTGACCACACGTTCCGTAGGGTGGCTATCGGGTGTGAATGCCGTTTCAAAACTCGCATTCTTACCGTTCACAGCAGGAAGCGGACAATCATCGGAGAAAAAAGTTGCCTGTGCCGAGAAAGGGCTCAGCGCAAGAAAGAGGAAGGAAACCGCAAGCCGATAATGGTTTTTCATAAATGCCGCCCGCTGAAAGTTGATTCCATCACTGAGCTAGCATATTCGATCAAGGCAAACAAGTATTCACTTTGTTAAAAACGAACTTACACCGACGTCATTTTGCTTTATCTTACCTTCCCCGGCCGCCACCGCGTGCGATATCGCTCATGGCATTTTCAACGAACTGGCCGACGATATTCATACCGCTGACCGCCATTTTCTTAACCACGTCTTTTGCATTCTCATACACAGCGAGTTGGCTGGTGACATAAGTGAAGTGCGCCTTATCGGCCTCTTTGATTTTATTATCGGCCTCCTTGATCATATGCGCCGTATGCTTGACCAGATCCGATGCCAGCATTTTTTTCTTTTTATTCCCGAGCGCCGCCAGCATTTTTTTCATCAGATCAGGGTCGCCCATATTCTGTTCAACAAACGTCGCGAGGTCTACTTCCGCTCCCTGCTTCTTGGCGGCCTGTTTTGCTGCGTGCTCCAGTTCCGCAATAGTCTCCACTTCATAATTGCCTTCATTGACCTTGGATTGATAATCCCGGTCAGCCTGTTCAGCGAAAAGGGCCGCAAACAGAACAGCGTAATTTTTGTATAATTCGGATAATCTCCCCCGTGCCTGTGCGGGTGTTGCGGCATAATCGTCTGCATATCCGCTTTTAACGACCGCGGTTCCCGGCGAGAGATTCATTTTATCATTCTTACGGGGAACGGGATTGGCCTGGATATGGCGCAGCATGGAAATATCATAGGCCAGGAATTCCACAGACAAACGTTTGTCCAATGAAACACCGGAGGTTAGCACGCGCACGGCGTCGTGGAAATATTCGATACGCGGGCGATAATCATTTTCGCTCGCACGAATACCCAAATTACTCTCAATCGTGTGGATTTCGCTGTAAATCCCGTTTAATATGTTTATAAGAGCCTGCTTTGCAGCTTTATCCGCTTTCATCGTGCTTTCCTTACATGTCCCGTCCGCTCAGCATATATATTCATTGGCCGTTCTGCAAATCCAAGTGTCCGTATTGTGATTTCAACAGCCATGTGCGCGCCAGTGTCGATAATGCGCGCTGGCAGAAGGCATTGCTTGCCGAGCTTGCTTATTATGCCCAGAAATTGCCGCAACGGCAAGTGGTTAGTATCTTTTTTGGCGGCGGCACCCCTTCCCTGATGCCTCCTGAGACAGTCGCTTCATTAATCGATGCAACTGCCGGTTTCTGGCCTATGATAGAAAATGCCGAAATCACACTGGAAGCCAACCCTACATCCGTAGAAGCCCAGAAATTTCGTGATTTTCGCGCCAGCGGTGTGAATCGCGTTTCCGTGGGGGTACAGGCGCTAAATGCTACCGACCTCAAATTTCTTGGCCGCGAGCATAGCACAGATGAGGCGTTGCAAGCGCTGGCATTAGCAAGAGACTCCTTTCCGCGCATGTCGTTCGACCTAATTTACGCACGCCCCGGCCAAACACTTGCGGCTTGGGAAAGTGAACTGACACAGGCGCTTGAATATGCCTGCGACCATCTTTCACTTTACCAGCTTACCATAGAAGAAAATACGGCTTTTCATCATATCTATCATAATGGCGGCTTCCTGTTGCCGGAAGAGGGGCTGGCCGCAGATATGTATATGCTGACACAGTCGGTGATGGAAGCGCACGGCCTACCAGCTTACGAAATCTCCAACCACGCCAAACCTGGCGGTGAAAGCCACCATAACATGGCTTACTGGCAGAGTCAGGATTATATCGGCATCGGCGCTGGCGCTCACGGAAGATATAGTATTGATTATGGGGGGAACGCTTCCCCCATCCCGGCTTTGCCGGGATTCCCCCGCGAGGTCGTCGCTAGCACTCCTCCGCGTACCCACGCAGCTATTCGTTACGCGACGGAGAATATTAAGAGTCCCGAACGCTGGCTGGAGCAAGTGGAGCGTACCGGAGCGGGGCTTTCCATACAGACTGAAATTCCCGCCGAAGAATCACTGGAAGAAGCTGTTTTGATGGGCTTACGGCTTTCAGACGGTATTAATTACCGCAAATGGCAGGAGCGCACGGGGCTGGATTTACATGCGGCGCTATCCCCCGTCGCAATTCAGCGATTACAGACAGCCGGTCTTGTCGAAGCGGATGCGCAGCGTATCCGCACTACGCCGGAGGGGCGGCTGCTGCTTAATAGCGTAACACGGGAATTGCTTGCCGAACTCCCCTAGATTCGTCTGCATAAGGAACATTTGGCACCATAATTTACAGACTGTTTATAAAGCTCTTGGGATTTCTTATAGAAATAAAACCCCGCTTTTTCTATGTGTAAGGTATGAAAACCGCCGGGTTTTCCTCACCTGCCGCCGCTAAATATGGAAAGGATAGGGTTATGAGCAATATCAGGAATCTATCAATACGCTCACTTCTCTTTGCTTTCCTTGTAGTTACCCCCGTTATGGCGGCCAATGCCCAGACCACCTCTTATTCCAGCATGACCAAGCAAGACTGCGATAGTCTGCATGAGCATAAAACTGAGTTCAGTACCAGGGAATACAAACAGCGCCTTGAATATTGCAAAAGTATGGAGAAGAAACTTAGCGGGCGCCATCCAATCGATCCGGAAAAATCTACCAATCCGGAAAACACCGGCGGGGCAACAGGCGGTCCTTCAGAAACCATGCCGCAGTAATACATTAAACAGTGTGAGGAACAGCATATGCAGACCAAAGTAAGAGATATCATGAAAGCTAATCCCGTTATTATTACTTCTGAGCATAGCCTGCAGGACGCCGCGATGAAGATGGAAATGCTGAGATGCGGGATTTTACCAGTTATGACCAATGGTATACTGGAAGGCGTCATTACGGATCGTGATATCGTGCTGCGCGCTGTTGCCAGGGGCAAGGATATTGCAAAAGAAAAGGTCGGTAATCATATGACGACGGAATTATTTTTCTGCAGTGAGCATGACCTATTGGATAAAGCGGCCGAAACCATGCGCGAGCACAATGTCAATCGTCTGCTGGTGAAGGATAGGAACGGCGAGCTGCGCGGCATACTCTCCTTCGGAGCTATCTTGAAGAAGGATAATAAGATGCAGGAAATCAGCCAGATTATAGAATGCACTATGGGCAAGAAAGCCGCATAGCTTCAACCATTTAATAGGCCTTTTATCATACGGCAGCGTAGCTAGGCTATGCTGCCGCATCTTTCTATGCGCGTTTCACTTTAGCTTACAACATATTTTCATGCATTTATTACGTCTTTTAAGGCAGGCACAGGGCTTGCCCAGTGTTCAATTCGGTCTCAGTGTTTTCCTCGGAACCAGCATCTTATGGTTTATCATCCATGTGCTGTTCGGAGGCAATCCGTTATGGGCGGTTATTTCCCTGATCCTTGTAACCGAACCTAATACAGGAACCACCTGGGCCAGTTTCAAACTGCGTATCAGCAACACGATTATCGGATGCCTGACGGGGTTACTATTTTTATTGGTTGTCCGGCAGCAGGACCTTTTGCTTCCACTTGCCCTGGCAGCTACGATTTTTGTTAAGCACCTGTTCAAAACTCCTACAGGGTGGCGTGTGGCTTCCATTACCACAGCCATTGTCGTCACTTCGGCGATTGCGGATGGTTCAAGCGCGACAGGGATTTTTGTGGCACTGCACCGCGTTATGGAAGTGTTCCTGGGGAGTGCGATGGCATTGCTGATTGCCTGGCTGATCGTTCCCATGCAGAAATGGGCTATCAGAACGGAAAGCCCTTTATTGTAAGCAACCGGTAAGCTATGAACATTATATGTTTTTAAAGCTTACCGATTCTTCACGCACTTATGCCATCGCGGCGCTTGCAGTGGGCATGCTCTCCATCCAGACGGGGGCATCGCTTGCCAAACACCTCTTCCACACGCTTTCTCCGCTGGGGGTCGTCTCGCTGCGCCTGCTGTTTGCCGCCTGCATATTGATTGCGGTAGGCCACCCCTGGCGCAGATGGCCGAAGCGCAATGAATGGTTCTCCCTGTTTGCTTACGGGCTTTCGCTTGGCAGCATGAACCTGCTTTTTTACATGGCGATTGCCCGTATTCCGCTCGGGATTGCCATTGCCCTGGAGTTCTCAGGACCACTGGCGATTGCTTTGCTGCATACACGCAGTTGGAAGGATTTTCTCTGGGCAGTATGCGCTGCGGGCGGAATTGTGCTGTTGTTACCGGTGACAAAACTTTCCTCTAACATTGACCCGGTTGGGGCAGCTTATGCGCTTGGGGCAGCCACCTGCTGGGCGATCTATATTATTTTCGGCAAGAAAACCAGCCACACAGTGCATGGCGGAACGGCCACAGCGCTTGGCATGAGCATCGCCGCCTGCTTCGTATTTCCCATTGGTTTTGCGCAGCACGGGCTTTCTCTGTTTAACTTTGCTATTCTACCCATGGCACTTAGTGTCGCCATTCTCTCCAGCGCCCTGCCCTATTCTTTGGAAATGTTTGCGCTGCGCAAGCTGCCTACGCGCACTTTCAGCATACTTTCAAGCATGGAACCCGCCATCGGAGCCGTTTGTGGCGTAGTCTTCCTTTCAGAAACGCTTGGCGCCATACAGCTGTTTGCCATAGGGATGGTCATTCTTGCTTCGGCAGGCAGCACCTGGACTGCGGAAGAGGCGGAAAGCACTGCGGAGCTAGTGCCGTGATTGCAACGCTTTTTGCGGCAGCAACAGGATGCATGCGATAATGAATATCAACAGCACGCCGGATGCGGTGTAGCGGCTCAGGGCAAGGCCGCCCTGCGCTACTGGCTTATCCAGCAGGTCGCCTACAGTGGCGCCAAGCGGGCGCGTCAAGATGAATGCCGCCCAGAATAACAGCGTATGAGAAACTTTCGTGCGGTAATACGCGAATGCGACCACGGCAAGCGCCACCGCAAACACCAGCGCACCACCTTCATAGCCAAGCCCTGTGGAGTCCGCCATCCAGTCGCCCAGCGCCGTGCCGAGTGTCTGTGAAAACATGATCGTCGCCCAGTAAAATATTTCCGCTTTGACAGTGTGGACTGTATCGATAGAGACAGAGCCGAGCGTCCAATACCACAGGACAAGTGACGTCATCAGCAACACAAGCAGCAACAATGAACCGCCCGCATAACCTATTCCTAGCGAACGGTCGGCGAAGTCGGCTAATGTGGTGCCTGCCGTGGTGGTGGCAATAATCACCCCCCAATATAGAAACGGATGGAAGCGTTTGGTCATGATCTGGCCACTGACGGCCACGATAAAAATAGAGGCAAAAATGGCGGTCCCCACCAGATACCCCAGATTCATGGACATCGTCACAGCATCGCCTGCGGTCTCTCCAAGCGTTGTGGCCGCGATCTTGATAATCCAGAACGCCAGCGTCACTTGCGGGATTTTTTCACAGCCTCCTTCCATTTTACTCTCCATTTTTCAAAGACTATGAGATAAAGCCATATATTGTAAATAGTTTTACAAAGCTTTATATTGCTGCCAGACATTTATAAAAGTGGGTATATGCGCGTATTATTAATTGAAGACGATAAAGATGCAGCCGGGTTTATTGTGAAAGGGTTGCAGGAAGCCGGACATCATGTGGAGCACATGACAGACGGCAGCAGCGGCTTGTTTCATGCCGTGGAGAATGAATTTGACGTACTGATCATCGACCGGATGCTTCCGAAGCTTGATGGGCTTACGATTATCCAGACATTGCGCGCTTCCGGCAATACGACACCGATTCTCATCCTGAGCGCTTTGCATCAGGTGGATGAACGCGTGAAAGGGCTGAAATCCGGCGGCGATGACTATCTCGTCAAACCGTTCGCCTTTGCCGAACTCATGGCGCGTATCGAAGTGCTTATGCGCCGTCAGCGTTCAGGCAGCGAGCAATCTTCTCTGCAGGTAGGCGACCTAGTTATGAACTTCCTGACCCGTAAGGTAACCCGTTCCGGTAAGGACATACCGCTGCAAAATCGTGAATTCATGCTGTTGGAATATCTGATGCGTCATGCCGGACAGGTGGTTACGCGTACCATGCTGCTGGAAAGCGTATGGGATTTCCATTTCGATCCGCAGACCAATGTTATCGACGTGCAGGTCAGCCGCCTGCGCCAGAAGATCGACAAAGGGTTCGATAAATCCCTTATCAAAACGATCCGAGGTGTCGGCTACCAACTGAGTGAAAGCTAGATGTTTCGTCTTTTCCGATCGGCGGCCTTCCGCTTTACCCTGCTTTACATGGTAACGTTTGCTGCTTCCGTGACGGCGCTGCTGATTTTCGTTTACAGCGAAATCATCAACAATATGGAAGCCGATCTCAAGCACTCCATTGAAATCCATCTGGCTGACTTGAAACATAAATTCACCGTCGACAAGCGGGATGAAACCGTTGCTTCGATCAAGAACATCCTGGAAAAGGACGAGGATAAGACCCTTGTCATTATGTTTATCGACCGAAACTGGAAAGTACTGGCCGGAAACCTCGACCGCTGGCCGGGCGGCAAGACGGATGTGGATAGCTGGGTAAAATTCACCGTGAACAATGAAAATGGCTCTCCGCCTAGCAGCTCCAAGGCCATTGCGATGAATACGGCACTGCCGGGAGGGTATATCCTGCTGGTCGGGCGCAAGATGGATAATATCGAGCATGTGCGGGAAATTATTGTAGAGGTATTGTATCTCTGCTTCGCCATTATGTTTGCCATGGCGGCTGTCGGCGGCATGCTGCTTTCCTACACGATTTACCGGCGTATTGATGTGGTCAACCAGACTTTCCGCAAAGTGGCTGCAGGCGCGTTGCATACACGCGTGAATGTCATCGGTATCGGCGATGAATTCGACCATCTGGCGCTGCATCTAAACCAGACTTTGAACCGTATCTGCGAGCTGATCGACGGTGTAAGGGACATTTCTTATAATGTGGCCCATGATCTGCGCACGCCTCTAAACCGCCTGCGCAACCGTTTGGAAAGCATGCTGATTGGGGATACTACTCCGCAGCAACTGAATGAACAGGTGCGCGGCTCGCTTGCAGAAATTGACTCGCTTGTTGCAACGTTCAATTCCATCCTGCGCATTGCGCAAGCTGAAATCGGCGCTGGTGTTGAGCAGTTCAGCGAATTCAATATTTCTGAGGCCATGGTGGACGTAGTCGATCTTTACCTGCTTGTAGCGGAAGAAAAGGCTCAGACGCTGGTCTCTGAAATTTCCGAAGGTCTTTCCATCAAGGGGGATCGCCATCTGATTACGCAGATGATGGCCAATATCATCGACAATGCCATCAAATACACTCCGCGCTCCGGCCTGATCACCGTGCGACTGCTCGCTCAGGATGGATATATCCTCCTGCAGGTTGCCGATAGCGGTATCGGTATTCCAGAGTCGTTCTACAGCAAGGTCACGGAAAAGTTCTTCCGGCTCGAACAAAGCCGCAGCTCACCGGGCAATGGGCTGGGCTTAAGCTTGGTCGGTGCGGCGGTGAAACTCCATAAAGGCGAGCTTAGCTTTGCCGATAACAAGCCCGGGCTGGTTGTCACTATAAAACTGCCCAGATAATTAAAAGACCGGGAAGCCCACGATTTCCTTTACCTCGCGCAGATAACGCGATCCCAGCGCATCTGCCCGTTCTGCGCCGTCTTTCAGCACCGCATCGATATAGTCAGTGTTGTTCAGCAGGTCGCGCATATAGGCCGTGATTGGGGAAAGTTTTTCAATCGCCATATCGGTCAGGGCTTTTTTGAAGTCCGAAAAATTCATGCCGCCGAACTGGCTGACTACAGCCTCGCGGGAAATGCCTGAGAGCGCTGCATAAATATCGATCAGATTTGCCGCCTCAGGACGGGTTTCTGGTTCATAGTCGATATGCGGATAGGCATCCGATTTAGCCTTGCGGAACTTGAGCGCGATTGCATCGGCATCGTCTGTGAGGTTAATGCGCGAATAATCCGACTCGTCGGACTTGCTCATTTTCTTCGTTCCGTCACGCAGACTCATGATACGCGCAGCAGTGTCCCGGATCAGCGGTTCAGGCTGCGGGAAATAATCAATACCGTAATAGCGGTTGAATGCACCAGCAATATCACGTGCCAGTTCAAGATGCTGTTTCTGGTCTTCACCCACCGGAACATGGGTGGTTTTATAACCCAGAATATCTGCTGCCATCAGTACAGGATAACCATACAGGCCAAGCGATGCATTATCGCGGTTCTTGCCTGCTTTATCCTTGAACTGCGTCATGCGGTTCAACCAGCCGAGCGGCGTATGGCATCCCAGTATCCAGGAAAGCTCGGAATGCACTGAAACGCTCGATTGTGGGAAGATAATGCTCTTTTTGGGATCAATGCCGCAGGCAATATAGGCCGCCGTAACTTCACGGATGGCCTGGCGCAGTTCTTCCGGTTTCTGCGGAATGGTGATCGCGTGCAGGTCTACAACGCAAAAGATGCATTCATAGGTACCCTGCATATCCACCCAGTTGCGTATGGCCCCCAGATAGTTGCCCAGATGGAGGTTGCCAGTCGGCTGTACGCCTGAAAAAACGCGGTTCATTATCACCTTATTCCCATGTTTTATATGTGTTTTATTTAGTTATACAATAACAGAAAAAGCTACAGAATTATTAATAAATTTCATAAAACTGTCATACTAATTATTATCTCTATCATGTAATATGGGATTAGTTAATAGCTTCCGGGTGGTTGCATGTCAATCGGTCACCCCTAAGCCGGGAATACAGAATGGTCAATATTTTATCGAGCGACTTATTGATAGCAGACGTGCCTATCCCGCTGCCTTCGCCTGAAGAGTTGAGGACGGCGCCTGCTGCTATACGCGATCGATATGCCGAGCTGAATACCGTTATTGATAAAGTGCTGGCTGAGCACGATGCACGGCGCGGCGAAAAAGTCTCCCTTACCAAAGAAGAATTCGATACTATCTCCAGGCTTACGCAAGGTTTAAAGATGGAGGGTATTGAGCCGGGCGGCTCTACGGCGAATACACTGGTCACGTTCAAGCGCCTCATGGGCCATAACGCTCACCTGGAATTTCTGGGTGTCGCCGGTCACGGTGTGTATTCCGATTCCATCAAGAATGATATCAAGGGAACGGGCACCCACTTGCTTCCCGCTCAAAATGAAATCGGCAATAATGCCGAGCCTGCCGTATCATTTATCTTTACCGCTCCGGACGGCAGCCATACGCTGGCGACTTATCCGGGCAATGCCGACCAGTTGCTGAAGCCGGGTATGATCACCGACGAGCTTGTACGCAAGAACGACGTCGTGTTTATTCCGTCGTCACTCTGGGGAAAGCTCGGCAACGAATTTCCCGATACGCTGCTTACTAAAGCGCTCGCAAACGATAAAAGAGTTGTAGCCACGCTTCCTAAACAAGCGCAGTTCGGGCATCCGGTACCTCCCGGTACATACCAGAAACTTCTTGAGAATGCCGACGTTATCGTGGGCGACGAACAGGAGCTTACCCGCATCTACGATACAGGGCATGATTTTGACCTGGCGGCCAAAAAACTTCTGGCCGACATGGAGGAACGCGACAAGCTCAGAGCACAGGCAGGCAAGCCTGCCCGTAACAGAGCGCCTGCAGCTCTTATCGTAAGATCGGATAACAGCACTGTCCTTCTTACAGGCTCTTCCGCTCCTGGCGTAACGCCTGTTGTTGCTGCCGGGCGCACTGATTTTCCTGCCGTTAAAAAATCCATAGGTTCCGCAGACTCCGCTTATGCCGGTTTTATTGCCGGATATGTCTCTGGTCTTTCTCCCCAGCAATCTGCAAAAATGGCGCTGGATGTTGCCAGAACCAAGTCCGGCTATAACGATGTACGTATTCCCGACACGGTCTCCATGGATCCGGCCACCAAAGAAAACTGGCAGAATATTCAAGGCACCCTGGGTAAATCGTTAGAAAACGCAAGTGGCGAACTGCTGTATGCATTGACCGGCGTACAAGGTAAGCATGAAGACAAGAAAAAAATGAATTTTGCCCAGCGGGCATTTGACGCCATTGTCTATGGTGTTCTATTAACCAGCGCGGTAGCTGTAACTTCCGCGGCATTGACCTTCTATACCACCTACGGAAGCGACAAATCCGCCATTACGCGCGGCCTTAGAACCAGGGGTAATAAGAGCCGCGAATGGACGGCCAATCAGCTTGAAAACAAGCTGCATATGTCGCCGGAACGTTCCGCAAGCTGGTCCAAGGGCCTGATGATGGTGCTCTGGTCCTGGCTGGACGGATCTGTATTTGCATTCCCTGTGGCAGCATTGGAAAAGAAGCGCCAGGCATTCATCGATAAATTCGGCAATAAAGAAGATAAGCAGACCGAAGGCGTTCAAGGAAATGCAGCTGATAAACCTGCCGAGAAGGAAGAAGCACAGAAAATCAGCCTTGGCAGCATTCTCGGAGGCAGGCTTGCAACCGCGCTTACAGTGATTCCCATTGCGATGCTGCTGGGACGCGAACGCAAGGGCGGCACTCAGAAATCATGGAACGCAACCTTATTTGAGGATACCGGTGCAAAGATGGGGCAGTCTGCCTTTGTCACCAAAATGTTTCCCAAGCTGGCGCAGAAAACGGTTACCAGCGATACGGGCGCACAAATCCCTCTTTTAAAGGCCGTGGGGGAAATCGTCGCGTTTGAAGGGTTTTATTCATTTGTTTGCGCTGTAACGCTCAGGCTGTTCGGCGGCTTCTTTGAAAATGCGCGCGGCAAACATAACCATAAATCAGAAGCTCCGCAGTCAGCAGCGGCTACAGGTTCTTCCCAGCCAGGCGATATACAGGTAAATGCTCCTCATACTCAAGCCGAGTCATCTCTGCCTCAGACTCCCAGCTTTGAGCAGCGTTTTGCGAAAGAACGCACTACCGAAGAGAACGGCAAAAAGCTGTATGCCGCTCCCAAAAGCCTGGTACCGGAAAAGCAATCCGATAGTTTTATCGGGCGGGCTGAAGAACAAAAACTTCAGGCCGCAAGTGCACAGCCAACACTGCACTAAGCATATTTGCACACTTCTAATTTGTATAATATTTCTTTACACAAAAATATTGCAATAAATTAGTTTCCTCTCTATTATCCGCCTGCGCAGCCACTATTAAATCAAGCAGGTATTCAATGTCCGATACGCAGAAACTTTCCGGTGTGGAAGCTATAAAGAAAGCTAGTGACGGGCTGCGTGGAAATATTGCGGATGAGCTTGCTGATGCTAATGATTTTGTTTCAGATGCATCTTATGAATTACTGAAATTTCATGGCAGCTATCAGGGCTATGATCGCGACAGCGCCACCGAGCGCAAGAAACAAGGGCTCGACAAGCAATGGGAATTCATGCTGCGCCTTAAAATGCCCGGCGGCAGACTCTCGGCTGAGCAATATCTCGCGCTTGATACGCTGTGCGATACCCATGCTAACGGCACGCTCAGGATCACCACGCGCCAGACTTTCCAATTCCATTGCATTGTGAAAGCGCATCTGAAGCCTTTTGTGGCCGACATAAACCGGATTCTGCTCTCTACACTTGGCGGCTGCGGCGACGTGGTGCGCAATATCATCACCTGCCCCGCTCCTATCCGTGATAATATTCACGCGAAGCTTGAGGAGGCCTGCTTTACGCTGGCCAAGGATCTTGCACCAAAAACGGAAGGATATTGGGATATCTGGCTGGACGGCGAAAAGATTGAAGCCTATCCTTTCCTGCCTTCCCCGGCACAGGGCGAACCGCTTTACGGCGATTCCTATATGCCGCGCAAATTCAAGGTGGCTATAGGCCAACCCGAAGATAACTGCATGGATATGCTGTGCAACGATATCGCTCTGCTAGCACTGTTTAACGGGCAGGAACTGCAAGGCTATAACGTCGCTATCGGCGGTGGTCTCGGCATGAATCACAATAATCCGAAGACCTATCCTTTCCTCGCCAAGCCGATCGCATTCGTGAAACCGGAAAATATGGTGCGCGCTGTGGAATCGGTTGTGAAATTACAGCGTGACAACGGTGACCGCGGCGACCGCAAACATGCGCGCCTCAAATATGTGGTGGCGGAACAAGGTCTCGACTGGTGCAAAACGGAAATGGAAAAATATTTCGGCGCCTCTCTTGATGCGCCGCTTCCGGTCAAGCACTGGGGGGTCGTGGATCATGTCGGCTGGTATGAACAGGGTGACGGAAAATGGTTCCTCGGCGTTCCTATTCCTAGCGGACGTATTGCGGATGATGTTTACGGCGTGGCCTACCGTTCAGCGCTGCGCGAAGTAGTTTCCACTTATAAGATGCCGCTCACTTTGACGAATGACCAGAATATTATTCTGTGCGATATTGAAGAAAAGGAAAAGGTTACTATTTCTTCTATCTTGCGCAAATATGGCGTGCGCCTGCGTGAGGATATTACGGACTTAAGCCGCAATTTCTTTGCCTGCGTTTCTCTGCCGACCTGCGGCAAGGCGCTGGCTGAAGCCGAACGCGTGCAGCACCCGCTCGAAGCCAAAATCCAGCAACTGCTGGACAAGCACGAAATCGGCCAAGAAAAAATCGCGGTGCGTATTGCGGGCTGCCCGAATGGCTGCTCACGTCCTTATGTCGGCGATATCGGTCTTGTGGGCCGCACACCGGAACATTACTCGGTTTTCATCGGCGGCGATTTTGAAGGCACACGCCTGAATGAGAAAGTGTTCGACAAAGTGCCGTTCGATGACATCACCACCGCGCTGGAGCCGATGGTGGCGCTTTATAAAAGCGGACGCAATGCGAATGAGGGGTTCGGCGATTTCTGTCACCGCCACGGCATAGCAGCGGTCAAGAAAACCGCTACGGACGCATTATCAACACAGTATAAATGGGCAGCATGATGTACCCTGTATCACTGGATTTAAGCCGAATACGCATTGCCCTTGTCGGCACCGGCGAAGCGTTCTCCCGCAGACTGCAGCAGTTGCAGGAGATGGGAGCAATCAATATTGCCGCCTACGAGGATACGCTTCCGGAATCCCATGAAATTCGGCAGGCTAATGTGCTGATGATTGTAGGGCTGGATGATGAAACTTCCGCCGTGCTGGTCAGCATCGCGCGGCTGCAGGGCATTCTCGTCAATGTGGAAGATAAACCAGCTCTTTGCGATTTCCACTTTGTTGCCTTCGTCAAGCGCGGAGACCTGACCATTTCCGTTTCCACGGGCGGTGCAAGCCCTACGCTTGGCCAGGAAATCCGTGGCTTTATCGCCAATCTCTTTAAAGAAGAATGGGCTGACATCGTTACTACAATCGGCAAGAAGCGTCTTGAATGGAAAAGCGAGGGGCTGGACAATAAATCCGTCAGCGACAGAACGCGCGGCTTCATTCGCAGCCTGGGCCTGCTTGGAACGGGAGAGATACGCGCTCTGGAACAGGATAATGAGGCAGCACATATCTTGCCTTCCCCGCAGCATCATGGGGCGGAGAATGTGTTATGACCACCTCACTGGATCGCCTGCAGAATTTTTACGGTGAACTGGACACGCATCAATTGCTGCGTACCATGATCCGGCAGGAATTTCCCGGTACTATTGCACTGCTTACTTCTTTCGGTGCGGATGCAGGCCTGTTGCTTGCACTGGTGGCGGAAGTCGAGCCGGAAACGCCAGTACTTTTCCTGGATACGGGAAAGCATTTTCCTGAGACGCTGGAATACGGGCGCACGCTGGAAAAATCTCTTGGCCTTAAGAATGTGCACTGGATCAAACCGGACCCGGAAATGCTCGGGCGGATCGATGCGGATGGCATGCTCTGGAAAACCCAACCTAATCGCTGCTGCTGGCTACGCAAGGTGGAACCGCTGGACCGCACCATTGAATCTCTTGGGATTCTAGCCCTCATTACAGGCCGAAAGCGTTACCAGACGCCCGAACGCGCTAACATGCAGACGATAGAGCTTGATGAAAACGGTGTCTTCAGGATCAATCCGCTGGCGCACTGGAGCAAGGACGACCAGCGCGAAGCGGTGATGCTACGTAATATTCCGCCGCATCCGCTTGTGGCAAAAGGTTATAAATCCATCGGCTGCGAGCCCTGCACCGTACCTGTTGCGGCAGGACAGGATGAGCGCGCGGGGCGCTGGGCGCACACAATAGGTTTGGAGAATGAGCAGAAAACCGAGTGCGGGCTTCATATCCCTGCGTCGGATATGACCTGGAGCGTCTAAATCTTATATACTATTTATCCGCCATCTGCTTCATTCTTCCTTAGGAGTTGATGTATGGATAAAGACCCGATTGCCACCGCCGACAGCACTGCCGTGAGGGTTGCCCTGTGGCGCGCCTTACATGTGCTGAGTGACCCGGCGCCGCATATACTGGAAGATGAAGTCGGCTTACAACTGGCATCGCCGCCTGAAAACTGGCGCCAGCGTCCGGACATGAATCTGCAAGGCACGCAAGGCTACCGCGCTGCCATTGTAAGCCGTTCGCGTTTTATTGACGATCTCGTGATTGAACAATATGGCCGTGGCATTGCGCAATATATTATTCTGGGCGCAGGGCTGGATAGTTTTGCTCAGCGCCATAAAAACATCGCTTCGCAAATGCGGGTATTTGAAGTGGATAAACCCAGCGCATCTTTATGGAAAAAGCAGCGCCTGATTGAGCTTGGCTTCGGTGTTCCAGACTGGCTGCATCTGGTGCCCGTTGATTTTGAGTCGGGCGAGTCATGGCTTCAGGAATTAATTTCATCGGGGTTCGATCCCAAGCAGCCTTCCGTGATAGCTTCCACGGGTGTTTCCATGTATCTCTCCAAGGAGGCAGTCATAGATACATTACGTCAGATCGCGGCACTTGCTCCCGGCTCTACACTGGCAATGACATTTCTGCTACCGCTTGATCTCATCCCTGCCGACGAACGCGCGCAGCATGAAGAGGTTTATGCGCGTGCGAAAGCCAGCGGCACACCGTTTATCAGCTTCTTCAGTCCGGAAGAAATGATGGAACTGGCTCGCGAAGCCGGTTTCAAGACCGCCCATCATATCTCTACGCAGGAGATGACCCAACGCTATTTCTCAGGCCGCACGGATGGCCTTCGTCCTGCCAGCGGTGAAGTTTTTCTGATAGCCACCCTTTAACTCAAGCGCTAGAGCGCGTGTATCACGTTCGTCACGACGCCCCAGATCACGAGATCGTTACCCTCTGCGAGTATGATTGGTTTGAATTCCGGGTTTTCCGGCATTAATGCAACTGCGCCGTTCTTTTCCTTCTGGAAGCGCTTCACGGTCAGTTGCCCATCCACTGCCGCGATGACAATCTTGCCATTTGCAGGCTTAAGACTGCGGTCCACGATCAGCACGTCACCATGGGAAATACCTGCATTGATCATGGATTCTCCGGTCGCGCGCACCATGAAGGTTTCGCTCGGGTGCTTCACCAGATATTCATTCAGGTCGACTTTATCATCGATCGCTTCGTCCGCCGGCGCCGGTCCGCCTGCCTGCACGTGGCTGGAGTAAAGCGGAATCTTGTAGCCCTTATTGGCGACAAAGTTTGCAATCTCGTCCAGCAGGCTTACAGGAACACGAATAGGTTTGGTTGCCTCTCCATGTGGCCCTCTGCCTGTCGGTCTGCCTGCGCCTTTTCTAATACCACCACGTCCCATAACACCCCCTTGAATTTTTATGTTGCGTTCACCATATGAATAATGTACATAAATCAAACTTGCAATAACAATCGTTCAAGGAGAGCATTATGCAGTATGGTTACCAAAGACGTTGTGAGTCCGGCCTTCTGTGGATTGCAGCCTTTGCCATGATCGCAATCGCTACCGTGGCAACATGCATCCATCAGGAAAAAACCATCGCGCAGCATGCCTCCATCGTTGTTGCAATGCGGCAGTGACACCGCTGGTTGGAAGACGGCCTGCATCATTCTTGGTAAAACAGGTTTTCGGCAAACTCCTTGGCAACAAATGGTTGCAGGTCGTCTATTCCCTCCCCCACCCCAATAGCATGAATCGGCAGGCCGAATTTATCCGCCAGAGCCACAACAATCCCTCCCTTCGCCGTACCGTCGAGTTTTGTGACTACAAGCCCCGTCACATTCACCATGGATGAAAACACTTCCACCTGATTGATCGCATTCTGGCCCGTGGTCGCATCCAGCACCTGAATCACAGCGTGCGGCGCTTCGGGCATCAGCTTCTTGATGACCTTGATGATCTTCTGAAGTTCCGCCATAAGGTTGGATTTGTTATGCAGCCTGCCCGCACTGTCGATCATCAATACGTCAGCGCCTTTCTGCTTTGCCTCTTCAATGGCTTTATAAGCCACGCTGGCTGGTTCGGCATTGGGCGCGCCGGTAACGATCTCGCATTGATTGCGCTGCGCCCAGACTTCCAGCTGCTCCACCGCCGCTGCGCGGAACGTATCGGCTGCGGCCAGCATAACCTTATGGCCCTGATGCTGCAGATTCTTGGCGAGTTTGCCTATTGTCGTCGTTTTGCCGTTTCCATTCACGCCCACAACGATAATCACATAAGGATTCTTCGCCTTGTCTATTTCCAGCGGCCGAGCAACAGGCGTCAGCAGCTTACTGATTTCTTCCGCCAGCACCGTGTTGATTTCTTCCGGCGAGATTTCCTTATCCAGACGCTGCGTGCCGAACGCGCCGACCACTTTAGAGGCGGTCTTCGCCCCCATATCCGCCTGCACGAGCAGTTCTTCCAGTTCTTCCAGCGTTTCCTTATCGAGCTTGCGCTTGGTAAATATTCCTGCAATCCCCCCAGCAAGACGGCTGCTGGTCTTGCTCAAACCGGACTTCAGACGCGATAACCAATTCATATGTCGTTTTCCTTTTACTTTTCCCAGAGAGAATAGTTATTTTACTGTCATTCACAAGTTTCTTGATTGCGCTTGTCCCGATCAAACCATATTCAACCATATGATCAACTTATAGTTTTGACATGTTCCTCTATGGCATTTCATAAAGTGTTGTTTTTTAAATACACTTATAACTTACTTACGAAAGCCGAAGATTGAGTTATATTTCATTTATACAACCATAAGTAACTTTCTCTCTCAACCATTTTAAGGAGAGATTATGCCAATCAAAATTGCAGACCTACGCAAAGACCTCACGGCGGCGAACGCTCAATGGACGCTCGATCATCGCCTCAGGGACGAAGACGAGGTGAAGGTCCATCCGACAGGTGCCGATCTGAGCAAAGTCGCGAAAGCAGCCGATCTGCCGAAGCTTGATCTCACTCCTTTCTTCACCGCGCCGACCAACAACACTTTCCTGCTCCAGCAGCGCATCAACCGCGGTTTCATTCCTAAGAATAAACTTACCGAACTGGATACGACCCAGCTTGAGTCGCTTAAGACGATTGCTCCCGGCGCTCCGGGCAGCAAGGTGCTGGAACTGCGCTCCACCGCTGAGGAAACACTTGCCGCTGCGGCTCCTGCTGCAGCTGCAGAGTTCGGCACGTCGGGCACGCCTAAATCGGTCGACTGGCGTAACCGTTATGGCTGGCCGTGGCTCACGAAAATTAAGGATCAGGGACCTTGCGAATCCTGCTGGACGTTCAGCGCCGTGGGCCTAGTGGAAGCCATGACGCGCATCGAACACGCCGTATGGAGCCTGCGCTCCGAAGGCGACGTGCATGACGGGCTTGGCGCGCAATGCTCCACCACTGGCTCCCCCGTGACGGCGCTCGACTGGATGAAAGCGCACGGCGTTGCCGATCCGGGCTGCTGGCCGTATGAAACGACGAACCAGCCTTACCACCCGACTTCCGACCGTGACGGCCGCACCGTGCGTCTGGATAATTACGTCGCGATCGGCAATATCCAGGACCAGAAAAACTGGCTGGATAATGTAGGCCCGCTCAGCGCCTGCTTCACCGTCTATAACGACTTCTTCGCTTACGGCCCGAATTCCGGCGTCTATACGAAGACCAACAACACCGTTGCAGGCGGGCATTGCATCGTGATTGTCGGCTACGACGACTCGAAGAATGCATGGCTTATCCGCAACTCGTGGGGCACGGGCTGGGGCATGCAGGGCTATTGCTGGTTCGGTTACGGCCAGGCCGATATCGACTCCTATGCGAAGTACGGCATCCCGAACGCTGCCATCAATCCCGATCCTTGGACGAAGCGCCGCATGCATAACGGCAGCTTGTATGAAAGCGGAGACGGCGCAGGCCACCGCAACTTTGAAGTCTGGACGAAAGCCCCCACTGGCAACGCCATCCGCCATTACTGGCGCGACGGCTCCAACTTCAACTGGTCGCTCGCCGAAACGCTCGCCAATGACTGCCAGCAAAGCCCCACCGCTACCGGCACCACGTATAACCGTAACTTCGAGTATGTGTACTGGACGACTTCCAACCGCCTGCACCACTGGTGGTTCAACCAGTCCAACGGCACCTGGAACGATGGCGGCATCTTCGGCCCCACGAATGTGGCAGGTATTCCCGGCTTCATCCAGGGGGATTACGGCGCCCCGGGCAATTTCGAACTCGTCGTACGCCTTTCCGACGGCACGCTGCAGCACTGGTGGCGCAACAATGGCGGCGGCGGATGGGCGGCAAGCGCCACGTTCGCTTCCAACGTTGCGCATAGCGGTGCGACGCTCGTGCAGCGCCGCGATCATGGGCTGGATGTCGTCTGCGTCAATAACGACGGCACGATGCAGCGTTACTGGCGTGACGATCCGCATGGCGGCGCATGGAAGGCTGGCGAGAAGTTCGGCGCAGGCGTGAAGAGCTCGCCCGTGATGGTCGAAGGCCAGTACAGCGCAGCCGACGAAACCAAGCAGGGCAATTATGAGCTCTGCGTGGCGGTGAACGGCTCCATCCAGCATTGGTGGCGCGACAATGAAGGCACACAGGACTGGTTCCACAGTGCGACCTTTGGCAGTGGCATCACGAAAGTGCTGGGGCTGATCGAGTCAAGCTACGGCTTCAACCTGGAACTCATCGCCGAACTGACCGATGGCACGCTGCAGCACTGGTGGCGCAGCGGTGCAACGTGGAACCAGGGGCCGAATTTCGGTCACGCCGCGACCGATCCGTTGATCGTCCGTCCGATTCCGGTTGGGCCGATCAAAAAAGTTGCCATCAAGAAGTAACCTTTCGTAGTTGTATATCTGGGCCGGGTGCGGTGTAATACCGCATCCGGTTATTTTTTTAGACTATTGGATTGCGTTCAGGCGCCACGCGGGCTGCGCTCCCGCTTGGTCGCTAGTCCTCGCTCTGCTCGTCCGGTTGCCCGTTACTTAATGAGGTGCTTATGAAAGAAGTTTCACTTTCCGTTGGCGATAAAACCCGTATCACCCTGCCGGGGCTTGGCAGCGCCGGGTATCAGTGGTTCTTCGAGATTGAGAATAAGACAATTGCAAGCGTTGCGAAGCTGGAGAGCGATGCGGTGGATTCCCCAAGGCCGGGCGCTTCCAGCCGCGATGAATTATTTGAAGTAACCGCATTTGCGGCGGGTGAAACGATAATTCACTTCACCCAGAAACGCGCCTTCACTCCTGCCGCTGCGCCGAATACAACGCAGGATATAAAGGTGGTGGTGGGGTGAGACTAGAAAACTTTATTTACGATTGAGTATTTATCTCATCGTAAAGTAATTCAAAGAAATTTTTTACATGCAACCAAGCTTGATGAAAGAAAATTAGAGTTACCTCGAAATAATGCAATCCTTCATCTTCTACCACGCTAATTTGAAACCGTAATTTGCTAGAATCTTTAAGTGAAAATTCTTCTATTAATGCTATCTCTTGGAGAGTTAAGCTGGCATCTAAATGGGATGCTTTATTACGCACTAAGGTAAAAAATTCAAAAGATCTTCTGAACAATTTTTTTTGTTCAGCAGGTATGAGGGAGAGGCTACAGATTACAAAATCTAATAAATCATAAAAATCTGGGCTTGAAACTCGTTTTCCTCTGAAATTTTTTAACCATTTCCTTTCTGAGTTGCTTAATAAAGAGTCTGTTTTTTTAAGTAAAGTTGATGCACAACCAAATGCTGAAAGCTCCCTTTTATTCAGAACTGAGCATTTATACTGATCCACAATAAATTCCTGCAAACCTCCTTCGATACATAACAATAAATTTGAGGCTAGCTGTCGATTGATAAAGTTTCTAAGCTCATAACTGAATCTAGGGGATGGTAACTCTAATTCAGTTTTATATTTTTCAAGTGTGTATAAAAAGAGTCTTCCATATACAGTTAAATGATTAAACCCAAGAGAATTTTGGTTAAGTTCTTTTAAATGCTGACTTAGTAACTCGTGTATTTTATCAACTTCTTGGATAGCAGTTAATTGAATCATGTGCTTATTGGCTCTTGCATCCGTTGGTTTTCACGAGACTTGCAATAAAGTAGCGCTTACCTCCGAATGTTATCTGATAGGTTCCCTCATCCAGCGGAAGGCATAAGCTCTTTTTGCCTGCGTCATGAGTCACTGCCCAATCCATGATCATGCCGAGTGAAGAATATTTTTTCCACTCTTCCTCCGAATCTCCGGCACGGACATTCTGTATGATTTTTTCAGCGACCTTAATGGCTGCTGGTGAGGCAATGTCCGAAGCAGGCGTTCCTTTGATCAGCCGATAGAAAAGTTCATCCACTGCATCCAGTTCAGGCACCACGACTTCTTCCCCTACTTCTTTCATTCCTTCCGGTTCTATCTGTACAATCCAGTCTACCTGGCGCTCTGGCGATGACGCGCTCATGAAGAATGTACGGAAGGATTTTTTCTGCTGCACCTTAAGCAGATTGCCTTCTACGCGAGTTCCTGCATCCTGATCAATCCCGATCAGATAATTCCGGGCAAACTGCAGATGCGCATTTGTGCCATCCCACGCCCATAGAGTGATTTGCTTGCCTTGAGTGCCACCGGCACTTTGTGCATAGGTAGCATCGATATAAAAGCGTGCATGCCCGTTTTTATCCGCCGGCAAAATGCCGAGTTCAGGGAAAAGCGGTCCCATGCTTCCCCCTCCCGCTGAGTAGGGGCCGCGCCCGCCATGCACGGCGTTACCGGCTTGCCAAGCGCTCAGCATATCCGCTGCTTTCCCTTTGACCTCCTGCGGATCGGTTATGCTCCACACAGATTTAAAACGCCCGTCTGACTTCGCTATAATGAATATGCTGGGAATGAGAGCGGGCGTTGCCACAAGAAAAGTATCGTCCTCCAATGTGACGCATTGCGGGGTTTCCGACGGCGCAAGCGTTGTGATAGCCTTCCTGATGCCTTCAATTCCCTGAGAAGGATGTGCATTGAGCCATGCTACTATCCACTCTTCCGCAAGGTACCTATGTTTTGTTAACAGGATTGATGAATCAGGTTCTTCATCGATCCACTGCCCTTCAATAAGATGCTTTTCAAGTTCTGCGGTGGATGCATTATAGTTTCGCCTGATTTCCGCCAGATTCTGTTCGGAATATGCCCATGATGGCATGCAGAACAGAAGAATCATTAAGGCTAAAGTTGATATTCTGGGCATCGGATGAGCTGCTAAAAACGAATAAGACGATTATAGTCTGTCCCTACTTCTTGTGAAGGGCATTTTAGCTTACCACCTGACATTCATCACTAATCGTTGATTTTCTCTGGCTACGGGCATTTTTATTGCCCTGAAACCCACAGAAAAATTGACTTTGCGGGAAAAAACGCTAAGCTGTCTATTGAGTTTTTTAGCTACTCTTGCATCTGTTGGTTACCCTAGGGTAGCGGATACCTGCCTGGTATATAAAATATATCTCCTAAGGACTGGTTTTTCAGCGTTTGGTAGAGTTTCCCGAATGGTTCGGGATAAGTTATAAGCTCAATGATTGCCCGATAAAGGCAGTTAAAAACGTTAATGTCTAAAGGAGACTATACTATGGCTACCGGTACTGTAAAATGGTTCAATTCCACCAAAGGCTTCGGCTTTATCCAGCCTGACCAGGGCGGTTCGGACGTGTTCGTGCATATTTCTGCTGTGCAGAAAGCCGGCATGCGCGGTCTGGATGACGGCCAGAAAATCAGCTATGAACTTGCTACCGAAAAAGGCAAGACCTCGGCTGTAAACCTGAAGCTCGCCGCTTAATTGCGATAGCATTCATTTTTGTGCGCCTGAAGCATTTCGGGCGCACAAATTGTTTTTGGATTTGCCTTTGCGTCATTAGCATTTCACCCTGAAAGGAAGAAAATGGCTACCGGTACTGTAAAATGGTTTAATCCAAACAAAGGATTCGGCTTCATCCAACCCGAAAGCGGCGGCAGCGACGTATTCATCCACTCCAATTCGCTGGAGCGCGCGAATATCGCCAATCTTCCGAAAGGCCAGCGCGTCAGCTATGAACTGGCGACGAACAAAGGCAGAACATTTGCTGCCAATATCAAGCTTATCAACCTCGCCGGATAATTTCTCTCTTTCTCTGCGCGCTGTTGCTCACTCCTTTTAGGTGCATGAAGCAATTCTCAAAAAGGCTTTTCCGGGCCCCTGCCTTTCAAAGCGGGCTCTCTTTCTGCATCGCGGCGTATATCCGATTCGTTTATTATACCTCGCGCAAGCATATGGACATAGACGAGCTTGCACTGCCTTATCTCAATGGCGACCTGCCCGCCATATTTTCCTTCTGGCACGGCAGTCTGCTGATGATGGCGATGATCTGCCCGAAGGCGAATAAAACACACGCCATCATCTCCACCCATCATGACGGCGAGATTATCGCCCGCACCATCCAGCGTTTTGGCATTGATGTCATACGCGGCTCAACCACCCGCGGCGGTGCAAAGGCGGCGGCGAAAGCGATCAGGGCGCTGCGGGCCGGGGAGCATATCGTCATCACGCCGGATGGCCCCAAGGGGCCACGCATGAAAGTGCAGACAGGCGTCATCGATCTGGCAAGGTTAGCCAATGTTCCTGTCATCTGCATAGCCTGCCATAGCAGCCGGCATCGGTTGATGTCCAGCTGGGATAAATTCATGGTCGTCTTTCCCTTCGGAGCGATTTATTACCGCGTAAGCTCTCCCCTGGCCAACCCGACATCAGCGACGCTGGAAGCCTGCATGGTGGAACAGCTGATGGCATAAGCCACACTGATTTCTGTTGACACTCGCGGCAGATTGGCTAAAAAGTCCTCTCCCTATTGATACGGGGCATTAGCTCAGTTGGTAGAGCGCTTCCATGGCATGGAAGAGGTCAGGAGTTCGACTCTCCTATGCTCCACCAGTCTCTTAATGACGTGTTTTCTTTCAGCAACTTGATGAAAATCTTATTTGCGTCATGCGAGCACTCGATATCAAAGAAACCCAATCCGGCATTATACTTCATCCTCGGGTTTTGCCCGCAGCACTCAAAGTACTGTATTTTTTATCACTCTCCGTCTTCGTGGTATATTGCGTATTGAAGATAGGGCCGCAGATATTGCACGACAAAGAAAGCTATAGCCATGGCCACTGGCTATTGCCAGTTTATGACACATCTGAGTATGTAACAGCAGCTATCTGTATTGTGATTGGTTTGGCGATTTGCGTCATCTCTTCATTTCGAGGCATATTGGTTCTGCTGCTGGGTGAAAACTGGGAAATAAACACTTCGCGCCATATTGTGTTTAAGAACGGCAAGGAGATCTGTAATTTCAGTGACATCGCAGAATTGGTTATTGAGGGCAATTTCTGGGGTGAAAGGCCACCGAAGTTTATTACGTTGTATTTTCTAACCAAGGACAACAGAAAACTGCATATCGTCGAAGGCCTACAGAACGAAGCACAGCTACAATGTTTTCTGGAAGCAGGCAAAGTCATTCTAAGGCGTACCCGTATCCCCTACCGGAAAATCGTTAATGCTTCCTTAGGATTAAAACCGACAGTGCCGACATGGTGGGAAAACGCATTGTAATCACTTTTGTTCTGGACAGTGAGAATTATTCGCAGATCGCAATGCGAGAACACCTTATAAAAATCATTATATTTCAATATAAAAGGAAATATAATATTATAAATTGTCATAAAAAATTAATCCCTTATTAACCGCAATCCTTTATACTGGCAGGTGAGACTAGTGTAACAGGAATCCGTCATGGCACCCACCGCAACAGATGAGATATCGTCCCCCGAGACTGCGCCGGCAAAGGAATCCGGGCTGTTTTCATGGTTAAGAAACCGCTTCACGGGTGGAAGTGACGACGCACATACAATGCCATCCGTGACAACCACCATATCACCTCTTGGTCCAACTTCTCCAACCCTGCCATTCGACCAAGCATCCTACGACGCCTCCAAGCTTCTGCTGGAAGATGGCCCTAACGCCTCATCTCAAAGTCATGGCAACGCTACTCCCCATCAATCGTCTATGTCTACTACCGTCCGCCCCTCCAACGGCTTGGGAAATAACTCAAGTGGGTGGAAACCGCCTCACATCGTGGATGGCACGCCATTAGAAGAAAAAGGTGAGAGAAATCCCTTCTCACCACACATGCTGCGTAATGGGAGACCCAGAAATACTCTCAAGGAAGCTATGGGTTTGGCCCCCGGAGAGCGCCGATCCGTATGGGGCGACCAGCCGCCTCCTACCCTTGAAGAGCAACAGGCGGCCGCAGAAGCAGCGAATGCGGCTGCTTTTGCTGTACTGGCAAAAGACAGAGCTCTTGAGGCCCAGTTTGGACTATCTCCCAGTACCGGTGATCACAGTTTACATGCCGCTTCAGGCCCGTTGCCTGATGTTCAAATGAATCCCCATGCAGCCGGAACGGCAACTACTGTGGAAGCCACAAATGCAGCGTTTGACTCGATCATACAGCAGGCCAAACAATGGGGGGCTGCTCCTGCCGCCGTTAATGACGGCGCAAAAGCGCTTACCACCAGTATGGATATGAAGCACGCAAAGGCAGAACAAGTAGATATAGCTTCCCGCGCTTTCATGGATGCGGCGGCGGCACGGGCCAGTGCTACAGGCAACCCTGAAGTCGCAGTAGGCGCGGTTACCGTGCGAGGTGATCAGGTCACCACGCAAACGCGCGAAGCAGCGCCCAGCGCTCCTGCCATCACATTTGCCGGAACAGCTACTGGCATTAACGCTCAGCCGGGTATTGCCTCTGCAAGGCAACCAGCATCCGCGGTACCAACGAGATGACCGCCAGCCGATCGGATAGCCTGGATTCGATGACACGGATTTATGCCGGACTGCAAACAACCTGCATGTTGCTCCAATATGCTATTAGCATCGAGATGAAAAGGAGCCTGCCGCTGGGTATGAAGATGCTCGGCGATTATGAAAAACTCAGAACCCTGCTGATCGATGAAGTGGCCAAGATGCACAAAGAGTTCACTAAAGAAGAAATTGTGCAATCCTATAATAACACTGGCTTCTATAAAACCATCTATTCGAATATCGACGACACCGCACTGGAGCTAAACCAGAAATATTTTCCCATGCCCTTACGTCCACAGGGCGCAGAATATGCCTGTACGGAAGCAAAATGCATAGAGAGCGCTCTAAGGGAAGCGAAGAAATTTTTTCCTTCCCTTTATAACCTACCGTAACTACAGCAAAACTAATTAAATGATTCCGGGGTTACACGATTGCGGCCGCCCATTTTGGCGCGATAAAGCGCGTTGTCGGCGCGGCTGATGAAGACGGCGGCGGAATCCTGATCCGGGCGGTAGCGCGCCACGCCGATGGAAACCGTGACCTTGTCGATCACATCACCCGTATCCTTGCGCTGCAGGATCGTCTCTTCGATATTCTTGCGGATATTTTCACCCACGACCAGCGCACCCGCAAGCGGCGTGCTCGGCAGCAGGATGGCGAATTCCTCACCGCCATAACGGCCGACGAAGTCCTTGCCCTTAACCGTATCCACGAGCGCCTGCCCCACCTTCTTCAGCACTTCGTCGCCGATCAGATGGCCGAACTTGTCGTTGAAGCTCTTGAAGTGATCAATGTCGATCATCAGCAGGCACAGATCCGCGTTGTTATTCTCACGCGACCAGCGTGTGAGCTCTTCCAGGCGCTTTTCGAGCGCCTTGCGGTTGCCCACGCCCGTCAGGAAGTCGCGGTGCGATTCATACGTCACGCGTTCAAGGTTGGTTTTAAGCACGGCAACCTCGCGTTTGGATTCCTCCAGCTTCGAGCTGAGCTCGGAACCGGAATCACGGATCGCCACGGCGCGGTTGATGATCTCCGCCGCCATTTCCTTCAGCGCGGGATCGGTAATCTTTTTTGACAGCGCCGTGACGTGGGAATCAATCTGCGTATTATAATTCTCGGTGTCACTGCTAAATTTCTTGATGACTTCCATAATCTCACCCAGCACGGTCTGCGCGTTCTGGGAAGTATCCGTCACTGCCTCTTCTTCCGTCTGCTGCGGCGCGAGGACGTATTTGTTGTAGAGGTAAATATTTACATCATCCGTGATGACAAGCGTCTTCGTGCGCAGGAACTTGTCGATCTCCGCGTTCAGCTCCTTAATGTCACCCATCGTGTAATGATACCACACGGTATAATTGATCGGAGTCGGCTCGATATTGCGCTCCGTCATCAACAGCAGGGATTGCCTGGCATACTTCAATGCCGGGGTTTCATTCTTTCTCGCTTCGCTTTTCATGCTGAAAGTATAAACTTCAAAAGGTAAAAGTACAATATATACTAGAATTGATTTCTGCGTTATGTATAGCCACATGAGAGCAAAAACAAAAGAAAAAAAAGATACTGATAATCAAAGACAATGCGCCGTAGAGGGTTGTGGCGAGCCGGGGGAGTATAAAGCTCCCAAATCGCGACATTCGATCGATGAATACCAGTATCTGTGTTTAAAGCATATCCGCGAGTTCAACCAGGCGTGGGACTATTTTGCAGGCTGGAGCCGTAAGGAGATCGAGGATTTCATGGATGCGGCCGCGCATGGCCATAAGCCTACCTGGAGCATAGAAGAACGGCTGGGTGGTGCAAATGCGTTCCTTGCGACAGAAAAGCTGCGTGAAAGCTTCTTCAATATGTTCCATGAGCAACCTGCGGCCAAACACTCGTATCACCCTGCTGTTCCGCGTAAGCTGCGCGAGGCGCTCGCGACGCTCGACCTGGAAGCGGACGCAACGCTTGTGACCATCAAATCCCAGTACAAAAAGCTTGTAAAGAAGCACCATCCTGATGTTAATAAGGGTGATAAAGCTTCAGAAGAGATGTTCAAGCGCATTACAAGCGCCTATAAAGTGCTGATGGAAACCTATGGAAAGCAAGATGAAAAATAAGAAGGAATCCGGCGAACCGGATATCACCGTTTCGGCGAAGGAAGTGTTCGGCCTCAGTACGGATATGAAGGTTCCCGCCTACTCCACTGCGGACAGCCATGTACCGGAGATCGATCCGGCTTACCGTTTCAACGAGGAAGTTACGCGCGCGATCCTCGCCGGGTTCATGCATAATCGCAAAGTGCTCGTGCAGGGGTTCCACGGCACGGGCAAATCCACGCATATCGAACAGGTGGCGGCGCGCCTGAACTGGCAGTGCATCCGCGTGAATCTCGACAGCCATGTTACGCGCGTGGATCTGATCGGCAAGGACGCTATCATCCTGCAGGAAGGCAAGCAGATTACGGCATTCCAGGAAGGCATCCTCCCCTGGTCGCTGCAGCGTCCGGTGGCACTGGTGCTTGACGAATATGACGCCGCGCGCCCGGATGTGATGTTTGTGATCCAGCGCGTGCTGGAAGCACAAGGCAAGCTTACCCTGCTCGACCAGAACCGCGTTATTACGCCGCATCCGTATTTCCGCATTTTTGCAACCACGAACACGGTGGGGCTTGGCGATACGAGCGGGCTTTATCATGGCACACAGCCCATCAACCAGGGCCAGATGGATCGCTGGAACATCATCGCCACGCTTAATTACCTGCCGGAAGAAGAAGAAATCGCCATCGTACTGGCCAAATCCCCGACCTATAACAACGCCAAAGGCAAGGCGCTTATCAAATCCATGGTCGCCATGGCGGGCATGACGCGTGAAGGCTTCAAGGCGGGCGATATTTCCGTCGTCATGTCGCCGCGCACGGTTATCAGCTGGGCGGAAAACGCGCGCATATTCGACAATGTCGATACGGCTTTCCGTATGACGTTCATGAATAAATGCGACGAAACGGAAAAGCCTGTCATCGCGGAATATTACCAGCGCTGCTTCAATGTAGAGCTGATGGGCGAAGTGGCTTAACCTTTTTTGCCCCGATTGGTTAAAAATGTCCGGCAAATTGTGCCTTCTGGCGCGTACTTTCATGGTGCGCTACGGCATTTATGCTTTATTTACACAAACAACCTATTGTTATTTATATATTCTCTAATCCCATTTTTGGCACGGGGCTTGCTTATCTTATAGCAGAAACCGAATGAGGAGCATTTAATATGAAGATTATCAACCGCAATACCGTCAATCTTCTGTTTGATAAAGCCGAAGCACTAGGCCAGGAGCCGCATGAGAGCTGGCGTTGCGTTTACCTGAAATTTTCCGACAAGCCGGAACGCAATAACCAGTCGCTTTATTCCAACTTCATCGTCAAGCCGATCATCAGCCTGATGGAAGATATGGGCGGCTTTGTCTATCTGTGCGAAGATGGTGACATCTTTATCCTGTTCCAGGGCGTCATGAAGCCCGTCATGGTAAAGCTCAGCAGCCATTTTGCCGATATCGACGCTGATGAGAAGGTCAAGAACGACAAGCTTTACAGGGTGTTTGATCTTGGAAAGCACTGGCAGGGCTTCTACAGCCTGTGCGAAGCGAAATATCTGGACAATCTGGTGGCCGAAGAAGAGCAGCATTACACTTATCAGGCACCTGCGAACAAGACCTTTGCCGCACGCACGCTGACCCGCGCCTAGGACACCTGAGAGAGCTTCGTTTTCAGGCGGCTGAGCAGATTGATCAGCGTGTCTATTTCGTCTTTGGTGAAGTCGTCATCCAGCAGGTTATTGAGGAAACCCACAATACGCGGCAGCACGGTCTGGATGGCTTTGTGCCCGGCTGCCGTTAATTTCAGCTCCACCGTGCGCCGGTCTTTCTGGCTGCGTTTCTTTTGAATCAGGCCGCGTTTTTCTAGCTGCTCCAGCACGCGCGTCAAGGCGCCGCTGTCATGGCAGATACCCTGGCAGAGCTCCGCCGCCGTCGTCGCGAGCTTGTCGCGCAGGTTAATCAGGATCACCCACTGCACAAAGCTGACTTCTTCTTCCGCAAACAAAGCCTCTACATGCTGCGTCATCAGCTTGCTGGAACTGCGCAGCAGATAGCCAATGCTACGGTGTGCCTGGTAATCATCTGCAGAGTAATATGCGTTTTTCATAAGCCATGTTCATTATCACTGCCTGAGCAGTAATTTACTCTTTTTATGCTGTATAGTCAACCCCTAGCGCCTTTTCTTCAGAAAGCCCTCAGGCATTGCCCCGTCTTTCAAAGTCGATACGCGGATCGACCAGCACATAAGTCAGGTCACCGATCAGGTTCAATACCAGCCCAATCAGCGTGAAAATATAGAGCATTCCGAACATGACGGGATAATCGCGATTGATGGCAGCCTCAAACCCCAGCAATCCCATACCGTCCAGCGAGAATACGATTTCGATCAACAATGCACTTTTGAACAGCACACCGATAAAGGCCGCGGGAAAGCCGGAAATGACGATCAGCATGGCATTGCGGAATATGTGGTTAAATAATACCTGACGGTTGTTTAACCCCTTCGCACGTGCGGTCACCACATATTGCTTGCCGATTTCATCCAGGAATGAATTCTTGGTCAGCATCGTCAGGCTGGCGAATCCTCCCACCGTCATGGCAGTAACGGGCAGAACCATATGCCACAGATAGTCGCTGATCTTTCCCCATGTGGAAAGATCGTGCCAGTTATCCGAGACAAGACCGCGCATCGGGAAGATGTTCCAGTAATTGCCGCCGGAGAAGAGAATAATCAGGAATATGGCGAACAGGAAGCTCGGAATAGCATAGCCGATGATGATGACGGTGCTCGACCAGACATCGAATCGCTCCCCGTCTTTGACTGCTTTGATAATCCCAAGCGGAATGGAAATGAGATAGGCCAATAGTGTGGTCCACAGCCCCAATGAAATGGAAACCGGCATTTTCTCCATGATCAGTTTCGTCACTGATTCATCCCGGAAATAACTTTTGCCGAAATCGAAGCGCAGATAGTTTTTTACCATCAGCACGAACCGCTCAAGTGGCGGCTTGTCGAACCCATACATTTTTTCAATCTGCTTGATCAGGTTGGGGTCCACCCCTTGCGCGCCCATATATTGGGAATTCGGACCCGACTGCGGTACAGAGGAAGCACGCATGCCGCTCAGTTCCCCTCCCATGCTGCTGATACGCTCGGTTGCTCCCATATCCGCATGCTTGATACGCGCAATCATACGCTCTACCGGCCCGCCGGGTGCGGCCTGTACGATGATGAAATTGATCGCCATGATGCCGAACAATGTCGGGATGACCAGCAGCAGGCGGCGAAAAATATATCCCAGCATTTACTTCATCCACCACGTAAAGGGAAAGCCCGGTGAGTATTTGGGCTTGACCGCAGGCTGGCTGAACTTATCCCAGTACGCCATCCTGTAGGCTCCCAGATACCAGTTGGGGATCACATAATTCTCCCATAGCAGCACCCTGTCAAGCGCGCGCGCCGGCGGAATAAGTTCTTCTTCCGTCTTGGCGCTCGTGATCTTCGACAGCAGCATATCGATCACTTTGCTGTTCGTGCCGATCACGTTATTGCTGCCTTCCACTTTACTCTGCGAGGAATGCCAGTAGGCCATCTGCTCGTTGCCGGGGAAGAATACATTGCGGTTGAAGACCATCACGATGACATCGTAATCGAAGGTTTCCAGGCGTTTTTCAAACTGCGCGGCATCCGCCACCCGTATTGTCGCATTGATGCCGAGCCGCGCCAGCCCTTCCCGCATCGGCGCGACCACACGCTCGAATGTCGGCGAATTCAGTAAGAATTCAAATGTCAGCGGCTCACCGGTTTTTGCGTTTACACGCTTGCCGTTCTTGATGATCCATCCTGCCTCATTCAGCAGTTTATCGGCTTCAATAAGCTGCGCACGGTTATTGCCGGAACCATCGGTCACCGGCAGTGTAAAGGGTTCGCTCAAAATGCCGGGCGGCAGTTCATCCTTATAGGGCTCCAGAAGCTTCTTTTCCGCATCACTCGGCAGGCCTTTTGCCGCATATTGCGTGTTCAGGAAGAAACTGTCATCGCGCTTATAGGCGCTGAAGAACAGGCTTTTATTCATCCACTGGAAATCCAGCGTCTGGCCGATGGCCTTGCGTACGCGCCAGTCGGAGAATTTATCCCGCCTTATATTAAACGCAAATCCCTGCATTCCCTGCGGCACCTGATTCGGGAATTCTATTTTCTTGATCTTCCCTGCTCGCAGCGCCGGACAGTCATAGCCGGTCGCCCAGACGCGTGCGATATTTTCCAGCCTGTAATCATATGCCCCGGCCTTGAAAGCCTCCAGCGCCACAGTTTCGTCGCGATACATGGTGACAGTGATGGTGTTAAAATTATATTGCCCCACATTCACCGGAAGCTTTGCTCCCCAGTAATTCTTCACGCGCTCATAAGTGATGCTCCTGCCCTGATCGACCGATTTGACGCGGTAGGGCCCGCTGCCGAGCGGCGGTGTCAGCGTGGTTTGTGTAAAATCATGCGTGCTGTAATAGGCTTTGGAAAGGATTGGCATTCCGGCGGCTATCAGCGGCAGCTCGCGCTTGGTCGTGTCGCTGAAATTGAAGCGAACCTTGTGCTCGTCCAGCTTGACCACGGAAGCGATGGAATCATAAGTGATGCGGTAAGTCGGATCGCCCTTTTCCTTCAGCGTATTGAATGAAAAGACCACATCGTCCGCAGTGATGGAGCTGCCATCCTGAAAGCGCGCTTCGGGGCGCATGATGAAATCGATATGGCTGCGGTCCGGCGCAAGGATTGCGCTTTTGGCAATCAGCCCATACATGGATTCTGGTTCGTCGTAAGAAGGCACCATCAGGCTTTCAAACAGCATGGTGATGGCAGGCGCCTTATTGCCTTTGACGATAAAAGGGTTGAGATTATCGAACGAGCCGGCATCGAACATGCGGACATCGCCGCCCTTGGGCGCATCCGGATTGACATAGTCGAAATGCTTGAAGTTCTCCGGATATTTCAGCTTGCCGAAAACGGACAGGCCATAGGCCGGTTCGCCTTCGTGCGCCGCCTCTGTTGCAGCCGCAGGCATCGCCCACGCATAGAAAAACGCCATACAGGCCAGCATGAAGATTTTACGCATTGCATCTCCCCGCAAAGGTTTTGCCTGACGTTATCTTATATGCTTGCATAAGCAAGATAATAATCGTAGATATTTTTGTCCGATTTTAGTTTCAGAGGCATTATGACAGACCAGAATAACGACGCAAATCAAGGCTCCCGCTTCATCATGAAGGGGCAGTATATCAAGGATCTGTCATTTGAGAATCCGCATGCCCCGCACACGCTCGTGCGCCCGGAAATGCAGCCGACGATCAATGTCGGCGTGGCTCTGCGTGCCCAGCGCCTCAATGATGAGCATTTTGAGCTCACAATGAACATCACGGTTCATGCCAAGGGCAAGGAAAACACGCTGTTTGTTGTGGAGCTGGATTATTCCGGCATCGTGCAGCTGGTGAATATTCCGGAAGAAAAGACGGAACAGGTGCTGTTTATCGATTGCGCCACGATTCTTTTCCCATTCGCGCGCCGCATCATGTCGGACGTTACGCGTGACGGCGGATTCCAGCCGCTCATGCTGGAGCCGATCGATTTCACGGCGCTGTACGAGCACAATAAAAAGCAGCAGGAACAGCAGCCTGAGAAAGCCGCAAGCTAACCTGCCCGCTTAAAGCTTTACGTTTTTATCTTAACAGCCACTGACGGAGGATCCCATGATCAAGACGACCGGTTACGCTGCCATGAAAGCCAAAGCCCCTTTAGGTTCTTATCACTTCGAACGCCGTGAACCGCGCGAGCATGATGTCGTTATCGATATCAAATATTGCGGCATCTGCCATTCCGACATTCATCAGGTGAAAGAGGAATGGGGCGGCGCGTTGTTCCCCATGGTGCCGGGGCATGAAATCGCCGGCGTGGTTGCAAGCGTGGGCAGCAAGGTCAGTAAATACAAGGTCGGGGATAAGGTCGGCGTGGGCTGCTTTGTCGATTCCTGCCGCCACTGCGAGCATTGCCATAGCGGGCTGGAACAGTTCTGCGACGAGGGCATGACGGCCACTTACAACGCTATCGAGCGCGACGGAAAGACGCTTTCGCAGGGCGGATATTCGCAGCATATCGTCGTGGATGAAAATTATGTACTCAGAATGCCGGACAATCTCCCGCTGGACGCTGCCGCACCCCTGCTGTGCGCGGGCATTACGCTTTATTCCCCGCTTAAGCACTGGAATGCCGGGCCGGGCAAGAAGGTTGCCATTGTCGGCCTTGGCGGGCTTGGCCATATGGGTGTGAAGCTCGCGCATGCGATGGGCGCGGAAGTGACGGTGCTCAGCCATTCGCTCAAGAAACAGGAAGACGGAAAGCGCATGGGGGCGGATTATTTCTACAGCACCTCCGAGCCGGAGACGTTTGAGAAGCTCAAAGGCCATTTTGACCTGATCATCAACACGGTTTCCGCCAAGATTGACTGGAATGAGTACCTGAACCTTCTGAAGGTGGACGGGACGATGGTGCTGGTCGGCGTGCCGGAAGAACAGGTGCCGCTCGGCGCGTTCTCCCTCATCATGGGCCGCAGAAGCCTTGCCGGGTCGCTCATCGGCGGTATCAAGGAAACGCAGGAAATGCTGGATTTCTGCGGCAAGCATAATGTCACGCCCGATATTGAGCTGATCCCGGCGCAGAAGATTAACGAAGCCTATGAACGCGTGCTGAAAAGCGATGTGCGCTACCGCTTTGTGATTGATATCGCTACGATTGCGAACGGGTGAGCTGATTTAATTATAAGTTAATGCTAACAAGCTTAATTAAAACTACCCGGCGCAAGATACGCTTCGCCAGTTTGGGATACGTGCCTCCTAAGGCGAGCTATAATATTCGTAAAATCCATTATTTCTGATAAAAAAAGATATAGGTGTCCAGCGTCCATTAATACAAGAGTTGTTTTTCTTCCTGAAGCCCCTCGAATAGCAACACTCGAATAGCCCGATATAGATACCATAATACCCATTGTATTATCAGCTTTATCATCAACCTTGGCTCTAAGTGAATCTATATCAGTTGCGTCAGATTGCTGAGCAGTAAATTTAAGTTCGACAAGATATGTAGTTCCATCATGCGTTAGAGAACCATCTATTTGTCTACCATCTATAATGTAGGGACGCCTATTTACTATTTCACAGAAGTCTAAGAGATCATAAAACCATTCTTGAAAAGCATATCCGGTTTTCTGTTCGCCCAGCCCTTTATATAATTCCTCGAGTCGTTTCTTTAAATTGCCTTTATCAGCTTTAGTTCTTTGAACTTGTTTTAATTTATCTTTAGCAACTTTCTGGAGTTCTGCTCTATTCTTTTCTGCATTATACTGTTCTTGCTGACGTTCTAAATAATATTTTAAATCTTTTACGGCTTTAGCAGCTTCACTGTTTCTTCTTTCAAAGTCTTCTAGACTCTTAAAATCTGGAAATGTGGTTTGATCGGCAAGAGATAGAGCCATTTTTCTAATAGCTGCTTTTCCTTCTGTAGATTTTTGTAACTCAGTAAAAACTCGATCAAGAAAATTACGCTTCTTTTCTTCACTTCCCCAACTACTAATATAATTTTCTGATATTGAACAAGAACGTAAAAAACGACGCAATGTATCTTTGTACCAGAATGATTTTACTGCTGCATCGTAAGTAAGGTTAACTAAATGAGGGCTTATTGCTTCGGGCATTTAACGGAATTATGTTATTATTTTGTTCTACAGTACCTTAATTAAGTATATTTTATAATTCTGTGTAATCAAGATTGATATTTTCTATAAAAAATTAAACACTCAATAACATAGATATATACAAACACTTACAACATGCTATAGAGGTTTCCTTCGTGTCGGGGCGTAGCGCAGTCTGGTAGCGCATCTGCTTTGGGAGCAGAGGGTCGTGAGTTCGAATCCCACCGCCCCGACCATCTCTAAATTTCTTTATTCCCTGTAAATCGCAAAGGGCGAGAAGGCCTGGCAGGTTGGCATGACCTCCAGCGTGTTGATATTCACATGCGGCGGACAGGTCAGGCAGAACAGTACGGTGTTCGCAATATCTTCCGCCGTCAGCGGTTGCGCCCCTGTATAGACGGATTTTGCTTTTTCCTGATCGCCGTGGAAGCGCACGAGCGAGAATTCGGTTTCGGCCATGCCCGGCTCGATATTCGTCACGCGCACGTTCTTGCCCAGCAGATCTGCCCGCAGATTCAGCGAGAACTGGCGAATGAAGGCTTTCGTCGCGCCGTAGGCATTGCCGCCCGGATAGGGGTAGTTGCCTGCAATGGAGCCGATATTCACAATATAGCCGCCGCCGCGTTTGATCATATCCGGCAGTATCGCGTGCGTGCAGTAGAGCACACCTTTGATATTCGTGTCGATCATCTGCTCCCACTCGATCATGGAAATATCGGGCGCGAGGCCCAGCCCCAGCGCAAGCCCGGCGTTATTGATGAGGATGTCGATATCCGCGAACGCCGCCGGAAGGCCAACAATGGCGCTTTCCACTTCCGCCTGATTGCGCACGTCGAGCGTCATCGTGTAGAGGTTGTCGCTGTCTACTTCGTCCTGCAGCTCTTCCAGCCGCTCGGCACGCCTGCCGGAGGCGACCACTTTCGCCCCTTTTTCAATGAACTTATTCGCAAAAGCCCTGCCGAATCCGGATGTCGCCCCGGTTATGAAAACCGTTTTATCCTTCAGCGGCAGTGTTTCGCTCATGCGCGGCGCTCGACCATCAGCTTCTTGATCTGCGCGATTGCCTTGGCCGGGTTCAGGCCTTTGGGGCAGGTGTTTGCGCAGTTCATGATCGTGTGGCAGCGATACAGGCGGAATGGATCTTCCAGATTATCCAGACGTTCGCCCGTGGTTTCATCGCGCGAGTCGTTGATCCAGCGGTAAGCCTGCAGAAGGATAGCGGGGCCGAGGAAGCGGTCGCTGTTCCACCAGTAGCTCGGGCAGCTTGTGGAGCAGCAGGCGCACAGGATGCACTCGTAAAGCCCGTCCAGCTTCGCACGGTCTTCCGGCGACTGCAGGCGTTCCTTGCCGCTTGGAGCGGTGGATTGCGTCTCGATCCACGGTTTGATGGATTCATACTGCGCATAGAAATTCGTGAGATCCGGCACGAGATCCTTGATCACGGGCATATGGGGAAGCGGATAAATGGTGACATCGCCTTTCATATCGCTGATCGGCTTGGTGCAGGCAAGCGTGTTGGTGCCAGTGCCGTCACCGATATTCATGGCGCAGCTGCCGCAGATGCCTTCACGGCAGGAACGGCGGAAGGTCAGCGTGGAATCCACCTCATCCTTGATTTTCAGCAGTGCATCCAGCACCATGGGGCCGCAGGCATCCAGATCGACTTCATACGTGTCGATACGCGGGTTTTTCGGCTGGCCTTTTTCGTTGCGGTCTTCCGGGTCGTAGCGATAGATGTTGAATTTCTTGACGCGCTTGGCGTTCGCGGCCTTGTATTCCTTGCCCTTGGTTACTTTCGAGTTGGCCGGCAACGAGAATTCCACCATAACTAATCCTGACTTCCATGTTGTTAAGATTATGATTGTCTAACCCATCTAATATAATATACTCGCCGCAAATCAAACAAAATTTGGGGGATTCCATGCGCAAAAAGCAGATAGTTTTCTTGACACTGCCATTCCTCTTCGCCTCCGCGGCGCTGGCTGGCCCGGAAAAATACAATATCGACAAATCCCACACCCATATCGTGTTTCTTGTCAATCACTTGGAGTTTTCCAATACGATCGGCCGTATCACGGATTATGACGGTTATTTCACGTTCGATCCGAAGGAGCCGGAAAAGAGCGAAATTGATGTGACACTTAAATCGGCAAGCGTTGCCACAGACGTGCCGGATCTGGACAAGGAATTGCGTGGCGATAAGTTCCTGAATACTGAAAAGTTCCCCACGATGCATTTCAAGAGCACGAAGATTACCGTCACCGACAAACAAAAAGGTGACGTGGAAGGCGAACTCACGATGCTTGGCGTGACCAAGCCGGTGACAATGCAGGTGGTTTATAACAAGTCCGGCATCAATCCCTATAGCAACAATTACGAATCGGGCTTTTCTGCTGATATCAAGCTGAAGCGCTCGGATTTCGGCATGAATGCCTATCTGCCCGCCGTGGGCGATGAGGTGCGTGTGCATCTGGAAGTGGAAGGCATCAATCCTTTCAAACATCCCGGCAATGCAAAAACGCCAAACTAACTTTTAACACCATCAGGATTTCTCACTATGTCTAACCGTTCCCTGCTCCGCGCTGCCCTGCTTGCTCTTGTTATCGTCATGCCCCAGACCACATTCGGTCAGGCTTTGCCCTGGAAATCCGGAGGCGGAGCACCGCAGCAGCAGCCACAACAGCCGGTGATACGCACGCATCATGTCAGCAACCCGGAACCGATTGCTGGCCCTGTTCCTGAGGCGAGCTCACCGGAAGAGGACGACCGCAAGCTGAACGACCTTGCGAGCAAGTTTTACGGTATCCATGAAAAAGACAAAAACGCTATTGCAAGACTAACGGTGCTCAGCAAGGAAGTGCGCCATTTCCGCGTTACGCTGCAGCATCGTGATGCGCAGCCGGACGTTCTGGCCGACACGAAGCATCTGGAGCACCGTATTGCCCGCCAGTTGAAAGAATGGCAGACGCGCGCGCAGCAGCCGCAAACACCACCTGCTAAATAAGGGCTTATAATCCGAGATCGCTTAAGCCGGGATGATCTGCCGACCGTGGGCTTTTGCGGTCCCAATGGAATTTGCGCTCGGCTTCTTTGATCGGAAGATCGTTAATGCTGGCATGGCGCAAGCGCATCAGGCCGCGCTCGTCGAACTCCCAGTTTTCATTGCCATAAGCGCGGAACCAGTTGTCGGAATCGTCATGGTATTCATAGGCAAACCGCACGGCGATCCGGTTCTCGCCGAACGCCCATAATTCCTTAATCAGGCGGTAATCCAGTTCTCGGTTCCATTTGCGGGTCAGGAACTCCACGATCTGCCGGCGCCCGGTGACGAATTCGCTGCGATTGCGCCATTTGCTGTCTTCCGTATAGGCCAGCGATACACGCTCGGGATTACAGCTGTTCCATCCATCTTCCGCCGCGCGCACTTTAATAATTGCCGTTTCACGCGTGAACGGAGGCAAAGGTGGGCGTTCCTGTGACATCATTGGAGGCTTTCTTAAATCGACATCTGCATGATCTGCTGATAGGCGCTGATCACCTTATCACGGATGGCGACCACCGTGTTCAGCGCGAGTTCCGCTTTGCTAACAGAAGTAGCAAGATCGGTTATATCGGCTTTACCCATCATGGCTAATGTGCTGACGTCTTCTGCCTTGCGGCCCGTATCCACGGTTCTGACCAGCGCATCATTGACGAGATCGGCGAAGGAGGGGCCTGAAGTCTCGGACGCAGGGATATTGTCCGCTACAGGATTATTCTGCGCGATATTTGCAACCTGATTATAAGCCGATGCTGCTGCCTTAATATCCATAATTCAATTACTTCAATAATCCAAGGGTTTGTGAAATCATGCTTTTTGAAACGTCGATCACGTTCAGATCCGCTTCATAGTCGCGCTGTGCCTCGTGCATGTCCACCAGTTCTACCATCGAATCCACGTTCGGGTAAAGCACATATCCCTGCTTGTCCGCTGCCGGATTGCCGGGTTCATATTTCTTCTTAAAAGGCGCTTTATCCACGCCATAACCGGACGTCACAACTTTATCGATCCCTAATTGTTCGTCCAGCACATTGCGGAAGGTGATCGTGCGGCGCTGGTAGGGAATTGCACCGGGCGTATCGCCCGTGGAATCGACGTTGGCAATATTTTCCGCGACCACACGCAGACGGTCGCCCTGCGCGTGCATACCCGCCCCGGCGATAAAGAAAGCATCTGTTATTCCACCCATATTTTCTCTCCCGTGCGCCTAAGAACCGCGTTATGCTGAAGGCTGAAGTCCCAGCGCTTCCTTGAAAAGATTGTTGATCTTCTTGTACAGATTCGTCGACATTTGATAATCAAGCGAATTCTGTGCCACTTTCATCATCTGTTCTTCAGTCACCACCGTATTTCCGGTCGATGTCATATCGAACGGGTTACTTTCCGTTACTGTCAGGAACTTAGGTGTGTAAGATGTGCCGCCCGCTAAATGCATGGCGCTGGTGGTTGCGAGATTCACCTTGCTGGTCTGCGATTTCAGGACATTGCTGAAGTCCAAGGGAACCAGATCCTGCGCCTTGTAGCCCGGAATGCCCTTGCTCGCAATATTCTGCGCCAGCACCTTCTGCCGTTCGGCATCATAGTGCATTTTCACCTGGACCATGTCCGTAAGATTAAGGGCCGCCATCCGCATTCCTCTTCTGCTGTTTCAGCATGCGATAATCCGTTTGTAATTATAGAATCTTAGACACGCTTGGCCAGTAAAAAAGCACAAAAAGCATAATCGGGCATGTTTTTCATATTAGCAGTATGGTATTTGCAACTATTTTAGTATAAGAAGGTTGATAATTTCACTGCAGCCGTGCATGGCAACAGTGGGCGCAAATGGTTTACAACATGGAAATCGGTTAAGTGCTCTATCTCACACGCAAAATCGGAGAATCGGTCATCATCAACAACACGATAGAACTGACTGTCGTTGAGGTGAAGGGGCGTTCGGTAAAGATCGGTTTCAATTTCCCTCCCGAAGCCACCATCATGCGCAAAGAGCTTCATGACCGCATCATGGAGCAAAACCTTGCCGCTTCCAGATCCGGCGATACAGGTGGCATGGAGGGGGATTTCGACTTTGATATTGATCTGAAAGAATAAGCACATTAAGGATCAATCATGGCGGATGAAACAGACAAAAAAGAAAAAAAGCCGGTTGCAGTCGCCCTAAAATACGAGCCTGAAAAAGAGCATGCTCCGAGGGTAGCCGCGAAAGGACAGGGGTTAATCGCCGAGCAGATTATCAAGATCGCACAGGAGCATGGCATTACCATCCATGAAGATGCTGGGCTGGTAGAAATACTTTCCAAGCTTGATCTCGATACGATTATTCCGATTGAAGCCTATGCCGCCGTGGCTGAAATCCTGAACTATGTCTACCGCAGCAACGCCAAAGCGAAAAACATTAAAAAGGCAGCGAAATGAGCGTAGAATATCTCCCCCCTGAAACCCTAAAAAAAGCCACGTTCGATCTGGTCGCCGAATGCAGGGAGAATCTGCGTAAGGGCAATGTGGACCTTTCCGGCGTGGAAAACAGCGTGCGTGCTTATTGCCAATCTATCGCCGCGCTGCCGATGGAAGAAGGGCTGCAGCACCGGGAAGACCTGAACGCCCTGATGGAACAGGTAACGCTGCTGGGTGAAGAACTGGTTGCCGCACGCGATTCCGTGCAGACGGAACTGGGCAGAATGGAGCGCATACGCAAAGCTAACGTCGCCTACCAGACTTCCGACGGCATTACGCCAAAGAAAATCATACCGCAGGATGACGATGGAGAGTGATGCTTTCACCTATCTGCGGGCCATACTGGCGCTTGCCTTCGTGGCGGGACTGATCTTCCTGCTGGCTGCGCTCCTGCGAAAAACCGGATTGGATAAAAGACTGACCGGCAATAATGCTCAGGATAAAAGACTCTCCGTAAGCGAAACACTTTATCTGGACCCCAAACGCAGGCTTGTGCTGGTTAAATGCGGCGAACAGGAGCATCTGCTGCTGCTCGGTGCATCGGGTGACTTGCTGATCGAATCGCATGCGCAAAAGGAACCTGCATGACACGACAACATAAAAAGAATCTGCTGAGCTGGGGCATGGTGTTTACGGGCTTGTTCGCGCTTGTCCTGTTCATGCTGCCGGTGGATGCAATGGCACAGAAACTGACGCTTGATCTGGGCAATAATGCGGGTGCGATCGGCGATGGCGACAGTTCCGTCACCTCGCGCCTGATCGAACTCGTGGTGTTGATGACGATCATTCCGCTTGCGCCCTCCATCATCATGATGGTGACGTCGTTCACGCGTATTATCATCGTGCTTTCCCTGCTGCGCACTGCACTTGGCCTTCAGCAGACGCCGCCGAACCAGGTGCTTATCAGCCTTGCGCTGTTCCTCACGTTTTTCATTATGTCTCCGGTTTTACAAAAGGCATATACGGATGGTATCGAACCGCTGGTAAACGGCCAGATTTCCGAAAGAGACGCTATTGAAAAGACCAGTGCGCCGTTTCATGATTTCATGATGCGCAATGTGCGCGAAAAGGATCTGCGTCTGTTTATCGATATGTCCCCGGGCATTAAAATCGCTACACCGGCTGACACGCCTTACCGCATCCTGATTCCGGCCTTCATGATCGGGGAACTTAAGCGTGCGTTCGAGATCGGCTTCCTTGTCTATCTGCCGTTTCTGATTATCGACATGCTGGTCGCCTCAACCCTGATGGCCATGGGCATGATGATGCTTCCGCCCGTGCTGATTTCTCTGCCCTTCAAGCTGATTTTCTTTGTGATTGTCGACGGTTGGTACAGCCTCAGCGGCAGCCTTGTGCGAAGCTTCGGGATGTAGTATCAGCGTTTCTCCTTAACTCTCTTGCAAGGTTACTATGCTTCCTTCGATTCTTTATGCTCCCGACAGCCTGAACGTCCAGATTTTTCATGCTATCAATAACATCCAGAATGCAGGTTTCCAGAGCGCCATGCAGGCGCTTTCGGCACTTGGAAATTATAAGCTTTTTCCGCTTTATCTGTTGTTGATTGTTGGCTGGCTGGCCTTGCGCGCTAAGAATGTGAGGGCGCTGCAGGGAGCGGAAGCTTATACGGTGTATATCAAACAGGCAAGGCACCTGGTTATTTCGCTGGTGCTGTGCTATGTGGTTTATCTTGTTTGGGTAACAGGGCTGAAACACTTGCTTTCCCTGCCCCGACCATTCGCATACCTGCCGGAAGGCACGGTCTTTATCAAAGACAGCATTCGCCAGAAAGAAGAGCCCTTCGTGAGTTTTCCCAGCGGTCACTCCGGCTTTGCCATGCTGATGCTGGTAGTATTCTGGTCGAGGCTGAATGGCTTTAGCAAGATTGCGGGAATCGCCCTTGTGCTCGGAATTGCTGTTTCACGTATTGCGCTCGGTGTTCATTTCCCGTCCGACGTTACGGGCACCCTGATTCTCTCCTTTATCGTGACCTTGCTGGTACTGCGCCTCTACAGGAAATATCGCCCAGAGTAGCGGTTTATACCGGAATGGTCTGATGGAATAGCGCGTAGTTAATCTCTACGCCGCCATTATCCAGAAGCCGTAAGATATCTACGAATCTTTCGTTGCATTTTATTTCATCGCACACGTAAGAATAGCGTGCGTGCACAGTTTGGGAAAGCGTCTCATCCAGCCCGCCGATGGAGACGATAATTTCCACCTCTTCATCTTCCAGTTTCTGGGATGTGATGTTATGGAGCGGACTGTTTTCGTCAATCGGGTGCATCAGCGTCCAGGTTAATTGCAGAATAGGAATCATGGTGCGCGTCAGCTTCAGATCGTAAAAACGGCGCATCATCTGGCCTTCCTGCGAGGTCTCCGTGCGCAGCATCGTCATGCGGGCATTGGCATCCACAATCCGATTACCGCGCTGGTTTGCAAGGCGCAGCATCAAATGCGGCACACCGTTATAGGGCGCGATGACAGCGACGTTACTGAATAGGAGGCGCGCTGTGGGGCGCGAAAATTTTGTAAATAACAAGCCCGTGACGATGGCAATGAAGCAGAAGCCGAAAAACGCCTCTACCGTGACCAGCGTATTGGCCATGATTCCCACAGGCGACATCTTCCCGTAACCGATTGTGGCGAGCGTCTGCACACTGAAAAAGAATGCATCGGCAAACGAGCCGGGCTTCGCGTTTTCAATCCCATTGCCGATGGATAGGTAGAAGAACGTAAAGGCCAGGTTTACAGAGAGATATATAAGGACAATGATGATGGCGAGCGTCGCCCAGGAGACATCCAGCAGCCGCGCATACATATCGCTGAACCAGTCATGCCGCTTGCCGATGGCAATAGCGCGGAGGCGCTCTTTTCTGTTGCGGCTGACAAGCCTTCTACGCCGGTTATTGCCATTCCCATTAGGCAATGTTTCATGTTTTTTCATTGCAGCTCCGTCAATGGCCAGCGTGCGCGCGGCTCTGTTTCCAGCGAATCCATCTGCCCGAGCTTCAGCCGCTCGATTCCGGCCCATGCTATCATGGCGGCATTGTCCGTGCAAAGTTTCAATGGCGGTGCAGTCAAAGTGAAGCCATGCTTCGCGGCTATGGATTCAAGCACATCACGCAAATAGCGATTGGCGGCAACGCCCCCCGCCACGACGAGTGTCCGGGCCGCAAATTGCGCTGCAAAAGAGACAAACGCATTGCGCATGCGATCTTTCAGCACTTCGCCTGCGCTATATTGAAAGGACGCGCAGATATCGGCAATGTCCTGCCCGGTGAGCGTTCCCAGTTCCTGGATGGCCAGCCTGACTGCCGTCTTCAGACCGGAGAATGAAAAGTCGCAACCTTCGCGTCCTTTTAGCGGTAGCGGAAAGCTGAAACGCTTTGGGTTGCCAGATTTCGCCCGTTCTTCCACCTGAGGTCCGCCGGGATAGCCGAGCCCTAAGAGCTTTGCCACTTTGTCGAACGCTTCGCCCAGCGCATCATCCAGCGTGCCGCCGAGTTTCTCATATTGCCCTACTCCTTTGACCACCAGCACCTGACAATGCCCGCCGGAAACCAGCAGCAGAAGGTAAGGAAATTCCACAGCATCGGTCAGCCTCGCCGTCAGCGCATGGCCTTCCAGGTGATTGACGGCTATAAACGGCTTATTCAACGCAGATGCAAATGCTTTTCCGGCCATTGTACCGACAATGACACCGCCGATCAGGCCGGGCCCGGTGGTTGCAGCAATGGCATCCACATCCGCAAAGCTGCAACCGGCTTCTGCGAATGCCTGCTGCACTACTTTATCGATATGCGTGATATGGGAGCGCGCGGCGATTTCCGGCACTACGCCGCCGTAAGGAGCATGATCGGTTGTCTGCGAGAGGATGACGCTGGATAAAATGCGGCGATCTTCCGTTACAAGCGCGGCGGCCGTTTCGTCGCAGCTTGACTCTATGCCCAGCACGATCATATCAGGAGATCAGTCTTGCCTTCGTGGAAGGCTGCAGTATTTCCTGCACCGTGCGGACAATGCCGCCAGCATTGAGCCCTGCTTCCTCATATTGCTGCTGCGGAATACCCTGCTCGATGAACATATCCGGCAGATACAGCGCGCGTATGCGGCAATTTTCCAGCAACCCCATCCCGGAAGCGAATTCCAGCACATGGGCACCGAAACCACCGGAGTTGCCTTCTTCCACCGTCACGAGCAGGCTGTGTGAAGTCATCAACTGTGTTACCAGTTCCGTATCCAGCGGTTTGGCAAAGCGTGCATCCGCCACCGTGACAGAGATACCCTGCTTTTCCAGCTCGTCTGCTGCTTTCATGCATTCCTGAAGGCGCGTTCCGAGTGAGAGCAACGCCACTTCCCTTCCTTTGCGCAATACCCTGCCCTTGCCGATTTCCAGTATTTCCGGCTCTTTCGGCAAGGCTACTCCCGTGCCGTTTCCACGCGGATAACGCACAGCGCTGGGTTTATCATCAATTGTGGCAGCCGTTGCCACCATATGTGTCAGTTCAGCTTCATCCGCAGGGGCCATGACCACGAAATTAGGCAGCATGGTCAGGTAGGCGATGTCGAATGTTCCGGCATGAGTTGCGCCATCCGCACCGACAAGCCCTGCGCGGTCGATTGCGAAGCGTACTGGCAGACTTTGCACCGCTACGTCATGCACAACCTGGTCGAATGCGCGCTGCAAAAAGGTGGAATAGATCGTGGCAAAAGGCTTATAGCCTTCCGCAGCCAGCCCGGCAGCAAAGGTTACCGCATGCTGTTCAGCGATACCTACGTCGAACATGCGGTCCGGGAATGACTTTTCAAACAGATCCAGCCCTGTGCCGGAAGGCATGGCGGCGGTAATGGCGACGACTTTAGCGTCTTTCTTCGCCTGATCGATCAGCGCGTGAGCGAATACTTCCGTATAGGACGGGGCCGAAGCTGTCGCTTTCTTCTGCTCGCCCGTGGCCACATCGAACTTACTGACGCCATGGTATTTATCGTCGGATTCTTCCGCAGGGCCATATCCATAGCCTTTGTGCGTTACAACATGAAGCAGTACGGGGCCGCTGTCTTTTTCCGCCTTTATGTTTCTCAAAACCGGTAGCAACTGCTCCAGATTATGGCCGTCCACAGGTCCTACGTAATAAAACCCGAGTTCCTCAAACAATGTTCCACCGGTTGCCATACCACGCATGTATTTTTCTGCGTTCTTTGCCGCACGCATCAGCGGCGCGGGAAACTTTCCAGCGACGTTTTTGGCGATATGGCGGAAACTGCGATAAGGATGAGAAGAAATAATACGTGAAAGATAGGCGCTCATCGCTCCGACCGGCGGCGCAATGGACATATCATTGTCATTCAGGATAACGATAAGGCGCTTGCCCAGGCTTCCGGCATTGTTCAGCGCTTCGAACGCCATGCCTGCGCTCATGGCTCCGTCGCCAATCACGGCGATCACTTCATTGTGCTTGCCAGAGAAGTCACGCGCGGCAGCCATGCCGAGCGCAGCGGAAATGGAGGTCGAGCTATGACCCGCTCCAAATGCATCATAAGGGCTTTCATCACGTTTGCAGAATCCGGAAAGTCCGCCAGGCTGGCGTAGCGTACGGATGCGATCACGGCGGCCGGTCAGGATCTTATGCGGATAGGTCTGATGACCTACGTCCCAGATAAGGCGATCTTCCGGTGTATTAAACGTATGGTGCAGGGCAATCGTCAACTCTACTACACCGAGTCCAGCCCCTAAATGCCCCCCTGTGACGGAAACGGCTTCTATCGTTTCCGCACGCACTTCGTCGGCCAGCTGCTTAAGCTGTTCCAGGGAAAAGTTCCTGATGTCGGCGGGGTCCTTCACCTTATCCAAAAGCGGGGTATTAATAAGCTGCTCCTTTTTATTTTGAGGGATTGTAGCTATTTGCGGCACAAACACAAGCCGTATCGCTACATTCCCCACCTTTCAAGATGCGGTTTCTGCCCTTTTTCTATATATTTAGGGGAATTATTCGCCCTGTCCCAGCGTATAGCCGAGCCAAGCGCCATATTCATAAAGATTCTCAATCTTGAGGAATTCTATGTCGCTTGCGGCGATTTTGGCGAGTAATGCAGCCACATCCTTATGCTGCAGCATCTCACCGGTTTTCTTGAAGCGACAGTTGAACTGATCCGTCAGGTTCATGCCCGGGACGTAATCCGGCCATACTTTTAAACCTTTGTTTGCGATATTATGCAGATCGAGGCCCGAGCCTGCTGCCAGTTCTTTCAGCTTCTTAGCCGCAATATCTATGTCGCCGGTCCAGTGGATAAAGACATCCACCCCGGTCAGCGTACGTTTTTCCTCAGCACTCAGCAGCTTTTCCTGATGAGCTGGCTGCGTTTTTGACGGCGCATGGAATTTTGCCGCCTTAAGCGCCCGGGGAGATTCTCCCAGATGCGAGATCACGGCCTGGGCGAATTCACGCGTACCGACCTTGCGCTTGCTGGTGGGATTGAAAATATCCGCTGTGTGAATACCGGATTCGATTGTTACAGCCCAGGCATTATGCACCAGCGAAGCCACTTCCGGCTGGCCTATATGCACGAGCATCATAATGGCGGCATTGAGCAGCCCGGAAGGGTTTGCAATATCCTTGCCTGCGATATCCGGTGCAGAACCATGGATCGCCTCAAACATGGCGAAGCTATTGCCCACGTTCGACGAGCCCGCAAGCCCCACCGAACCGGAGACATCTGCCGCCACGTCTGAAATAATGTCGCCGTAGAGATTTTCCGTTACGATTACATCAAAGCGTTCCGGCGCGCTTGCGATGCGTGCCGTGCCGATGTCGATGATGTAATGTTCCTTCTCGATCTGCGGATATTCCTCGCCTACCATGTTAAATATCTTGTGGAACATGCCGTCGGCAATCTTCATGATATTGTCCTTGGACATGCAGGTCACTTTTTTGCGACCGTTCTGCACGGCATATTCGAACGCATAACGGATGATGCGCTCGCTGCCTGAACGGGTGATCAGCTTCACCGAATGCACGGCATCATGCGTGAGCTGATATTCCATGCCTGCGTAAAGATCTTCTTCGTTCTCACGCACGATAACCAGATCCATCTTCGGATGATTGGTTTTAACGAATGGATGATAACAGACACAGGGGCGAACGTTGGCATACAGGCCCAGCGTTTTTCGCATCGTTACGTTCAGGCTTTTATAGCCGCCGCCCTGCGGGGTCGTGATCGGCGCTTTGAGCAATATGTTGGTGCGGCGGAGGCTTTCCCAGGCGCTTGCCGGAATTCCGCTTGTGTTGCCGGTTTTATATTGTTTTTCTCCGACCTCAATTGTTTCCACCGCGAGATTGGCTTTTGCCTCATTCAAGATGCTGAGCGTAGCTTCCATAATTTCCGGCCCGATTCCGTCGCCATATGCTACTGTGACCGGTTTTGCCTCTGCCATTGTCATACCCTTAAATAGTGTTACGGTCTAATGATTAAGACGTTTTGCGAGCCAAATGTCAATATAAGTTAGTGACATGCGCGCATAAGCCTATTGTCACAAAAACTTCACAATCATGACGTGGTGCGTAAACCGCCGAATTGCTATAGTATGCGAGATATACCTTTTCAGAATTGTGTTATCATGCCTGACACATCGCGGCCTAATGATATTAACTTCAGGGATAAGATCAAACCGGCCAGCAGCCTTGCCACCGGCACAACAAAACTCGTCTCCGGCATCGCTTTTGCAGGCGGCGCCTGCAGTGTTGCCGCAGGACTTACGTTTCTTATCCGGGGACAGCGCAGCCAGGTTGAAATTTTTAAAATCATCGGAACCGTTTCCGGAGCCAGCCTCATGGCTTCCGGCGCTATTTCCACACTGCTCGGAATGGCGGGATGGAAAACCGCAACAGCCGCAAAGAATGCTCGTGATTTTGTCAATAGCGCCGAAGCAGCACAGGATTTTATGCCACCTTCCCGCGCTGAAAATCTTTCACAGCTGCATACACAAGTGCAAGAAAAAGCCGCCGTGGCTACCCAGCAGCGATAAAATTATGCACGCTTGAATTTGTTTGTGAAACGTCCGAAAGCCGCTACATCATTCAAGCGCCTCTTCAGAAACTGCACCGTTTCCTCATGCTGTTCCGAATCGTCATTCAGCCAGAATAATACGGTGCTCGAATAGACTGCAGAAAGCGTCATGCGCTTGGTGTAAAAGTTGAAATCCGTGGACTTATCACCTGCCAGCCGCCAGATCAGGTCTACCACATCATATAAACCTTTACAGGCCGCCATGCTGTTCCACGGCAACGCGTTAAAGCTCACCGTCCTGCGTATAACCTCGCGCATGGACTGCCATTTCTCGAGCCTTGCCAGTATGATTTTCTCAATGCGATCCGGCACGCGGAGTGTTTCCAGCTTTTCATGCTGCATGGCCTGTGCAAGCTCATCATTCTGCGTTTCCAGGAGGAAGGTGACGCAGTCCCTGACACCCGCAGGGAAAAGCTTTTTCAATTCCTGCTCCGGCACGCCTGCCTGCCTGGCCGCTTCCGATAGCGTATATTCGGACCAGCCGTCAAACGGCACCAGTTTCAGAGCGTGCTTAAGGATAGCTTGTTTTTTGTCATCCATGGCAATCCTACCTTACGAAATGGCTGCCAGTTTTCTGCCTGAATGGGCCAGCGGCACTTGCCTTGTAATCCTGGCAGACGGCATAACGATTTTGATCACCGTGCCTTTATTCTGCACGCTTTCAATCTCAATTCTGCCCTGATGCAGCTTCACTATTTCTTTGGAAAGCGCCAGCCCAAGCCCCACGCAATCGCGGCTGCGCGCAAAGAAGCTGTTTTCCTGGCCGAATGCGGAGCGGATACGTTCCAAATGCTTCTTTTCGATGCCAGTGCCGCTATCTTCAATGACGATATTGACGCCACCATTCTTAAGTTTTTCGCAATAGACGTCCACCGTTCCGCCATTCTTATTGAACTTGATGGCATTGGAAATCAGGTTCATCATAACCTGCAATATCCGCACGCGGTCTACATTCGCAAATATCTGCTTATCGGGCAGGTTATCATGCAGCTCCACATGCGCCATGAAGGCTTTATGCGCGTAAAGTTCGATCGCATTACGGGTTATCTTAATCAGGTCGTGCTCGCCCTCATTGAGATTTATGTCGCCGGAATTAATGTTGGCGATCTCGATGAGATCATTCACCTTTGATAACAGGTTCTGCCCGCTGGACTGGATGTTGCTGATATAATCGTAATATTTCGGGTGGCCTACATCGCCGTATATGCCGCTTTCAATCATCTGAGCGAAACCGATGATAGCATTGAGGGGCGTGCGCAACTCATGATTCATGTTCGCGAGAAACTCCATCCGGGACTTATTGGCGATATCCACTTCCAACAGCGCCTTTTCCAGATTGTCCTGCGCATTGACCAGTTCATTCACGTTATGCAGAAGGCATTCGTAGCGATTTTCGCAGGTTTTCTCATCACGGTACATGCGCACGAGCTGCATTTCATACCAGCGCCATGCATTGTCCGCATCCATAATCCGCAAGCGCACCGGAGAATGTCTTATATCCTCCATGGCCAGATAATCGCACAGCAAAGAAAGATCCTGCTCGGCAATGCGCGCTCTTAATCCTTCACCCAAGCCTTCCGCTGATGAGAGTCCGGTAGTGGCAAGGATATTTTCTGACAGAAACAGGCAATTGCACTCTCGATCCAGAATGCAGAACACATCCCTGCTGTATGCTGAAAAAGCCGTGGCGGTTGCATGCGGCATGGCCTGCGCAGCCATACGATCACGGTAGCGGGAGCGCCGCTTTCCTGATGCACCCGTCTGATTCATGCTATTTACAAAATGTCCCCAGAAGATCCAAAACATAATCCCGGCCGGATGATTCCCATACGTAAATGTTTAAGAAAGTATAAACGGAAATCGTTCTCATTAATAATTTTTTAAGAGCGATAGGGATTATTCGCAAACAACTGTTGCTAAAATGCATCTTCCGCAATTATTTCCGTTTATTTTTTCCCGGGGATAATGATGCCACCACCGCCTGCACCGCCGCCCGCGCCGCCGCCATTTCCGTCTCCGCCACCTGAGGGCTTACCACCGGAACCTGGCAGAATTATGCCGCCGCCGCTAGGCGCACTTTGTGAGCCGGGGAGAATCAGGCCGCTGCCGCCTCCCTGTGGTTTTCCACCACCACCGCCACCGCTAAAGGGGGAACTTCCGCCGCCGCTACTACCACTACCGGATGTACCGCCGGAGCCTGGCGGCTTCAGAATTACCGCGCCCCTTTGTTGCGAAGCGCTGAGTTTTGGCTCCTGCTGAGTTGGCTTTTGCGCTGTCTGCTGCTGTGTGCCCTGAGACGGCGCGGTTCTCGAAGTCGTCTGCGGGGAATTGTTGCCTTTATCCTGCGATGAAGAATCAGCCGGTTTATCCCCGAGTAATACTGCCCCCCTGCCTTGCGATTGCGTCAGCCCGGTTGCTGCAATATCTTCTGCCGTAGCTTTTCTGGGCGCACCGCCACCGCCGCCACCTTCTCCGCCCTCATTGCCTTTTCCTTCGCCACCACTCTTGGGAACAGGTGCAATGCCTCTGCGCGATACTTCTTCATCGAAGCTTGCCGCCTTCGCTTTATGCCTTAAAGCACTGATGCCATCGGCAAGCAGGGCCTGCGGACTGCGTCCTTTAACGCCCGGAATATAGTTAGCAAACCACTTGCCCACCAGGTCGCCCCCAACCATGCCCGGGCCTTGGCTATCCGTGATCTTCTGCGACAATTGCTCAATAAATTTCGCCAGATTCTTACCCAAATGGGCAAGCAGGAGAAAATACAGCACATCCACAATATCCATCGGCGGATTTCCAATCCACCCCTTCAGGCCCGCCAGATTATTCTGTGCATTCACCGGTTGCCAGAATGGCACTTTGAAAAGCACCAGATCCAGGAACGGTATATAGCAGTAATCCGCCTTGAAAAGCATTGCGATCAGCGAATTGGTAAACAGCGTCGCATAAAATCCGAGAAATGCGAAAAGCAATACGGGCTGAAAGAAGAAACCCAGTACCGCGTTTACATAACCGACAACCAGGTTCTTGCTTCGGTCAAACAGGATGAAGGTCACGAAAATAGGTGCCAACCCGAAAAGGAATGCGAGCCCTACAATAGATCTGACATAGGTAACGATAGCGCCGATCAGCATCAGGATGAATTCGATAATACCCCAGAAGATGAGGAGTGCGATGATCCAGCCGAATGCGGGGCTGGTAAACAATATGGACACCAGTACCAGCAGGAAGCGCAGCGAGAATACCAGCGTCATGCTTCCCATGAGCATATTAAGGCTGATCGGATTAACGTAATCATTCGGATTACAGCCCGGCGGCAATGGAGCTGCGCCGCTGCAGACAGCCTGTATCCCCGCATTGCCACCCGATGCCGTAAATTGCGAGATCAGCTGGTTCATGCCCCCGATGAGCGGATTAGTCACGAAGGTAGAAAAGAATAGCCACCCGTTCGGGCTCATAATCGCCCATACGATGGCTATTTTCACCAGGCGTTTAAACACTTCCCCTGTGCTGTGATAGGCCAGGTTGAAGACGATCATGATGCCGTATATCGTCAGATACAGCAGCACCGCCGCGTTTACCGCTGTTGAATAATTAGGCTGGTTAATAATACCGTTAAAGAAGTTCTTGGCGATGTCGGTCATGATACCGTTCACATCGGCAAACACCCCGGCGATTATATCATAACCGGCACCACGGTTGGGGTTTGTGGCGGTATTTTGAACTCCCGGCTGCTGCAGAGGTACACAGCCCGGCTGGCCCGCACATTGCGCCACCTGCTTCAGGTTTGGCTCCAGTTCACTTACGCAGCGGGCGGCCTTGCATTGCGCAGCAGAGTAAAAACATTCGCACTGATTAGTGACTGTGCAGGCAGCATAAGCGTTTCCGCTGGAAAGGCACAAGAATACCATTCCGATGATCAGCGCAATATTGAATGTGAACCCTTTTTTCACGTATTATCCATTCTTACTTATTTACCGCCACCGGTTGGTTTGGGAGGAGTACCGCTACCGCCGGGCTTTGGTCCACCGCCACCACCTCCTCCGGTATTACCGCCTCCTGATTGCGCAGTATTCCTAGCTTTATCGATATTCTGCTGCTGTGCGTTTAAGTTACCTTGCTGTGCGTTCAGATTACTCTTCTGTGCAGCACTCAGATTGGGGTCGTTCTGAGCGTTGCTTACCGCATTCTGAGCATAATTAACTGCCGTTCCTGCCAGATCAAGCGCCATTGCATCGGAGAGACCGCTATTATTAAGCATGCCACCGCTGTTGATATGAATTCCTCCCGTCGTCACATGTTCTTTACCGCTTGCATCTATATATTTGACACCCGCACTGATATTCAGTGTTCCATGGCCACTCACCGTACCCGTCGGCGGCCTGCTGCCAACCGTCGTCCCCCCATTGGAAGCCGAGCCCGTATTTTGTCCGGTGCCTCCCTCTCCACCTTCACCAAGTATAACCGCTCCCCGTCCCTGTGAAGGAGATAGCCCCATGCGTGCGAGCTCTTCAGGTGTTGCTTTCCTGGCCCCTGCACCGGTCCCCGGTCCCGTTGTTGCGCTTGTGCCAGCACCGTATGTGCCTGTTCCACCAGCACCGCTTCCCTGACCGCTGCCACCGGCAAACGGCGTGTTACCACCACCGCCGCCACCCGCGCCCGTACCTGAACCTCCGTCCCCACCTCCGCCGCCACTTGGAGTGCCGCCGCCGACCGGCTTCCTGGCTGCAATGCCTGCCTGAATATTATGCTTTATACGGCCAACGCCCTCTCCTATCAGCTCAGTCGGACTGCGTCCTTTGACACCCGGGATATGGTTCTGCAGGAATTGCTGAACGGCACTTCCCCTGACAACGCCAGCACCGCCATAGCCTTGGGTGATATCGGACGTCATGCTTTCAATGAATTTCGCCAGATTCTTACCCATATGGGTCAACAACAGGAAATAGAATATGTTCATCACGGAAATAGTGGGATTGCCTATCCAGAAACCACCGCCGCAATGGGCAAGGCATTTGGTGCTATTGGGATCAATCTGAATGGGACGCCACCAGTCAATATCGATGAAACCTATGGAGAACCAGCGCAGCTTGCAATAATCGGAACTGAACAGGATATCCGCAAGCACGCTGGTCAGAACGCTCGCATAGAACCCGATAAAGCCAAACAGCAGGATAGGCTGTATGAAATATCCTCCTATGGTATTGGCGTATTGCATGAATATTTTCTTGCTGTGCTCAAACAATATGAAGGCAAAGAAAATAGGGGCGAGTGCAAACAGGAACGACAGCGCTACAATGGCTTTTACATAGGTTATGATCGCACCGATAATCATCAGCAGGAACTCGACGATACCCCATATGATCATGAGCGCGAAAAACCACCCGAATGCGCCGGTAAACATCATTGCGATGATGGCAATACAGAAACGCATGGAAAAGACCATGTTCATCGAGCCGACCAGCAGGTTGATACTGACGGGACTTAGCTCGCTGTTCGTGGTGAGATTCGGCGTGATGTTGCTGCCGCCTGCCTGAGAGAAAAGCGTGATAAGCTGGTTGATGATGGCGATGGCCGGATCGCCGATCCACTGGCTGAAGAATGTCCAACCGCCTGCGCCTACCATTCCCCATAATATGCCCAGTTTCATCAGGCGCATGGACACTTCATTAGGCCTGAACGGCGCAAGACCGTACATTATCATGGCACCGTACACCGCAATATATAATATGGCGACTGCGCTTACAGCGTGCTGGAAAGAGGGATTCTGAACAATCGTGGTATAAAACAGTTGCGACATGTTGCGCATGACCACATTCACCGCTTCAAACACACCGTTTACGATGTCATAGCCGTTGCCTTGCGTGATTGTGGCTGCCTTCACGCTTGCCGCCGTCAGCTTACCTTCAATATAGCTCATGCAACGGCAATCATTATTGGCGTTCTTCACATCGCCGTCATTGTCACATGCCAAAGCTCCGCCTGCCGTTATGAGAAAGCCGGTAAGCAGCACCATTATGAGCACGAGCGGGAATGCCAGCTTTGCAGCCTGCCTTCCTAACCTCTCCATTATTTCCCTGCCCATATTCATTTTGTATCGTCTCACCGTTTTAAAAGACTGTTGCCGATACTTCTGAGTGCCGACTTCGCACCAGCCTTCGATGCTCTGCCGACATCTCTCATCCCCTGTCCTTTCGCCATCTGGCCAGCGGACTTTGCCGCCCCTTTGACACCGCCGCCAATGGATTTGACTGCGCCTCCGGCACCACCCGCCAGCGACTTCAATGCGCCGGTACCACCGCCTGCCAGCGACTGGGCTGCTCCCTTGATATCGCCTTTCGCTGCCGACTTGGCTGCACCTGCACCACCTTTTACGATAGAACCGATAGCTCCCATGCCGCCGCGTGCCATGGATTTGGCTGCGCCTGCGCCGCCACCCGCCAGCGACTTGCCCATTCCTTTCAGGTTCCCCTGTCCGCCGCCCTTCAACAGGGTGGATTGCATGGAGCCTTTCATTGCATCGCCGCCCGATTTAACCGCACGCACTATGGCTGCTTCCATCGGTACCTGCGCCATTCTCATTAATCCTATTCCCACTGTGATCGTCATGCGCTCTGCCATTTCCGGGATCTTCTTCATCAGCTCCATCAATACGAAAGTAATAATGATAAAGGCAAATAATGTAATAAAAAACTGCTGCAGCGGGAAATGCACCAGCTTGGGAACTTTAAAGAAAAAGCCAGTGATGCTGTTGACGACCGCATTAATCGCATCTTCCAGCAAATTGATTACAAAATTGAGCCCGTCTACCGCATCGTGCAATGCTGTAGTTACGCCATTGGTCGGTTTTACATTAGGGATCTTCCAATGCAGGTTAAGCACCGGAACAATGGGCTCCCACTTAATGCATCCCGTAATGTTCCCGCCGCAGCTTGCCAATAACTGCGGGAATGAGCAGACGCCGCTGCCATTGCCAAGGTCGGGATTGTCCTGATTACCGGCAGCATACTCCGCATAAGGCTGCGCGTTACACCTTGCCTGGGTACCATCGGCAAAAACATATGCGCCGTTTGCCGTCGGCGTATCGGGCTGCGAGGAGAACGAACCGTATATGAACTGGTAATCGGTCATCATGAAGAAGGAAAGAAATCCTACCAGGAACAGCGGCTGCATCACTGTGGAGACAATCAGGCTGACCCATTTCCAGAAAATACCTTTCGTATACTCGCTATCAAACGCAAATAGCGGAACGATCAGCGCCCCGATAATGATCAGCAGCGCCAGAACGAAGTAAGATAATATATAAGTATAAACGGCTCTCCCCAGCGAAAGCAGTATCATGACAAATAATGTTATCGCGAGAACAATGACGGCCACTCCCAATCCCCCCGAGAATAGGGCCGCTATCAGAGCCAGAATGATAGCGGCTGCCGCAAATGTCAGGCCGGCAGTGCCGCCCAGCAATCCTTCAAATATACAATCGAATGCCTGCCAGACTGAATATTCCTGCTGGTTAACGCCCGCGGGCAATGCTGCGAACTGCGCACTGCAATGCTGAGTAATTTTGGTAAACCCGAGCGAAACGAACGAGACGAGTTCCCCGGCAAAGTCTACCGCCGCGCCGTATATACCGCTGCCGGAGGCAGAATTATATAGCTGCGTCTGCCCGGCTGCACCGAGATTGGCGCACAGAAACAACACAAACGCTATCCTGAAGAGCAGCCCCGAACTTTCCTTTAAAAGCTCTTCCACATTTACCGTGGCAAGCTTAGTGCCATACAGTGCAATTGCCAGCGTAATCGCCGCCCATTTATAGGCCGTCAGAAACTGTATTACCTGCGTCAAATAGCCGAGATGGCCGGCCCCCATGATATTGGTAATATGACTTCCGGTCAAAGCATCCGTAATCGAAGAGCGGACACAGAACACTAATGCAACGGTGAATCCTTTTACGTCATTACCTGCGCTATCCTTACAGATGGCTGCTTGTGCGTCCTGCAGAAAGCCAAGCGAAAACAACACTACAAGCGCACATAATGCACCCGACAGCATATTGAACAGCTTTCTATTTCCAGAACGACCGACCATTATTGCTTCTGCTTGCCTCCGCCTTTGTCGCCACCTTTATCGCCGCCACCTCCGCCGCCGCCAAGTGCCCCGCCGAGGCCACCACCCGCGCCACCTGCACCACCCAATGCACCACCTAGACCGCCGCCAGCTCCACCTGCGCCACCGAGCGCACCGCCAAGGCCACCACCCGCGCCACCGGCTCCGCCGAGCGCACCGCCCAGACCGCCGCCGGCTCCACCAGCGCCCCCGAGAGCTCCACCAAGGCCGCCACCGCCGCCCTGTCCGCCTTTATCACCACCTTTATCTCCGCCTTCGCCCTCACCTTTGGCCATATCCTTCATTTCATTTGCACGCTTTGCACCTTCTTCAGCCGTCTTCTGCAGCGCGGCCTTTCCAGCCCCCAGCGCAGCGCCATGTATTCCGCCCGTCTTAGCACCTTCAAGCGCTCCGATTGCAGTTTCCTTTATCAACTCGAGTGCAAATTTGGTTGTCGCTTCCCCAAACACCTGCGCCTTGACTACATTCTTGCCTGCACTCGTGCCCTGCGAGACCAGTTCGCTTGCGAGGTCGGGAATATAGCTCAACAGGCTATACATAATGTAAATCAAAAGGCAGGCCACCAGGAACGCGTATAATATGTCGAATAAATATTGTGCCGGGGTTTTCTGCTGCCCCTGATTCCAGGACATATTATTCAAATCCGCTTCATTGCTCCATGTCGAGAATTTAAACATCGAGGAGTGGAACCAGGAGCGGTATTGCATTGCCTGGATACCGTTATCCTTGGCCGTATTGCCGAGCATACCTGAATCTGTCTTATTAGCAGCAGTCGTCTGCGCATCGTCCGTTCCCACCAGGGCATATATATGCTCATAGTTACTGCAACCGGTACCGGAATTGCCCGTGTCGTTTTGTCCGTGGTCGTCCTGGGTGGGTTTATCAGGGCATTTTATGCGATTAGCCGGACTTACGGCAGGATTATCCGGGCTCATACCGGCAACATCCTTCTGCCCGAATATTTCATGATAGATGGAATATTGCCCCGATATGACGCTCATATCCAGGGCCACGAACATCATGCCCATATAGCCATACATGAGCACCGGAATAAGCACATAGGCCAGGCACAAGGCCAGCCATTTCTGGAAGAAATGGAATGTATTCTTGAAAAACATCAGGGGGACGAAGAGATAGCCCAGCGCGAACATCAGGGACAATGAAATGACTGCCATAAGGTAAATCTGGGCAAAGCGTGCGATGGTAAAAAATAGCGTCACCATTAAATAGATAAACGCAAACGCCACCACAATTCCAACCCCGGCCGTCGTCACAACGACAAGCCCTATGATAAGCAGCAATCCTATTCCCCCAGCCCCCGCCAGCCAGACCATAAGACAGTCGAATCTTTGCCACAGGTCGGGTTTCGTACAGAATAATCCCCCCGCCTTGTTCACCACATCATTGATGATCTGATTCAGGTTCAACATGATTTGCAGCATGTAATTATAAATTACGGGCGCTTCGGCCAGGAAGAAATACACCCCGGCAATCTTGAATAAGATCGTAAATGTATCGCCCTTGACGTTCTGGGCATCCCCCATCATTAATTTATACCCGAACCAGGCAATCAGAAATGTCGCCATGGCCGTTATGGCCGGCATGAAAAAGCTCTTGGTGTTTTTCATGAAATTGATGGTCGCTGTCGGGATCAGTCCAGTGGTCGTAGGCGGTGCACCATATTGTGTGCCGAACGGGTCCGTCGGCTGCATCTGGGGATCGGGATCGGTAAAACACCTCATCAGAGGATTGAAGAATTGCCAGGGGTTTGCCTGACGCAATTGGTCGCAGTTGGCCAGGTCGGCCCTGGCCGGGGCGGCAAACATCCCTGCCACCACAACGGCCAGCAACGCCATAATAATGACCCGCCAACTCCCCATTTTCAGCACCAGACCAGAATTTCCCTCGGCGGCAGCCTTCATAACTCCCGCACCCTTTGCTGGAATATCGGAAGCCAGATTGCCGGGTCGTCCCCGTATTCATTCAGCACTTCGTCCAATATACCAACAGTTTCCGCACGTCCTGAAAGCACGCTTATAATATCGTCCATCCCGGAGAGGTCGATTCGGGCGACCACCACGTCCTTACCCTGTTTCACCAGGAAGAAGCGCGATCCGGGGTCCGTACTTTTGAGCAGATTGAATTCCCGTTCGGAAAGCATGAAGGCTTTGCGGTATACATCCGTAGCCTTGGGGTTGGGCAGGAATATCTGTGTTGCGGTCTGCTGCACCAGCGTATCGCTGATGGAACTGTTAGTGGCGTCTTCTACGCTCTGTGTAGCGAAGATCACCATTGCATTCAGCTTACGCAGGGTTTTCAGCCAGTCCTTAATCCTGCTGGCAAAGATCGGATTATCGATAAGCGCCCAGGCTTCGTCCAGTACGACGATGGTCGGTGTGCCATCCAGTGAAAGATTGATCTTATGGAACAGGTAGAGCAACACCGGCGCAAGCGTGGCCTTATTGTTGAGCACCGGCCCCATTTCAAAGCCGAACACAGCAGCGTCGCTGAAATCTACCGTATCGTTCAGATTGTCGAATAACTGCGCGTATTGCCCATCGGTATGCCACATTTTGAGGCGGCTTGCGATCGTCCCCGGCGCTTCCATACCAAGGAACGGTGCGATATTACGTAGGATACGGTCTTTGGGATCAAGCTTATAATTGCCCACCACCGCATCTGTAATCTTTTCCATATCTTCTGCCGTGAACGGTTCATCGTTCACCGTGACCATCACCTTTAGCCATTCGCCGATGAAATTGCGGTTCTCCATCGTATCGGGTAATTGCAGCGGGTTGAAGTTACAACGCTCGCCCGGCTCGATAATGTTATAATTACCGCCCAGCGCACGAATAAAAATTTCCGCACCACGGTCCTTATCGAAGAAGAAAAGCCTGCAGCGGAATTTCTGCGCCTGTGCACACAGGAAGTTCATCAATACGGTTTTACCGGCGCCGGTAGGACCGATAATCGTTGTATGGCCCACATCACGCAGGTGGAAGTTAAAGAAGTAAGGCGTGCCGGAAGACGTATCGAATACCGTTACGGCGTCTCCCCAATGGTTATTGGCCATGCGCCCGGTGGGATAATTATGGAGCGATGCAAAGCCTGAAAGGTTCAGCGTGTTAATTTCAGCCTTACGTCCGACAAAGCTGAAATTGGCCGGAAGCTGTGCCCAGAAGCACTGTTCCATAATCATCTTTTCACGGATTGGATTGATGCCGACGTTAATCAGTTCGGATGTCGCCATCGATACCGCATCGTCAAGCCGTTCAAGGCTTTCTTCCAGACACATGATGGTCAGGTGATGCCTTCCGAAGGCTGCATGTCCGCTTTGCGCCATATCCAGCGCATCGCTGATTTCAATGACCTGGGAAACACCGGCATCGTTGGATTGGATCATACGGCGCTGGCGCAGCTGCATATTGCTGATGCTGGTCTGGCGGTTGGTGAAAACAAAGGACTGGCTGACGATGAATTCGTGGGGCAGCTGCAGAAACGCATCCATAATGCCTGCAGCCGTCGCATTCGAATATTCCTTGATGCTGATCATAGCGGCATAGCGCTTCTTGGTAAGGCCGCGGATCTCAATAGCGTCCCTGCCGAAATACAGGCGCTGCATCATCAGGTTATGTGAGATGTCGCCGGGCGTCACCTGAATAGGCTGGCTCACACCGCAATTGACGATCTTGCTCAGGAACTCCAGAGGCTCCGAGAAAACACCGCCATCCCTTTCGTAAATGCTGAGCTGTCTTGCCCCATAATCGCGGAAGCTGGCGAGAATACGATGCGAGACGTCCGTCAACTCCTTATGCGCTTCACGCATGCTTTCCGTTTTGGAAGACTTGTTTGTGCTATCGCTGATCTTGTTGAAATAGTGCGCGAGCTTCGCCGCACCTTCCGTATCTGCCTTACGTACCACGGTGATGTATAACTCGTTTACATACGAGTCCATCGAATGGTGCTTCTGTTTCCATTTGTCGTTCACCGCGCGCGCAAAACCGGGCGCAAACTCCCCTCCGGGGAATGCGCTTTTACGACGCCTGATGATATGAAACCAGATAGCCAGCGTACCATCTGCCATACTTTTGAGCAGCGAATTACGCACCATTTTCTTCATGTCGAGATCTTCGTCGTCCGAAGTTTCGAACGAGAAGCCATCTACCTTGATAAACTGGACAAGCTCGCCATCTTTCGTGATGATAGTCTCATCATTATAATGGTGCAGGTAGGGTATGAAATTCGCTACCGGATATTCCTTTCTGGAATAAGCCGCTTTGGCAGTTGCACGGCGCTTTAGTTTCAGCTTCGGTTTCAGCATCATTTAAAACACATCATATGAGTTAGTATAACCGTGGAACGGGCGGTTCTGACATCTCGTTCCCTTACTGCAACGCAGAATGATCAATTCAATCGCCAGCGGTTCCTTGAGACATAGCAGATATCCCACAGCATGGACAGATGGCGCTACAAAGAACAACACGATAAAATTGGACGTATTGATGAATGCGATCAGACAAGTCAGAGCATTAAGCACGAAAAACATATAGCTTACACCCATTACCATCGGCGGGCGCGCCAACCCCTGAAAAAGCGGATCCGCTTGTAGACGTCCTGACTCAGACATACGTTATCTCCCTGATATAATTCCGGTTTGTTGCGCTGATCGCACTGACTTCATAAAATTCTTTAACGACCAGCTTCTTAGCACCTAGAACTATATCACAACTTTGTTTCATTTTTTTGACAGTATCCGGTAAAAATCACAATATAAAAAAATAACTCCGCACGGACAGTCAAAGACTTGTGCCATAATTATCACGATGGGGTTAATTTTAGATTAAAAACACGCCAGGGTTTAGCGCGCACTCGTATTTTTTATATCGTTCTCAATATGGAACATATTGATAAATATGTAACATATTCGGAAAAAGCGGCGTATATTCATACTGACCAGTCGTATTTACATATTGTAGTCCAATCATAAATTGTGTAAAAATCTCCACCGCACAATCAAAACGGATGTCTGCATGATTCAGGCGATTGCCGATTTCTTTCGCTCCAGTGATTTTCTGCCCCATGGGCATTGTTTTCTATGGCAGCCAAGTATTTTATGGCTGCATATTTTTTCCGATGCCGGGATCGCCTTCGCTTATTATGCCATTCCATTCTGGCTCATCTATTTTGTACGAAAGCGACAAGACGTTCCTTTTCAGGCCGTCTTCCTGTTATTCGGTGCCTTCATTCTTTTATGCGGTACTACACATATCATGAGTATATGGGTCATATGGCACCCGGATTACGCAGTGGAGGGCGTAATTAAGGCAATGACGGCAGCCGCTTCGATTTCGACTCTTTTTATCATGAGTTCCCTGATGCCCAAAGCCCTGCAATTACCCAGCACTGCCCAGCTTGAACATGTCAATGCACAGCTTCATAATGCGAACAGGGAACTGGAGGTTCTCTATAAACGGTCCAGGGAAAGCGGTGAATCCCGCTTGAGAGCAGTAGTAGATAACGTCAATGACGGTATTATTACGACCGACGAGACGGGACAGATCGAGAGTTTCAACAAGGCATGCGAAAAGATTTTCGGGTACCGCGCAGAAGAGGTCATAGGTCAGAACCTGAATATCCTGATGCCGGAACCTTATCACAATGAACATGATAATTATTTAAAACACTATCTCGATACAAAAGAGGCTAATATCCCTGGAACCGGTCGTGAGGTTAAGGCAAAGCGCAAGGATGGCTCGATTTTCCCGATCGACCTTTCGGCCAGCGTTTATATGCTGGAAGGAAAGCAGCATTTTTCAGGGATCATACGCGATATTACCGAACGGAGGGCAACCGAGGCCCGTCTTTTAAAATATATGGGCCAATTGGAGCGCAGCAATAAAGAGTTGGATGAATTCGCTTATATTGCCTCACATGATTTGAAGGAACCCCTGCGCGGTCTTTATAATAACGCGCGTTTTCTGCAGCAGGACTACCACAATAAACTGGATGCGGAAGGTGCCAGACGCCTGCAGCGTCTTGAATATCTCAGTAAGCGTATGGAACGCCTGGTGAATGACCTGCTTTACTTCTCACGCCTCGGCCGTCAGGAACTGGCTGTGAAGGCTACGGATCTGAATCTCGTGATCAAAGACATTGAAAGCATGCTGGATACGGAGATGCAGCATCATCTTAAGCTTGTCGTTCCCAAGCCCCTGCCAACCATTGTGTGCGATACCCTGCGTATTACCGAGCTTTTTCGTAACCTGATTGCCAATGCCATTAAATATAATGACAAGGAAACGAAGATCATCGAAATAGGCTTTCTGGATCGCGTGGATACCGCTAAAGGCCCCGAGCAGGACGTGTTCTATGTGCGGGATAACGGTATCGGCATTGACCCGGAATTTCATGAAGATGTATTCGGCATGTTCAAGCGCCTGAATGAGGAAGATGACAATAAGAAAGGCACCGGTGTGGGCCTGACCTTCGTGCGCAAGATTGTGGAACGTCACGGCGGCAGAATCTGGCTGGAATCCATCCCCGGCCAGGGCAGCGTATTTTATTTCACTATTACACAAAGGGAATGACAATGGGACAGGCGAAAAATGCCAAGAATGCCACCATCCTGCTGGTTGAAGATAGCGAAGACGATTATGAAGCTACCATGCGCAGTTTTAAAGCAGCGCATATGAAGAACCCCGTGCAATGGTGCAAAAGCGGAAAAGACGCCATGACTTACCTGCAGAAAAGCGAATATTATCTCAATAACGGTATCAAAGGCGTTAACCCCGGTCCGGGACTGGTGCTGCTGGATTTGAACATGCCGGGTATCGACGGTAGAAAAGTGCTCCACCTCATCAAACAGGATGAATGGCTGAAAAAAATCCCGGTCATTGTGCTCACAACCTCGGCAGATGCTAAAGATGTGGAACAATGCTACACGCTTGGCGCCAGCACTTATATTCAGAAACCTGTTAATTTCGACGGTTTGATCGATGCCGTTACCCGCATTAAGGAATATTGGTTTGAAATAGCGTTATTGCCCGGAGAATCCTCATGAATGACCTGATGAATCAGAAACTTTGCGTTTTAGTGATTGATGACAATATCGACGATCGTATTCTGTGCCAGAGAGAGCTTCGCCATGCGTTTGGCGACAATGTAACCGTGCTTGAAGCTGGCAGCGGTGATTCCGGATTAGAAGCCATTGAGACTTACCAGCCCGACTGCGTATTACTGGATTATTCGCTGCCCGGCAGGAATGGCGTTGAAGTGCTTAAGCGTATCCGGGCACGCAATGCCCATATTCCTGTTATCATCCTCACCGGCCATGGCAATGAAGGCGTTGCCGTAGAGGCTATGAAGGAAGGCGCGCAGGATTATATCACGAAATCCACCATCGCAGCCGATACAATGCAGCGCATTATTCCGATGGCTGTCGAACATGGCGAGATGCAGAAACGTATCGATGATCAGCGTAATTCACTGGAAATATTTACCCGCGCCCTGGCGCATGACCTTAAAGAGCCAATGCGCACGATACAATCCTTTACCGCTATGATTCTGGAGAACTGGAATTCACCCGATAAAATGCAGAAATATTTCCGCTTTATCCAGGATGCCACCAGCCGCATGACCATGCTGATCGATACCGTGTTTCTCTATACGCAGCTGGATGCGGAGGAACAGGTGCAGATGGAAACACTGGATATGATCCGGGTGCTGAAAGATACAAAAGAGAATCTCAACCACCTCATCAGCGAATACGGCGCAGAGATTACGGTAGGAACCCTGCCCTACGCCTATGCCAACAGAATCCAGATACTTCAGGTATGGCAGAACCTGCTCAGCAACGCCATTCGCCATGGCGGCCCGAATGTGCATATCCGTATCGGTGCCGGTGAACATGACGGTCACTGGCTCTTCAGCGTCAGCGATGACGGCCCGGGCATTGATCCGCAATATTATGCCAAGGTTTTTATGCCTTTCAAACGGCTTTCGGATGTTAAAGAACAGGGAGCGGGGCTTGGGCTTGCCATCTGCAAAAAAATTGTCGAACTGCATGGCGGCACCATCTGGTGTGAGCCTAATGAAGAAGGCGGCACAAGCTTTATGTTCACTTTACCCAAAGCTCAGCCCGATGCCGTTCAGATGCAGGCTGTCGCCATTCCGAGCCGTGCAGAAGAGCTGGAAGCAGTCGATATCGAGAAACTGGCAACTATCCTGCTTGTGGACGACCGCAAATCCGACATCGAGTTGACCAAGATCATCCTCATGGATAATGCGCGCATGCAATGCAAGATGCTTGTGGCCAATGACGGTCAGGAGGCGCTCTCAACCCTACGCCGGGAAGTGATGGAAGGACGCAGCGTGGATCTGGTACTGCTCGATATCAATATGCCGGGTATAGATGGGTTTGAGGTGCTGGAATATATACGCTCCAGTGGTGACCTGAAGCATATCCCCGTTATCATGTGCACGGGTTCCACCTATGACGAGGATCGCAGACGGGCTGAAGAACTGGGGGCAGACGGCTATCTTGTAAAACCAGTCTGTTTCGAGCGGCTGGCAGAGATTGTCCAGAACATTAATAACGTCAGCCTTTCCGGGGCTGGGGACGGTTATCTGCTGCTGCGCCGGGCGGGATAAAACAGCAGATCTACTACCATCTGGAAGCTTCCTTTCCTGCGGGCTCTCAAAGCATGCCGCACTGATGCGCTTTGCGATACCCAGAGATTACCTACCGCCCTCTCCTCTGGTCGCCTTCTTCATTTCGCCTTCTGCGCTCTTCTTCCTCTAATTTTGCTCTGAGCTGCCTTCCTGCCTGCCGCTCGCGGCTTAAGTCAAACTTTCCTTTGTATTGGTCAAGCACCTCCCCAATTACTTCATCGCTGTACCCTGACTTTCGGAGATCTTCAAAAGTTACTCGCGCTCTTTCTTCGGCAAATTTTCGCTGGTCGGGATCAGTAACATTCCGCTGCATTTCTGCAATCCAGCGCTCTTCCTGACTCCCCTGTGGACGACGGGACGATGAAGTCCTGTCAACCCACCCTCCAGAAGAACGCGCGCTCGTATTTTTATATCTTTGTTCTATGTCAGATGTTAGTTCTCCCGCCTGCTGTAATTTCTCGAAAGACTGCTTGTCTCCTGCCGCCGCGTTTTTTTTAAGGCGCCTGCGTTCCCATGGAGAAATTCTAGGCGTATCACTAGCCGCCCGCGTGTTTTTATTGCGTGCCTCATCATATTTTCTTTGATCCGCACCATTAACCCGGTTACGGCCTTTCAGAATCGCATAGGCTTCGGGATCTCCTTCATCCCGCATCGCTCTCCTCAATCTGCTTTCGGGCCAACGGTCCTTGCCAGAAGGAGTATTACCTCCGGACGGTTTTCCGCGTCCCGCAGAATTTCCTCTGCCTGAAGAAGATGCATCCGTCGCTGCTTTTAATTCCGCCTTCCTTTTAGTAGCAGTGTTTAGAATCCCTTTCAGAGTACCCTGATTTTTTGCAGACGTGATTTCTTTCAGGCGCTTTTCTGCTGCCTCAATACGCGCAGGATCATTCGTATGATGAATTTCCACCCGCAACTGGCGGTCATTCATATCCTCTATTTTCTTAGCCATACGTAGCCACTTACATCAGCACAAATGTGCTGACAATATTACCCTCCATTTCTTAAATTATTGTTAACTTCTTAGCCTGCAGGGCTATTTTATTCCGCCCATTTTGCAGATAAGCTTCCATTCTTCGGCAGTTACGGGCTGTACGGAAAGGCGAGCGGACGTGACGAGCGACATTTTAGCAAGGCGTTCCTCCGCCTTGATCTGTGCGAGGGTTACCAGTTTGGGAACGGGCTTCACGGCTTTGATATCCACCACAACCCAGGGCTCACCCGGTTCTGCCGTAGGATCAGGATAATGCTCGCGGATTACCTCAACAATCCCTACGATTTCCTTGCCCTCATTGGAGTGATAGAAAAAGCCCTGGTCGCCTTTGCGCATTGCCATGAGCTGCTGTTTCGCAAGATGATTGCGCACGCCATCCCAGAACGTACCCTTTGCACCAGCTTTTACCTGCATATCCCAAGACCATTTGAACGGTTCGGACTTAAATAGCCAGTAATTTTTCTTTTCGCTCACCCTGTTCCTCTCTCTAAGCAGCAGCCTGCAATGGCTGTTCCAGACGTTCCACCATCTCCTTGGGGCATACCTGCCAGAACCGCGCGAGGCTGGCGTGCCAGTGTTTTAATATATCCTTTGCATAGGCAGAGTCGGTCTCCGTTGCATGTTCTTCTATCAGCGTGCGCAGCTTTCCTTCCCAATAAGGTGAAGCAAGGCGCTGGAAGACGACTGTTTCAGGGTTTACCCTTGCTGCGAAATTATTATTTGTATCATATACAAATGCCATGCCGCCCGTCATTCCGGCGGCGAAATTGTCTCCCACCTGCCCCAGTATGACGGCCATACCGCCTGTCATATATTCGCAGCCATTGGAACCGCAGCCCTCCACCACAGTCATTGCACCGCAATTGCGTACAGCGAAGCGCTCGCCCGCCTCTCCTGCCGCAAAAAGCTTTCCTGATGTTGCCCCGTATAACACCGTGTTGCCGATAATCGTATTCTCGTGCGCTGAGAGCGTAGAAGAGGCGGAAGGTTTCAGGCTGATGGTGGCGCCAGAGAGTCCTTTGCCGACATAATCATTTGCATCACCCATGACGCATATTTTTACGCCCTGCACGGCGAAAGCTCCGAGCGACTGTCCTGCCGAGCCATGAAGATCCAGCACTACCTGATCAGGCGGCACTTCCGTCCCTGCAAAGCGTTTCAGCATGATAGATGAAAGGCGCGTTCCTATTGCACGCTGGGTATTGTGCACGTCATAGCGGAGGCGGATTTTCTCTCCCGTTTGCAGCGCCTGCTGCGCTTCCTGAATAATACGGGCGTCAAGCGTATCCGGCACTTCGTTACGGCCCGAGAGCGAGAAACGGCGCGCATGCACGCCCGGATCGGCCAGCGAAAGCAGTGGATTCAGATCCAGATCAACCAGATCTTCGCTGCCATAATTAATCTGTGTGAGCAGATCGGTGCGGCCGATGATCTCATCGAGTGTCGTATAGCCTAACTTTGCGAGAATTTCGCGTATCTCTTCGGCTACGAAGCTGAACAAGTTGATAACATGCTCCACCTTGCCCTCAAACCGCTTGCGCAAATCCGGGTCCTGCGTCGTGATACCGACCGGACAGGTGTTATTATGGCATTGGCGCACCATAAGGCAGCCCATCGCTACCAGCGCCGCAGTGCCGAGCGCGTATTCCTCCGCGCCGAGCATGGCTGCAACCACAATGTCACGCCCTGTTTTCAATCCACCGTCCGTCTGCAGCTTCACGCGATGACGCAAGCGATTGAGCGTCAGCACCTGATTGGCTTCTGCCAGCCCCATCTCCCATGGAATGCCTGCGTGCTTGATGCTGGAAAGCGGGCTTGCGCCTGTGCCGCCGACATGACCGGCGATAACGATCTTGTCCGCCATTGCTTTTGCCACGCCACTTGCAATCGTGCCGATACCGGATTGCGCCACCAGCTTGACCGAAACTGTCGCAGCGGGATTGATCTGCTTAAGATCGAAAATCAGCTGCGCGAGGTCTTCAATTGAATAAATGTCATGATGCGGCGGTGGAGAAATCAGCATCACTCCCGGCGTTGCATGACGCAAGCGCGCGATTTCAGCGGTCACCTTGAAGCCCGGCAACTGCCCACCTTCGCCGGGTTTTGCGCCTTGCGCTACCTTTATCTGCAGCTCCGAAGCGCTATTCAAATATTCCGCCGTTACGCCGAAACGTGCCGATGCGATCTGTTTAATACCGGAATTGGCATTATCGCCATTGGCCCTGGGTTTATAACGCTCCGCCCCTTCCCCGCCTTCGCCGGAATTGGATGCCGCCCCCATACGGTTCATGGCAACGGCCAGCGTCTCATGGGCTTCCGGCGACAATGCGCCAAGCGACATGGCAGGTGCAATAAAGCGTTTGCGGATAGCCGCGGTCGGCTCCACTTCTGCAAGTTCAATCTCTTTTCGGTCGGAGCTGAATCCTAAAAGATCGCGCAGTGCAATAGGCGGCTCATCCGCGATGATTTTGCTGAACTGTTTATACAGGCTATAATCACCGGTTACACAAGCTTTTTGCAACAGGCTGATCGCCTCCGCCTGCCATGCATGTGTCTCCTCCCGCGCCCGGAAGCGATAGAAACCACCGATAGGCAGTACATTGCCGTTAGCATAAGCTTTATGGTGCAGCTCCAGCACCCTGTTCTGTATACCTTCAAGCCCGATGCCGGAGATACGTGACGGCAGGCTCAGGAAATATTCGCTTACGAGTGCGCGCGACAGGCCGAGCGCCTCAAAATTACAGCCGCCGCGATAGGAACTGACGATGGAAATGCCCATCTTGGACATGATCTTCAAAATGCCGTTTCCTGCCGCTTCTTTAAAGTTATTCAATGCATCAGTAATGGAAAGCTTACCCAGCAGGCCGCGTGCATGGCGGTCGAAAATCGTCGCTTCCGCAAGCCATGGGTTGACCACCGTAGCCCCAACACCAATGAGCACGGCAAAATGGTGCACATCCAAACATTCCGCTGTGCGTACGATAATAGAGGCGCTCTTGCGCAACTTACGGCGCACAAGATGCGTATTAAGCGCGCCGGCTGCCAGAATCATTGGGATGCCTGCATGTTTCTCGTCACGTTTCTTGTCCGTCAGGACAATATACGGCCTCCCGGATTGGATCGCGGACTCGGCTTGTGCAATGACATTATCGATTGCTTTGCGCAATGCCTCTTCTCCACCATCTACGGGAAAAAGCGCATCAATTGTTATTACTTTATCCGCGAAATGTTGGCGCAGTTTTTCCAGCTCCGCATTTAACAACACGGGCGATGAAAGCAGTAAGGTACGGCTATGCGATTCGTCGAACGCCAGGAAATTACCGTTATTACCAAAGCGCGTATTCAGGCTCATCACGCGGCGTTCGCGAAGGCTGTCGATAGGCGGATTCGTGACCTGGCTGAAATTCTGGCGGAAGAAATGGCTGAGGTTGCGGTACTTTCCAGAGAGAATGGCAAGCGGCGTATCATCTCCCATCGAGCCGATTGCTTCCTTGCCGGTTTCCGCCATCGGCTGCAGCACCAGCTCGATATCTTCCGACGTAATACCAGAGGCAATCTGCGCTTTTAGCAGGGCTTCCGGTCTCAGTAATGCTGCATCTGGCGTTTCCACAGGAGGCAGTTCGTCAAAATGCGTAATATTTTTAACCCACTGCGCAAACGGTTCCACGCCAGCCAGCATATCTTTCAGTGCACCGTCGGTGTAGAATATGCCTTCTTTCAGATCCACGCCGATAATGTCACCCGGTCCCAGACGGCCACGTTTTTGGACCTTGGTTTCATCCACTGGCACCATACCGGATTCGGACCCCATGACGAGCAGACCGTCTTCCGTCAAGGAATAGCGCATGGGGCGCAGGCCGTTCCTGTCCATCCCTGCGATTACCCACCTGCCATCTGTTGCCGCAATCGCCGCCGGACCGTCCCATGCTTCAGATATGCAGGCGGTATAGGCGAACATATCCTTGTGCGCCTGCGGCATATCCGACGCCGTAAGCCATGCAGGCGGCACCAGAATCAGTTTTGCGAGCGGTAGCGGCCTGCCTGCGCGCACGAGCATTTCCATGACGGCATCCAGTGCGCCTGTATCGGAAGTGTTCGCCGGAATGACGGGACGCAGATCTTTTTCCATGCCAGCGAATTCCGGGCAGGTCATGGTCATTTCATGGCTTTTCATGAAATTCATGTTGCCTTTGAGCGTATTGATCTCGCCGTTATGCGCGAGGACTCGGAACGGCTGCGCCAGATGCCATGCCGGAGCCGTGTTGGTCGAGAAACGCTGATGGAAAATCGCATAGGAAGAAACGAAGCATACATCCAGCAGATCCGGATAAAATTCCGTCAACTGCTCCGCCTTGAACAACCCTTTATAAATCAGCGACCGGCCTGACAGCGAACAGAGATAGAAATCATTGATCGCCTGAGCGCAGACCGCATTTTCAATGCGTTTACGGATCAGGAAAAGCTTACGCTCGAACTCTTCTTCATTCGCCCTCTCATTACCTGCGATCAGAATCTGTTCGATTTCCGGCCTTGAATCCGCTGCTACATCCCCAATCACTGTGGGATTTACGGGCACCTGACGCCAGCCATAGATGGAAAAGCCGAGGCGCAGCACTTCGCTTTCTACGATTGTCCGGCATTCTTCCTGTGCCTTCATGTTCTTGCGCGGCAGGAATACCATGCCGACTGCAAAGCGGTCGTTCAGCAGCTTCTTGCCGATGCGCGCAAGGTAGGACTCAAAGAATAATTGCGGTATCTGCAGGTGAATGCCTGCACCGTCACCGGTTTTGCCGTCCGCATCCACTGCGCCGCGATGGTAAACGGCTTTGAGCGCACGGATGCCCATTTCCACGACCTCGCGTCTTGGCTTGCCGTCAATGGCCGCTATCAGGCCGACGCCGCAGGCGTCATGCTCCGTATCGGCGCGGTATAGCCCCTGCGCTTCCAGTTTTTCCGCACGTTCGTTCCAGTCCGTTCCCCACATGGGCCACATCTCCGCACCAGGAAAGATTTCTTATTGCACTATCGTATAGGATTATATTAGTTTCAGATATTTCCAAGACAATCCAGAAAAATTTCTACCCATTTCTCTCTCGCCGGTTCCGCTATGTATCGCAGTTTTTTTGCCTTCTTCTGTTTCCTGCTTATGCCACTCATTGCATATTCTGAGGAGATGGAGGAGTTTTCCATTCTCTCCGGCACTGGATTTTTTATTAACCGGCAATATATCGTGACCAACGCGCACGTGGTCAAGGGATGCAGCAAGGTGATCATCAAGGGAGCCGTTTCCGAGCGCAAAGCGACTGTCAGCTTTATTGACGAGAATCGCGACCTGGCGCTTATCGAAAGCGACATGCCACCGCTGGAATTCGCGCCGCTGCGTTATAACATCGATGAGCTTAAAACAGGGGATAAGGTGCTGATCATCGGCTATCCCGGAGAAGCGGGTGCACGCGGGGAATATAAAATGGTTGAATCGCAGATCGAAAATATCCAGATCAATAATGTCGACAATAATAAATGGCTCTACATAACCGACGTGCTGGCGCATGGCAATTCTGGCGGGCCTGTGTTCGACACTAGCGGCAACGTGATCGGTGTGGTGGTTGCACAGGCCGTTTTCCAGCCCGGCTCCCCCAAACCGGAGAAAATTAACAGCGTAGGCGTTGTGATCACGCTTAAAACATTACAGCAGTTCCTTTTTGAACATGGTGTTTTCACTTCCATCAGCGGCTCCGGCGTCGCATTTACGGATAGTTATATTGAAGCGCGCGCCAAAGACTATATAGTAAACGTTCAATGCCCACTAAAAACAGCGAATCATGCCCAGAATTCTACGAATTGAGCGTAATGTTCTGAAGCTGCTTGGCGGCTTCCTGATCGGCGTAGTTGTATTCTGCGCCGTATGCATGGCTGCGCTCTTGCTTTGGGTGAAGACAGGGCCGCGCTCGATCGACTCACTGACTCCCTATATCGAATCCTCGCTCAGTTCTCCGGCAGACGGATTTAAGGTAAAGATCGAAAGCTCCGAGATCAGTTGGGAAAGCATCCATAATCCGCTGGGTATCAGCATCAAGAATGTAGAAGTTATCAACGCAAATAATGCTGTCGTTGCTTACTTCCCGCAGATCGTCATGAATATTTATCTGCGAAGGCTGCTGCTGGGCCAGTTTGATGTCCATTCGCTGGAGGTACTATACCCTAATATTACCCTTATCCAGAATGATGACGGCAGTATCTCCACCGGTATGGATGAGCGTCAGGTAGCGCCGCAGACATTGCTACCCGGCCAGCCGCAGCCGGAAAAGGCAGAGCCTGCCCCTGTTGCTCCGCTGATTCCACTACTTATGTCGGAAGAGAGCAATAATCCGTTACGCCACCTTAAATCCCTGATCATCCGTCATGCAAACTGCGTCATTAAGAATAGGATGACAGGCATATTGCTCCGGTCTTCCGAAGCTTCACTGGAAATATACCGCAAACACGGCGTTTTAAGCGGGGCACTGGAAATTCCTCTTGCATTCAGCGACCGCAAAGGTGAGATCTTTTCTAATTTCACCGTGCAGAAACATGACGATAAAGCTTCCGCACGGCTTGTTTATAAGTCTATTCCCACCTCCGTGCTTTATGGCCTGTTTCCCTCCCAGCAATGGCTATCTGGTGTGAATGTCTTACTTTCAGGCTCAGTCGATGTCGCTTCCGATCTGAAGGGCGATATTCAAAAGCTTGACTTTGGACTGGAATCCGGGCCGGGCAGCATTAAATATCCTGAAGCGCTTCCTAATCCTATTAACCTCAAAAGCCTAAAAATATTCGGCAGCACAGCAGGTAAACTCGATGGTGTTACCATTACCAATGGTCAACTTGAGCTGATTGGCAGCGATTCCAAGCCCATATCACTTTCCTTCAACGGCAGCGCGCAGAAAGTCGGCGGCGATTATGCACTTGATATGCATGCGCAGACCGCCAATGTCGCTGTCAATGAAGTAAAACATGTATGGCCCACAATACTTTCGCCGCATTCGCGTTCCTGGGTTACCACGCGCATTATGAACGGAACAATTACGAAAGCCAGTGTCGACCTGCACTTTAAACCCGGCGATATGAAACTTAAGGATACGCCACAAGAAGATATTGCCGCAACTATCGCTGTCCGTGGCGCCGATGTTAAATATTTGCCGAATCACCCGGCTGTAACAGATGTAAGCGCGGTAATCGCTTTTACTGGAAAGTCGATGGATGTAAAGGTGGCGAGCGCGAAATTCCTGACAGGAAGCATCATCAGCGCGGGCCATATCAGCATGCCGGATATGTACCCTGACGATGTTAAAATGTTCATGGAACTGAATGCGGATGCGCCTGCGACCGACGTCGCAGCCTTCCTTGCCCTGCCGCAAGTTGAAAAGGCTGACAAGCTGCATATTACCAACGCCGTTACCGGCCACGCCACCGGTACCGCGAAACTCGACTTTATCGCCTTTTCTGAGCAGAACAGAGAAGGCGAAGATATGCATTACGCCATTGACGCCAAACTGGGCGGCGTCTCACAGCCTAAGTTCCTTGGCAAACAGGACGTTGAAAACGCGAATGTCGATCTGGCGCTGGATAATAAAGGCGTCAAGGTACAGGGGGCTGCCACGATTAATAAAGTGCCGATGCACCTTGATCTCTATAGCAGTTTTGCGGAAGGCAATGAAACGAAGTACAGCATCCAATGCGATATGCCTGTCGATAAGCTTGCTACCTTTGGTCTCTCCGGCATCGATTTCGCCACAGGCAGCATCGGTGTAAACGCACAATTCACCGAATCCTCCAAAACAGATACCAGCAAGGCCAAACTGGACCTTACCCGCACGGACATCGCACTGGCCGAACATGGTTTTTACAAAAAAGCAGGCGTGCCTGAAACGCTTGATGTGGAAACACAGGCATTGCCATCAGGTAACACCCAGATAAAGTCCTTCATGTTGCAGGGTTCAGATGTCAAAGTTTCCGGTAGCGGTGAACTGGATAGAAAGACGGGCGGTTTTAATTCGCTTATTTTTACTAAAGTGCTGTTCGGTGAGAATGACCTCACGCATCTGGACTACCGTAAAACAAATAGCGGCGTTACGGTTACAGCCAACGGCAATGTGCTGGATGTCTCGCCTTATGTAAATGGAAACGGTTCGAGCAATCTCGGTTTCAACCTGAATATTAAAGCAGGAAAAGTCATTTTCGGTGACAAACGTACGCTTACTTCTGCAAACATACAGGCGGATTGCCCCACGATCTGCAAATCTGCCGATGTCACCGGGACATTACCGGACAATGCTTCCTTTACCTATGCCATTCGCGACGGCAAGCTGAACGCCGCCACCGATAATGCAGGTGAGTTGTTCCGCGTCATCGGCATCAGCGACAGTATCCAGGGCGGGAAGATGCAGCTGAGCGGCGTTTATCACGGCGACAATCTGGAAGGTGCGCTCGTCATGAGCGACTACACGCTGAAGAATGCGCCGCTGCTGACCAAGATTCTTACCATTGCCTCTCTCACAGGCGTTATCGATACGCTGACAGGCAAAGGCATCGTGTTTAACAAGCTTCTGGCACCTTACACCTATCGTAGCGGGATTATTGTGCTCAAAGGCGCCAAGACGCATGGCAATGCGCTGGGCCTCACAGCAGATGGCACGATTGATAAGAACAACTCTACGCTTGATCTCAGCGGGTTGATTATTCCATCCTATACGATGAACACCATTATTGGTAATGTACCTCTGATCGGCGATATGCTGATGGGCGGTGAGGGCAAGGGTATTATCGGTATGAATTACCATATGAAGGGCAAAACCGGTGATCCTTCCGTTACCGTGAACCCGCTTTCGGCGCTTACCCCTGGGTTCCTGCGCGGTATTTTCAATGTGTTCGATAAGCCTGCGCCGGATATCGACAAGATTGTGGCAGACCACAAAAAAGCAGAAGACGCCGAGCAGAAAAAAGCTGAACCAGCACCGGTGCCGATACCCGCTCCTGCTAAACCGCCCGAAAAGTAAGTTTGGAAGAACAGATATGACAGAGGCAGTAAAGAAGTTAGCGGTTTTAGGATACCCTATCCGCCATAGCCTTTCCCCGGTCATCCATGGAGAGTGGATCAGACAGTATGGCGTCAATGCTACTTATAACGCCATTGAAGTAGCACCCGAAGCATTAGAACATTTTATGCGCCATACAATGTTCGAGGAAAATTATGCCGGAGTTAATCTGACGATCCCGCATAAAGAAGCGGCCATGAAATTCGTGGATAGTCTTGAAGGCGTTCCTGTACACCCTTCCCATATCGGCGCGATTAATACACTCTGGATGCATGATGAGAAGCTTGTGGGGCTAAATACGGACGCATGGGGATTTGAGAAAAACCTCTCGTCCAAATGCGATTTAAAGCACACTGCAAAGAAGAGCCTTGTGCTGGGCGCAGGCGGTGCTGCAAAGGCAGTATGTTTTGCCCTTGATCCTTACTGCGATGAGTTGATCATCACAAACCGTACGAGAGCGCGAGCGGAAGCACTCGCAGCGCATATCAAAACCGCTTCTTCCAAGGAAAAAAATGCCCATGTCACCGTCATTGACTGGAGCGAGATTGAGGTCCACTTAAAGGATATAACGTTACTTGTGAATACTACTTCCTTAGGAATGAAGGGGCAGCCGCCATTGGAGATCTCACTCGACAATCTCCCGCGAAATGCACTGGTAACGGACATCGTCTACAATCCATTGATCACCCCCTTGCTCGGACAAGCCAAGGCGCGCGGTAACGCAATTGTGGATGGGCTCGGAATGCTATTATATCAGGCGGCAAATGCTTTTCATATCTGGTTTCCGGAAATTATGCCGGAAGTCACGGATGAATTGCGTGAGCGCGTATTACAGGAGCTGCGATGATCATTCTCGGCCTCACAGGTTCCATCGCCATGGGTAAGACGACCGTAGCGAAACAATTTGCGGAATGTGGGGTTGCCGTCTGTGATTCTGATAAAATCGTCCATGCATTGCTCGGCAGGCGCGGAGAGGCGGTGGAAAAAGTAGCCAAGCTATTCCCGCATGCGCTGGAGGGTGAGATCATAAACCGCACGTTGCTCGGGCGTGAAGTCTTCGGCCAAAAAGGTAAACTGGCAGCGCTCGAGGCCATACTGCACCCACTCGTGCGCAAGCATCAGCAAATATTTATCCGCCGTGCGCGGGGACGAAAGAAAAATATCGTTGTGCTCGACATACCGCTATTGTTTGAAACACATGCGGAAAAGCGGTGCGATTATGTGGTTGTGGTGACTGCCCCCGCCTTTTTGCAACGTCAGCGCGTGTTGCAGCGGATGCATATGACGCCGGAAAAACTGGCTTCCATCTTGGCGCGCCAGATGCCGGACAGCCGGAAACGCAAGCTGGCGGACTTTATTGTGCCGACGGGAATGGGAAAATATTACAGCCTCAAAGCTGTAAGAGCTATTTTGCAAAGCCTGAAAAAGCCCGTCTCTTGCTGAGCTTTCCTATATTGCGGTGCACAATATTTCTTTACGTTTTCCTTGCATGACTTACCGGATCTGCAATTTTCAAGGGTAATTTTGTTGCATATTCTAAATTGGCGAATATAACTCAGGTGATTCACAAATACAGCAGAGGTAATTATGAGTGGTAATGATGTTGTCATCGTGAGCGCACTGCGCACAGCCGTAGGTTCCTTCAACGGTACGCTTTCTCCCCTTTCCGCCGATAAACTCGGCGCCGCCGTCCTAAAAGAAATTTTGCAACGCACCAACGTTGCGGGCGCAGATGTATCCGAAGTCATTCTCGGCCAGATCCTGACCGGCGCAGCGGGCCAGAACCCGGCACGCCAGGCTTCGATTCATGCCGGTCTCCCCAAAGAAGTTCCCGCCTGGGGCTTGAACCAGGTCTGCGGTTCGGGCCTTCGCGCAGTATGCCTTGGTTTCCAGGCCATAAAGAACGGCGACAGCTCCATCGTTATCGCAGGCGGCCAGGAAAGCATGAGCCAGGCTCCGCACGCCATGAACCTTCGTAACGGCACGAAGATGGGCAATGCCACCATGATCGACACCATGATTTATGACGCGCTGACCGATGCTTTTCAGAACATCCATATGGGACTCACGGCGGAAAATATCGCCAAGCAGTTCGATATTTCCCGCGACGAGCAGGACGAATTCGCAGCAAGCTCACAGCAGAAAGCAGAAGCAGCGATCAAAGCGGGCAAATTCAAGGACGAAATCATCCCGGTCGTAGTATCGAACCGCAAAGGCGACATTACGTTTGAAGTGGATGAGTTCCCGCGCGCTGGCGTGACCAAAGACGCACTGGCGAAACTAAAACCTGCTTTCAGCAAAGAAGGTACCGTGACTGCAGGTAATGCTTCCGGTATCAATGACGGCGCTGCCGCCGTGATGCTGATGACGCGTGCCGATGCTGAAAAGCGTGGCCTGAAAGTGCTTGCGACCATCAAATCCTGGGCGCATGCGGGGGTTGATCCTTCGATCATGGGCACCGGTCCGATTCCGGCAAGCCAGAAAGCGCTTGCCAAGGCGGGCTGGAAAGCCAATGACCTCGACCTGATTGAAGCCAATGAAGCGTTTGCAGCTCAGGCTATTTCGGTCAATAAGGCTATGCAGTGGGATATCAGCAAGGTTAACGTCAATGGCGGCGCTATTGCTATCGGCCATCCGGTCGGCGCATCCGGGGCACGCATTCTCACCACGCTCGTGCACGAAATGAACCGTCGTGATGCCCAAAAAGGCCTGGCGACACTGTGCATCGGCGGCGGCATGGGTGTAGCCCTGTGCATTGAACGCTAATTACAAGAAAGAAGGAAAACTTCTTCATATATAACAATAACAAGGAGCAGAACGTGAAACAACGCATCGCATTGGTAACCGGCGGAACCAGAGGTATCGGAGAAGCTATTTCAAGAGCATTGCAGAAAGCCGGTTATAAAGTTGCCGCTACTTACGCCAGCCGCGACGACGCCGCAAAAAGCTTTAGCAAAGAAACCGGCATCGCCGTTTACAAATGGAATATCGCCGATTTCGATGCTTGCGAAAAAGGCGTTGAACATGTTCAGAAAGATCTGGGCGGTTCTGTCGATATCCTGATCAACAATGCGGGTATCACGCGCGACATGGCCATCCATAAAATGGGCTATGACGCCTGGGAATCTGTGATCGATACGAACCTCACCTCCTGCTTTAACATGTCACGCGCCGTGATTGAAAAGATGCGCGAAAAGAAGTTCGGTCGTATCGTCAATATCAGCTCCATCAACGGCCAGCTCGGCCAGTTCGGCCAGACCAACTATTCCGCTGCTAAAGCGGGTATCTTCGGTTTTACCAAAGCACTGGCGCGTGAAACCGCTGCCAAAGGCATTACAGTAAACGCTGTTTCTCCGGGCTATATCGCTACCGAAATGCTCAAGACCATCCGTGAAGACATTCTGAAGCAGATTGTTTCCGGCATTCCTGTGGGCCGTCTCGGTGAGCCGGAGGAAATCGCGCGTGCGGTACTGTTCCTCGTGGCGGACGAAGCTTCCTTCATCACTGGGGAAACTCTGTCGATTAACGGCGGCCAGTACATGGAATAGGCGTTCCTGCCTGACTGCCATTTTAGCGGAGGACGGGCATGCGGAAGTTACGGCTTGTCAATGTCATGCTTAGCACCGGCCATGGCGGGATCGAGCAGGCATTGCTGGATTACAGCGAAGCCGCCCGCCTTGCGGGGCATGATGCCTATGCCGTCATCCATCCGGAAGCGGAAGTCACCAACGGGCTTGTTTCACTGGCCATCCATTACCAAGCTCTGTCGGATTGGGGCGCATGGGATATCTTTGCAGCCCGTAAGCTGCGCAAAATGCTCGAGGTATGGCAAGCTGATATCTGCATTGCGCATGGTAATCGTGCCCTAAGTCTTGCACGCCATATGCCTAAAGGCTGCAGGCTTGTCACGGTCATGCATAACTATAACATTAAATGCGCGAATGCCGAGGCCATCCTCTGCCCGACGAATGATTTGTGTAATTTCGTGCAAAGCCAGCATATCCCTAAAAAACGCATCTTCCACGTTCCCAACATGGTACGCGTGCAGGCGGAATATGCTTCCCATCCGCGCAGCACTCCGCCCGTCATCGGCGCAATGGGCCGCTTTGTGGAGAAAAAAGGGTTTGACGTGCTGATCGAAAGCCTTGCCCTGCTTAAGAAGCGCGATGTCGCTTTCCGTGCGGTACTGGCTGGAGACGGTGAGGAAGAAGCAAGTTTGAAAGCGCTTGCCTCCGCCCGTGGGGTGGATAATATGATTTCATTTCCCGGCTGGATTACCCAGAAACAGCCATTCTTTGAAGCAATTGACCTGTTTTGCCTCCCCTCTCGTCACGAGCCGTTCGGGATTGCCTTGCTGGAAGCAATGACGCAAGGTCTGCCAGTGATTGCCGCCGACAGCGAAGGACCGGGAGAGATCATCACGAACGGGATTGACGGAATGCTTGTTGAAAAAGGCGATCCCGCCATGCTTGCCGACTGCATAGAGCAATTGCTGGCCGATCCGGCCGAAGCCGCGCTGCTCGCCCGCAATGCTTACGATACGGTGAAGAAGAAATACGATCTTCCTGTCGCCAGCAATAAAATCTCGGCGGCGCTCGAAACGGTTGCCGCCGGACTGCATCTATAGCTTGCCGCAAGGTTTACAGCCGCTATAATCCGTGCATGCTGACCCATATTACCATACGTAACATCGTCCTGATTGAGCATTGTGAAATTCCGTTCCAACGCGGCCTGTGCGTGCTGACGGGGGAAACCGGCGCCGGAAAATCTATCCTGCTGGATTCGCTCGGCCTGGCGCTCGGAGCACGCGCGGAAACCCGCCTTATCCGTCACGGGCATGAAAGCGCAAGCGTCCACGCCACTTTCGATATCGCTAATAATGCAGCCGCCCGCACCACACTGGAAGAGCTTGGTCTTGAGGACGCCGACGAACTGATCGTGCGTCGGACTATTACGGCTGACGGCAAAACGAAATGTTTCGTTAATGATGTCGCTGTAAGTGTGGCGGCACTGAAAGCATTGGGCGAGAGATTAGTAGAAGTGCACGGCCAGCATGACGGGCGCGGTCTGCTTGATCCTTCCACGCATCGTGAAATACTGGATCTGCATGGTGAATTACAGACTCAGGCGGATGGGGTTGCAGATGCCTACCAGCAATGGCAATCCACCCGTCAGAAACTCGCGCAGGCGCAAAGCGATATACAAGCCGCAGAGCGCGAGAAAGATTATCTGCAGCATATGCAGAAAGAACTGGGCACATTGGCGCCGCAGCCGGATGAAGAAAACACTTTGGCGGATTCGCGCACCACGATGATGCAGAGCGAAAAACTGGCCGATACACTTAAAGACGCGCTCAGCGAACTTAACACAGGCAAAGGCGTTGCGGGTATGCTGGGGGCGGCACATCGTGTGCTCGCACGCTCGCCCATGAGCAATGACAATCGCTTTGCAGCGGCGCTGGAAGCATTGGATCGCGCAGCAACCGAGGCAGGAGAAGCGGAAGTCGCGATTGAGAATCTGCTGCGTGATTCGCAATACGATCCTGCAAAGCTGGAACAGATCGAGGAACGGCTATTTGCCATCCGCGCCGCAGCACGTAAATATAATGTCCCTGCGGAACAGCTCGCTGCGCTGCTTGCGGACGTGACGAATAAGCTAAACAGCATCAGTAATCAGGAACATGAAATCGGCCATTTGCAGAAGGCGGAAGCAGAGGCTCGGGAGAAATATCTCACGGCCGCGCAAAAGCTTTCCAAGCAGCGCGAGAAAGCCGGAAAGAGCCTGGAAAAGGCGGTGGATTCCGAGCTGGATTCACTGAAAATGTCGGCTACACAGTTCAATGTACTGATCGAATCTCTACCGGAAGAGCGTTGGAGCGCCAACGGCATTGACAGCGTACAGTTTCAGGCTGCCACGAACAAGGGCGCAAGCCTTGCACCGCTGCATAAGATCGCGTCCGGCGGCGAACTTTCACGCTTCATGCTGGCGATGAAGGTCGCCCTCGCCAAGGTCAAATCCACACCTTCACTGATTTTCGATGAAATCGACACCGGCACGGGCGGTGCAGTGGCGGACGCTATCGGCAAGCGTCTTTCGCGTCTTGGGCAGACGCATCAGGTGCTCGTCGTCACGCATCTGCCGCAGGTGGCCGCGCAGGGCAGCCAGCATCTGCGGATCATGAAGAAGGAAAAGGCCGGAGCTACATTCACACAGGTACACGCGCTTTCGGATGCGGAGCGCAAAGAAGAACTGGCACGCATGCTTGCCGGCGCGGAAATCACTTCCGAAGCGCGTATGGCCGCCGATAAATTGCTGCAGGCTGCCGGATGAGCATTTCCCATCAGCAGGCTAAAGAAGAGATCGCCCGTCTCAGCGCGGAAATCCGCCATCACGACAAATTGTATCATCAGCAGGATAATCCTGAAGTCACCGATGCCGAATATGATGTGCTGAAGCGCAAACTGGAAGCGCTGGAGAAGCAATTTCCCGATCTAGCTTTGTCTGACAGTCCCACGCAGAAAGTGGGGTATACTCCAGCGGAGCGCTTTGCTAAAGTTCGCCATAAAGTTCCTATGCTATCGCTGAACAACGCGTTCACGCGGGAAGATGTGGAAGACTGGCTGGAGAGGATCCGGCGGTTTCTGGGACTTGAAAGCGGTGATGTTATCGAAGTTGTTCCCCAGCTTAAAATTGACGGGCTATCTTTCTCGGCCCGATATGAGAACGGCCATTTCGTACAAGGTGCAACGCGCGGAGACGGAGAAGTCGGCGAAGATATTACCCCGAACCTCGCCAGCATCCTACCGCTAAAGATTGCGCATAATCCGCCGCCTGTGCTGGAAGTGCGCGGTGAAGTCTATATGAACGCAGAGAAGTTCAGGGAGCTGAACGCAAAGCAGGCTGCTGCGGGCAAGCCGGAATTCGCCAATCCGCGCAATGCTGCTGCCGGTTCGTTGCGCCAGCTTGATGCTGAAATTACCAAACAGCGCGGTCTTAAATATTTTATCTATGGCTGGGGCGAGATCGAAGCGGAACTCGGTGATAGTTATAGCAGTTATATGGATGCGTTCCAAAGCTTCGGCTTCCATACGATCGGCAGTTTTTTCCGTGAGGTATGGCATAAAAAGAGCTGGCTGCTGACCAGTGTTGACGACATCATGGCGTTTTACGATGAAATCGCCCGCGAGCGTCATTCCACAAAGCTTGATTTCGAAATCGACGGCGTTGTCTATAAGGTCAACCGCATGGACTGGCAACAAAGGCTTGGCACTATAGGCCGCGCCCCGCGCTGGGCGATCGCGCATAAATTTCCGGCGGAACAGGTCGTCACGACGCTTGAAAATATCGAAATACAGGTCGGGCGTACGGGTACGCTTACGCCGGTGGCGAGGCTTACGCCTGTCAATGTCGCAGGCGTTATGGTCTCCAATGCCACACTGCATAACGAAGATGAAATTGCCCGCAAGGATATTCGCATCGGCGATACGGTGGTCGTGCAGCGCGCGGGCGACGTGATCCCCCAGATTGTAGCCTCGCGCGCGCATGCGGAAGGTTCCGTGCCGTATGTATTTCCCGATAAATGCCCCGTCTGCGGCTCTCATGCCGTGCGCGAGGAAGGCGAAGCGGCGCGGCGCTGCACGGGCGGACTGATCTGCGATGCGCAGGCGATCGAGCGCCTGCGGCATTTTGTTTCGCGCAATGCGTTCGATATTGAAGGCCTAGGTGAAAAACAGATTCATTCCTTCTGGGAGAAAGGGTTTATTCGCTCTCCTGCCGATATTTTCCGGCTTGATTACGAGCAGATCAGGAAGCTCGAAGGCTGGGGGCCGAAATCGGCGGATAATCTGCAGGCTGCCGTGGAAAAAGCACGGACGATTCCGCTCGCTAAATTCATCTATGCGCTTGGCATCCGCCATGCCGGTGAAATCACAGGAAAGCTACTGGCGCGGCATTACGGGTCTTATGCACAGTGGAGCCAGGAAATGCTTGCCCTCGAGCATGGCAATGAAGCCTGGAACAATTTGCTGACCATTGATGGTATGGGCGAAGTGATGGCGGATGCGTTGATGGAATTTTTCCATGAGCAGCATAACCAGGATGTCCTGAAACAGCTTGAGAGCGAGCTCACTATTGAAGATGCCGAGGCGCAGCAATCCGATTCCCCGGTGTCCGGCAAGACGGTGGTATTTACGGGAACGCTGGAGCGCATGACGCGCAACGAGGCCAAGGCGCGGGCGGAAGCGCTCGGCGCGAAGGTTGCAGGTAGTGTTTCGGCCAAGACGGATTATGTGGTTGCCGGCAGCGATGCCGGAAGCAAGCTTAAGAAGGCCAAGGAACTCGGTGTGAATGTGCTGAGCGAGGATGAGTGGCTTGAGCTTATAGGTTAATTATTTTGCTTTGGATTCCAGATTCTTGCGCCAGGTTTCCGGGTCGATCATCAATGGCTTCACGATCACGATTCCCGGCTCGTCATACCCCTGCCCGGCGTAAAAAGCGCGGGCCTTTTCATTTACCGTATAGGTTTCAAGCTTCACTATCTGGCAGTTATGCCGCCTGCCCTCCTGCTCCACCCATGCCATAAGCTGTTCGCCTATTCCCTGACGGCGATGATCGCGGTCGATCACGAGATTATCCGGCTCAATGAATGCACCGCACCACATACGCGTACCGATCCAGAAGCCTGTGCAGCCCACCAACTTGCCCTGTTGGAACGCCCCGATGCAGCGATAGCCTTCCTTCAGCATCACTTTCAAGCGCGATGCAAAAGCGGCTTCGTCCACATCCGGATTTAATTGGGTAATTAGTGGAAATATAATGCTTATTTCTTCCAAGCCCTTTAATTCCCTTACGGTCACCGCTTCGCTTGCCATATTCCAGCCTCAATCTATTGATAAGGCTGGTTATAACATCATCGATGCGATTTCGTCGAGCCTCTAATAACAGGCTGGACAATGCGTGCAGGTCTGCTATAGCTACAGCCCTCGCTTACGCGCGCGGAGAGGTGGCAGAGTGGTCGAATGCGGCGGTCTCGAAAACCGTTAGGCGGGCAACCGTCTCGGAGGTTCGAATCCTCTCCTCTCCGCCATTTTATTATTTATTTCTATATAAATCATAGCATTACAGACAGCATATCTATTCTAGCTGCCAAATAGCATGCCTAAAAAATTATCATTGAATAACGATGCGTGGGGATTATTAATCTCTCTATAAATTACTTCCTATAGTATCTCCATCAGATTGGGTTACATTAATATTTGTTTATTCTTAGCAACTTGCCTGCTATATTATGCGCTTCAAATACGGTAAAGCGCTGTGATTCGTACTAAAAAAATAAATACTCCCCAATTGCAGACATGGCTCAAGACGCAGCCGCTTCCGACCCCTGGCGCTCCCCAGTATTATCTGCGTTTACTGCGCACTGATGCTGCTGCTTTCGATCAGATTGAGGGTAGCTTGAAGGAATACATCCAAGAAGCGCACGAAGATGCCCGCCGCAAGTTGCGGGACAGCTTGGCCGATGATCTTTCGCCGTTTACAAGTAGCACACCGGACCCGGCAGAAAACTATCCTGCGATACTACATAAAATAACTCTCAAAGGCTATTGGGGCGAGGTTTTGGCTGGGTTACTGGTCGAGCATTTAGGTGCACACGGGAAATCCGGCTGGTGCATTCCGGCCTATCTGTTTCGGCACCATGTCGTTGAATTGCAGCATTTGGAAAATATAAACCAAAAACTGCGCCAAGGAGAAAACTACGACCCCGACGCCCCCGAAAATAAGCGTCCTGGTCGCACGGGTGATGATGTTCTAGCGTTTATCATGGGCGATGACGGTCAAATTTCGGACGTGCTGGTGCTCGAAGCCAAATGCGTGGACCCGCATAACGCCACCATACTTGGAAATGCGCATACTCAAATTTCGGAAACAAGAACACCACCGGTTGATATTCTAAGGTTACTAGAAATTTTAAAAGATTACGACACAACAAAAGCGAAGGCATGGAGGCTATCTTTGACAAATTACTATGCCAGCGGCCATAAGAATGCAGATCGCTACAACGGCGTGTCATACGTTTGCACCAATCCGCCCAAGCAAGCGACAAGTTGGATGCCACACGAAAAACCGCATGAGAAATACACCACTCCCCGCAAACTCAAAGGGCTTGAAATTCACATGCCGGAGTTGGACGAAGTGATCGAGCGGATCTATCGGAGCGCCAACAATGGCTGACGCTACAATTATCCGCATCGCTACCGATACTAGAAAGAAACTGGCACAGCTTCGCTTGACCCCGTTTCAGGCGAAGCTTTACAGTCAAAATCTGCTCAAAAACACGGGGCAGAACGGATTGGTTACATTCAATGCGCATAACATAGAGGAACAAGTCCATAATGCACTGCTACTGATTCACTTCTCCTTGATTGAACGTCAAATCGCACCGGAAGGCGAATGGCGTGACGGGATTAAGCGCGCTGGCGAGATACTGGAATGGCTTAGCCAGAAAGACTTGCTGCCCGATGGCGCACCGTTTCACCTGTTATCCGCTGCAGCATACCAGGTTGCGGGCTACCCGGCACTTGCCTTGGGACATTTGCAGAATACGCCAAAGGAATATGCTTATTCCAGGATATTGCTCAGTTATATCAAGGGAGACTTCGCGGAAGTTCTCACGCAAACCGGTAAGTATTGGCAGGAGCAAACCGACCTGCAAGAAGACGGCGTAGAGATCGGCAAAGATATTTCAGCGCTTTCTTTCAATCACCTCGTTATGTGCATAGGCATCATGTGCGATTTCTTACGTACGGGTGACGATACTAGAGTCGCTAGGACATTGGAAAAATTGGACAAACTTGCTGGAAATTTTTTGCTTAGTCGTGATTATTTTTCATGGGTATTGGCGCGACTTCTTGCTGAAATATCTAAAGAATACGTCAACACATCCCTGTGGTCGAAAATCGGTGCGCTAATGCAAGACGCGCCGCAATCTACACAAGACTCTTTGACTGAATTCGTAAAGGCATCGTTTATCAAGAAACGTTCCCTCGTATGGCCCGCGCAAATCGTCGGCATCAACAAGCTTGCCGAAAACGGTTCCTTCGTGCTCTGTACACCGACCGGCTCCGGTAAGACCACCATCGCCACACTTGCGGCGATCCAAGCGTTAAACGCAGAAAACCAAACGCTTGGGTTTACAGAACTGGAACCCGATAATTTGGTTCTATATCTTGTACCGTCCAAGGCGCTGGCCTCTGAAGTAGAGGAAAGGCTTTCCCAAGACCTAACAGGGATTTCGTTGCATCCGACGGTTGTTACAGGCTTGTATGGCGGGACTGATTGGGGGCCAACTGACGCTTGGATTTCTCGTGATCAGCCCACTGTCCTTGTCTGTACGTTTGAGAAAGCGGACGCGCTTTTGCGATATATAGGTATATTGTTTCTAAGCCGTGTCCGCCTTATCATCATAGACGAGGCGCATATGGTTGAATACACAGATCAGTCACCACAATCCGTTCAAGAGGGAACATCGCGCGCCTATCGCCTGGAAATGCTTGGCACCAGGCTGCTTATGGCCCAACAGGCATTTAATTTTCGTATCATCGCGCTTTCCGCCGTTGCGGCTGGAGCTGGACCCGCTATCTCGAAATGGCTAACGCGCAGTGCAGAATCCGATCCTATTCGCTCCGATTATCGTAGCACGCGTCAGATGATTGGCCGACTTGAGGTCGAATCAACGGGAGGATTCAAGATTGAATACGATCTTATGAATGGCCATTCTCTGTCTTTTGAAGATAGGCAGGGCGACGAGAAACCTTATATTAATAATCCATTCGCTAAAATGCCTCATCGATTGGAATCAGCGGAACACCCTCAAAAGCGCATGAGAGCGCCTACATTATGGGCAGCCCTGCATCTTGCGGCCAAAAGAGAAGATGGTACGCAATCAACCGTGCTGGTTTCTATTACGCAGGATATCCCGTCTTTTGCTGAGTCCGTCTTAAGTAATCTGGAAGAGTGGGAGAATGAAGATTTACCCGATTTTTTTCAAGAGCCGACGGATAGTCCACAATGGCAGCAATGCTTGGATTGCGCGCAAGATTATTTTTCCAAAGATTCATATGAATATCAATTATTGAAACGCGGCATCTTGGTGCATCACGGCAAAATGCCAGCCTTGATGGCAAGAAAGCTTAAAAAGGTGATTGACGCTAATTTAGTGAATGTTGTCATTGCCACATCCACTCTTTCGGAAGGGGTGAATATTCCCGTCAATTATATCCTGCTTCCTTCCGTTAGAAGAGGAGCAACGCCGTTTGCCCCCCAAGAATTTAACAATCTTGTCGGCAGAGCCGGAAGACCGGGCATTGCAACCGAGGGACATACGCTGGTAGTTCTTCCCCCAGAAATAAATGGCACAGCAGCTCAAGAGCGTCGCGCCTATAACAATATTATAGCGAATGTAGAAGGCTCTGCTCGCCAGCAAAATGTTCTCACCGGTTACGCTTCAAGCCCTTTATTGGCACTACTTTCTTCTCTGAAAAGTGCTTGGACTGAAATAAGCGGCAGCACCAGCGATCAAGAATTTACGCGCTGGTTGGAGCAGACTGTGACCACAGATGGCAACGAGACGGTGGCCGTCAAGGCCTTAGATTCTTTGGATGCTTTCCTCATTGCTGCGATCCAGGAAGTTGAGAGCCTTGAAGGAAGCAGTATCGCTGCCAGTGAGTTGGAAGCGGAACTGACAAAAATATGGCAAGCAACCTATGCCATGGTATCCACCCATGAAGAGGAACGGCTGAGAAACATATGGCTTACGAGAGGCAAAGCTATTCCAGCCGCATACCCGGACAAAGCTGAACGTGAGAAAATCTATAAGACGAGCCTATCGCCGCGTTCGGCCAGGAAGCTGATAAACGACCAGCAGGCACTCAAAGATAAAATTGAAGAAGGCCGGAATTACGCTTTCATGGACCAGGAGGAGAAACTTGCATTCATAGCAGATATTATCGAGATGGTGTCGGCAGTTCCCGCATTCAAACTGTCTGAAAGGCTGGGCAAAAACACTAAAAATTTTGACTGGCGCGAAATCCTGCGCTGGTGGTTTGCGCGGGATACGCTAGAAGAACAGCCAAACCCAAAAAAAATATCGGAATGGTATGATTATGTTGCGAAGAATTTTGCCTATAAAATCACCTGGGGCATCGGCAGCCTTCTCAATCTAGTGATGGGAGATGAGGATGTTATCGGTGACGATCCGGTTCGTGCCTTAGAATTGGATGACTGGCCGAGAAGCGGTCTTCCTTGGATTGCGTTCTGGCTGAAAGAGTTGCTGACGTGGGGTACGCTTGATCCTGTTGCGGCCTTCTTATTGGCTAGAACAAGCAATATTGTCGACCGTGCGAAGGCGGAAGAATCTGCACGGTACTATTATGAATCCGAATCTGGTGCTTTCATCTTTGTAGGTGGAGAAGAGCTCGGTAACGAGTTGCTTGACCCAAGACATATTAGGGACTGGGCCGCTTTCAGGGATACTGATAGCTTCCGGCTACATGATGACATACCTGAAAAAGATTATGAGATCGTTTTGACAAAGCCTATCGGCAAATACACACTAAAAAATATCACCGTATATCCTTTGATCGGAAAGGGAATAATTTTCTGGATTGATGCAGCTGGATACAAGGTGGCTAAAATGAAAGGCTCTTTAACTCTAGAGCATTCGCCGCAGTCTTATCACTTTATATTAAATGCTGAACTACGGAAGATTCATTGCAGATCTTACCTCCAGTTTAAGCATTAAATATTGATGTGATAAAATTAAGCTAACTGAGATGCCTCTCCTCCAATCTTGCAATTGCTTCTATTGCATCTCTTCCTACATATTTATCATCAACCATTGTTCTTAGAAGTGCTAAATCTATGATTTCCCCATACTCACCTAATACACTAATGCAAAGCGAACGGCTTCGAAATCCATCAAATTTAAAATCTCCATTATAATAAGATTGTTGTGCGTCAGGGTTTTTAATAGCTTGTCTGCATATTTCTGAAACTTCTTTCGGAAAGTTTTTTATAATAGATAAATCTTCTTGAGACTTTCCCAATCGTGCCAAAATATCTCTGTGGACATCTTCACACTCTCTAATTACATCAGCGGCTATACCCAATTCGTGTTGCATTAATATATCCCAAGACTTGCTGCAGGCTATCACGAGCTCCTTTTGAAGAAGACCGGGTTTATTAATCCAATAGAATATTTCAGCACAAGCTTTTAATGCCTCAGCTTTATTATTGTTGGCTGCAATATAGGGTAATGGACAATCTAAATAAGCAACTGCTGCATGGGCAATAAAAAAAACATTATTAGCTTCTTGTGGCATTACTTGTCTTTCTTCAGGAAGTTTCAGCCATCTTTCAATATAGGTACTTAATGTAGGGTCATTAAAAGCTGCAACTTCGGTTATTAATGCGCTAAGAAACATTAAATACGGTGGACTTGCTCCTCTTAATGCCATTGTTAAAACAATTTTTTTCTCTGTATCATGCATCTCATTAAAAACAGCACAATATGCACCATCGTATGGATGATCAAATTGTGAAAAGTAACATCTATTAGCATGATACCAGTATTCAGGTTCTTCAGTATGCTCTAAGAACTCTTTAATTTCCATTTTGACGTTTTCTATATGTTCTTGCTCATCCTCTTCCAAAGCTCCTAATGCCTTCAAGGCTTCCAGTACCATCGTAGAATAAATAATATCAATATTCTTTTCTTCTAAGATTGTCTCTAATACACTAATAAGTTCGAGGCGCTCTGGCTCTGGCACTTTCCAACAAGAATGTGCCGCGTCTAGAAGTGCAAGCTTTAAGTGATAGGGAGCATACTGCCAATTATTATGTAATATTTGGGGTAAGAATAATGGTAATATCTGATTGTCCCAATTGGAACGATCTAGAGTTAATAATAAATACAGCTGTCCATTAGTAAGATTTTCCGAAAATTGTTCTTGTATTTTTTGCGCTAAAATTTGAGTTTTCCTTTCTTTTGAAGAAAGTACAATACCGCTATGCACTGCATTAGTTATTATTGAAATAGCAGGTTTATTATCGTCGTATCCCCCAATATACGCGAAAGCAAATAATCCGCTCTTTAGAGATATTTTCTTTTCTTGTGCATACTCCTTTAATTCTAAGAATGTTGCTTTCAGCACAGAATCTGTCGTTTTTATGATTTTTAATACCGGGGAAAGATACAAGCCTTCAATATATATAAGATGTGGCAGTGCTCTAATAAGAGCACGTTCTTGGGACGACCAATTAGTTAGCTCTCCGGTTTTGACAGTAACATGTGGCCAATCTTCTTTATATTTAAGGCTGATATTTTGACTTTCCGTTTCAATTTTTGGTAGTAATAGCTCGAATTGATTCTCAATCCATTTTTTTGCATAAGTGCCGCATTCACCTGCCATACAACTTAAGATAATGCCTGTATCGGTGATATTGTTAAGCACTTGCTCAAGTAGGATTTGGTCATCTATTGCTCCTACGATTAAACTTTTTCTTCCAGAGTGCTTAGGAGAGCTTAGTGCAAAAAGAACTTTTTCTGAATTATGCGCAGCACTACGAATAACAGATTCTGCAATAAAGGCATTGAGAAATAATTCGTGCCCAAAGCTTACACGATCTCCAAAACGAACTATTAGACCCGAATCTAATAATGCATCAGAAGTAGCTTTAGTAATCTGCTGCTCATACTCAATTCGGTTAAAATCACGGATAGAAAGGCTGAAAGTGAGTTTCTCTGATAAATATGCTGCCAAATCTATAAGTGTTTGTACACCAGAAGAAGCAAATGAGTTCAATCTCTTGCATGCGTAAATATAGAATAAGGCAGAACTATTTGTATTATCTAGATTCGTTTTTCCAAGTTCACCAACAATTTTTGCTTCAAGCCCACTCTTTACCGCCTTTAAAATTGGTTCCAAAGAAGTTGGCAAAGTACCATTAGTTAATCCAGCAATTGTTTTCTTAAGCTCTAGGCTTGGTTCAGGGACCTCAATATTCTTCAAATTAAGAAGAGTAAATGTATCATGATCGTGCTGCGATGTTATGACAATTTTAGTAATATAACGTCGCGCTATTGCGGCTATACAACGAGCTAATCTATGCTGCTCAGTCTTTGGGCACTCATTGAAACCATCTAAAATAAATATTACTGTGCGGTTAAGCCTTATACAGGCCGAAAGGAAAAGAAGCCCAGATGAAGTGCTCAGTAATCCAAGCTCTTGATTTAATAATGTTTGAAATTGTCCCGTAAAATATTTTGCCTCAATTATAATGGGAATCTGTCCCCTTGCAATAGCCTGGATGCCAATTTCTTTTGCCAAAAGGCTTTTGCCACATCCTGATGCTCCTAGGAGCAAAATATCAGAGCCCTGTATTACTTCAGCCCTAACATCCTTTGATGATATGTTCCCTTTATCTGTTTTGCATGCAAAGGGGACTAGAGATTTCGCAATATGACTATAAGTATGCCCAAATGCATTACAGTAATCGGCTAGAAGTTTTTCATCCTCAAGCAATTTTAGATTTAATGCTGCTGCTAATGTCTCAATTTTAGTAAGATTATAATGCTTAGCAAAAGCCCTCCAATGCTCTAGGCTCCAACTTTCTTTTTGCTCATACTTAATTAAGTCCTCCAATAGAGGGAGCCCTCCTACCTTAACCTTAAAGTCTCCTTTAGGAATTGAAGACCCTATAGGAATATCTGGCGTAAAGATTAGTGCTGCCGCAGGATAATTTACTATTGTTCCTGAAAAAGCCTGCATCGCATCTCGTAAAGCGTGCTGTGCGTTTAGAGCTTGCACATACGGGTTATTAGAAATGGATTTCCATCCCGATGCAGTATTTACTTCCCAGCGCCCATTTTCTTTTCCTCTTATACAACGTGTATATCCCTTGGCCTCAATTACTAAGGTCATCCCACTTGTTGCTACAATAAGATCAATCTGGCGTCTATTAAGGTGCACATTAGCCAATATAATTGCACTAATGCCTTTAATAGATAATTCCCGAATGAGTTGCAAAATCACAATTCGTTCAGAGTCATATTCGATAGAAGCACCAATATAGAGTTCAATATTCTGCACTATCTATATCCTTAAAACTCTTACCAACTCATTTAAAACATCAGTAAATAGCAATATATATTGTTCACATATTACTCAAGCGGCTATAGAATTTTTTGTCTCATCATTGGATCTATCTTTGTCGATGAAAAATAATTCCTAAGGAAGATTGGAATATGGTTGTATTTTGAAGTGATCACAAGCAACCAAAATAGCAATGACGGTTAACCTCTAGCTCTTAAACCTTGAGCGCATTCTTTTTAAGAACTCCATTTCACTGATATCCCTAGTAATTCCACTAATCGCTTTTGCTTCATCAGGGCTAATATCACCAGATATTAAAGCAGCTTTAATATCCTCAGTCGTTAGACCTTCAAATTCAATAGTACGGCTGGCTGGAAGCACTTTAGATAGCACAAACTCAATAGCCCACCGCTCTCCTATATTGACAGATTCCCACAACTTTTGAATCGCCGTCTCCTTCATCAATTTAATGCGCTCTAGTGCTTCACGAGACGTCTTCCCTTTAGCGCCATATGGACGCCCTGGATTACCAGCCGCAAACCGTCCCTGTACATCCCGGCCCGTTATTTCCCGTTGATTATCGGTGTAGCTCATTTTGAAAGACTCGTCGCATTATTATAAAACAGGTATTTCCAACCTAATTATACAATCAATTCATTATATATCAATCTGTTGATATGTTCCAAACAGCGCCGTAACGTTACAGAGAAGAAGAAACTTCCTGTAAAAATCTGTATATTTTTCATTTTGTATAGGTTAGACGTGTGATTGGCCTTTTTTCAAGAGGCTGGGGCTTTTCATCCCCTTATCAAGCGCGGTTAAGACACCGCCGCAAGCGTGTCGCTACTCAGTATGGCTGGGTGGCGATTGCTATGTTCAAGGCGCAAGCCCAAAAGCATCGCGCCGTTTCGCTTGATACGGATGAAAACACCCAGTCGCCAGAGAAAAAAGTCTGGCGACTTTTTTGTGTAACTCTCTGTGGCAGTGGAATAATCAAAATGAGAACATTTTTAAAAATAACTTTGATCATTGGCTTGCTCACAAATGCAATGATTTGTCCTGTTTTTGCTCAATCTTCCACTTCAAAACAATTTGATTTCAAAGGTGTTGCTCTCGGAACATCTTTAGATGACTTCAGAAAAATGCACCATCCTGACGTAGGTAATCCTGATTACAAAAGCAAGTCTTCTACGGTAATATGCACAGGGGATAAAGTCCCGACACACAAGAATTCATCATTACGCGCAGAAGACGCCAGCTCACCGCTGCTTGTTCCATTTGATCCCGCAATGCTACGTGTCGATGAAACCGAAAAGAAATTGGGAGTAAAGAAATGTGTTTGGGTCAATAATTCTGCATTAGACGAACTTTTATTACCTAGCTCGAACCTTGGAGTAATCAGTCTCTATGGAACAATTACTTATAGTTTTAGCTTCATACCTACTCCTAAGGACCACACGCTTCGCTTCTATAAATTTAACGGAAGTTATTCCACGGTTGCTTATGGCATCGCGTTAGAAGCATTAACAAAAAAATTTGGAGAACCAACAGCTGCTACTACCCCAACTCCGGGAAGCAAAGATGAAGCCATATGGAGTAACAAAACTCAAACGATCAAAATAGAGTTATTATTCAATGAAATCATGCAAATTACTCTTATAGATAATGATTTAATGAATATATATGAAAAAGCGGAATTTGCTAGGAAAGCTGCGAGAGAAGCGGCAATAAAGAATCCTATTTAATTGCGACTTTAAACAGAGGCGTCCTATAGCACTATTCAAGGATCGCTTACTTTATCATTTCTTATCAATCTAAATAGACTAATTTAAAAGAACACTAACAATCTTTTAAATCCCCTGTTTAGTTACACATATTGTAGTTACACAAATAATAAATTTGGTACTGCTAAAAAAATTCCACTTTATAATTGCCGTAGCAAATTCAAGGGGGAAGTGCCCCCTTGAATTCTTCAATTAGAATTAGCCATCTAAGTCTTTTAGGACAGTTTTCACTTTGCCAAAAGTGTGTAATATTACTATTGTAGTGTCTACTTGAGTCTAAATATAGTATATTACACTTTTTCTTTCCCGATAGAAACCAGCGAGGGGTTAGATTTTTTACTCCTCATATGAATTCAGAGATGCGAAGTCTAGTAATTCGGTCTAGGAAACAACGGTGGCGGTGTATGTGGAACTTGAGGTGTTGTTGCTGGAAAGTGAGGCATAGCAGGTGGAAATACCGGCGGCACGGGTAAAATTGGCTGTGCTGCAGATGGTATAAAAGGCGGTGCAGGTAAAGCTTGTGGTGGCATAGGTAAGGAAGGCATCGGGTATGCAGGGTTTGTTGATGGAAGTTGTGCTGGCTGAATATGTGTCTGCAAATTTTCTACTTTGCTAAAACTAAGCCCTCTATAACTTTTGTGCCCCGGAATATTTCGCAAGTGCTTTGATAACCATGCCCTACAAATGCCTAATGTCATAGCGGCCTCAGCTTGGCTGCAGAAAACTTGGTTTGTTTGATTACACCTAATCACAGTGCTGTACCCAAGGCGATGATGTAAGTTAAGCATTGGACGGCTGTTAAGGTGTATCCATTCGTTTATTACTTTCTGTGCCTCAGTTTGAGTAAAACAAATTCTAATAATTTCAATTATCATAGGTTTAGTTTTATCTAAGCGCGGGTTTTCTCTAATATCGCTCAATGAGAGTAAAGAGCTAATTCTACTATGCCCAATAAAGATGTATTCTCCGGCTAGATTAGTCACAGTATAAACACCGTAGGCACTCTCTATTTGATTTAAAGTTAATTTAAACATTTTATCCTCCTAATTTTTATTATTAATTTGTGCGTGATGCGGCAAGATATGCTTCAATTTCAGGTAGCGACCATCGGCGCGTTTGCTTGCCAAACCTGACAGGTTTAGGAAAAGTTGGATCATTTTTCAGAAGTCGCCACAGCGTTGTGCGACTTAACCCAATCCTCACAGCAACTTGTGATGCTGATAAAAAAAGTTGTCCTGTTACGGGCAACGAGTTTGCGTGTGCAGTGAGCTGTAATAAAAATGAAGTTGTTTGTAACAATTTGCATTTGTTCATGTGATTCCTCCTTGTTTTGAACATGTTGTTCCTAACACAGGTTGTTTCAATCACTGACCTAAGTAAGTTTAGGGTTTTTTATTCCATGATAACAAATACTTGGAATCTTTTACAGCCGTGGCGCGATGATTCTGACTTGTTATATATGCTTCAACTGTTTTCCTGCCAATTCTGAATTGGCTTACTAGTATTTGAAGGTTTTCTTTATGCAATACGCGCCGTTTCTTCAGTTTTCTATACATCCTAAAGAGCTTCAATCTCTGTGTATGCGTAAGAAACTTCCCGATACGCCGTCCCTTAGTGTATGGGTACAGGTACCCACCTACTAAATCCGCAAGCATTGTTATCTCACCTGCACCAAGTGGCGCTTCCATTATCGCTCGCGCTAAATTACTACGCTCACTTTTCCCACCACGTGGCTTTAACCATCGCGCCACATCGTGCACAGCCTCTTCAATTGTTTCTGGTTTTTCTGCTTTTCTTGGTCGTCCATTTACCGGATTATAAAGCAGACCAGACACTAAATCCGCCAACACCTTTCTCTCATCGGCCATGAGTTCTTCTCTTGCAATCAGCATTTGCGCCAGTAGATCACCTCGCCCTAATCCATTATGATAGAAGTATTGCGCTGCCCGGTACACGGCATCACCAAAGGTAGTGTCGTACGAACAGCAGTGCATACTCAGTTTCCTCTCAAGAACTTTTCCCATGCGCTCATAATTTCCCGACGTTTTTCTAAAATATCCGTTCGCATATAGGCACGCTCCACACTGCCCATAATATCATGCGCCAAACACAATTCGATTATTTCACGGGGATAATCCGTTTTTTCACCTGCCCAGTCGCGGAAAGATGAGCGCAGTCCATGAGCGACTGCTGGACGCTTTGACTTGCCATCCACCCACCCCGGACAACCTGCTTTTATCTCGCGCTCATGCATACCATGCATATGCTTGGAAAGTGTCATGTCAGACAGCGCGCCACCTCTGACTGCAGGAAAGATATGAGTACTGCCCTCAAAGTGTGGAACTTGCTCTAAAATCTCGATCGCTCTGCTGCACAGCGGAACCCTATGTTCTTTTCTCATCTTCATCCGGTCAGCAGGAATAACCCATATCTTATCTCCAATGTTAATTTCGTCCCACACTGCCCCACGTACTTCACCACTACGGCAGGCCGTAAGCGTGAGGAACTCCAAAGCCATTGCACCAATGCTTTGCGATTTCCGCAATGTTGTATACCATTGAGGCAGGTCTTTGAGTTGGACAGCGGGATGATGAACTGTTTTTTGTATTTTGCCGGGAGCGGGCAAAATTTCTTTTAAGTGCCCGTTCCATCTTGCGGGATTATCACTGTTCTGACGATATCCTTTCGCCGCAGCGTAATTCAAAACGGACTCTATACGCCCTCGAAGACGGGAAGCCGTTTCAGTTTTTTTCTCCCATATCGGCTGTAAAACCCGTAAAATGTCGGACGAGGTTATATCATCAACGAGAATGCTCCCCATTTCTGGCAACGCATAAGTTTCAAGTGTGGCTCGCCATTGAGCGCGATGTTTTTGACTTTTATCCGTCAACTTTGTATCTAGAAATTCGCTGGTCACCTGCTGGAATGTCTTGCCGCGTAGAGATGCCGCTTTCAGAGCAGCTTTCTTGACTTTACGATCCACTACAGGATCAATGCCTGTGCGTACCTTTTGCTTTTCCGCCGCTGCTCTTTCCCTTGCATCTTTTAGGGATACTTCCGGGTATGGTCCAAATCCCAAGAATTGCCGCCTGCCCGCTATTGTGGTCCTTAGTAACCAGCTTTTGGCATTGTTAGGGGTAACTTGCAGTAACAGTCCTGGCACGCTACCGACAGCATATCTTTCCGGGTTGTTATTTTTACCGGAATGTTTAATGTTTTTGATTGCAAGGGCACTCAATTCCTTTGCGAGTTTTGGCATAGCTACACTCCTTCTTAGCTGCCAAAAAACTTACCACTCTTTTATACTGCTTGCAACATCTCGAACCATTAATAATGGGAAAAATTCTAAAAAATCAAAAAATTGCTTTACTGATTGCCACCCATTGAAACGGAGGGAACTACCCCCCTTGGCTGCTCTCCTCTCCGCCATTTAAATAGATTATACTCTGCTAGTCATATATTCTCATAAGCGATACTGCAGCCCTTGCATAACAGAGGAAAAAACCAATGTTTTGGATGATTATTCTTTTTGTTTTATTTGCGGGATTAAATTTCGGCTTACTCTTACCGACGCAAATAGCAATTATTGGCGCAGGTGTGTTGACGGTGTTTTTATGGCTTGTCTGGCGGTTGAAGTGGATAATCCTGGGCATTATTGGGCTTGAGGAATTTTTTGGCGGATGAAAACAAGAAAAGCGCCTCCTAGAAGCGCTTTTCTCAATTGGACCTCAAAAGATGCGTTGCTTATTAAGCCGCTGACTTCGCCTTTGCAGCCATTGCGGGAGAATCGGCAGGACCTTTGTTCTGAATGATCAGTTTTTCTTCCAGCGACACGGGAACGCCCATGGTTTGCAATTCCTGCTTTCTGGCCAGTAGCTGCAGTCCCAGCGCGTCAAAGTCGATATCCAATTTGTGTGCTTTGGAAAGCATGTCGCTTTCTTCTTCCTTGATATGGTGCCGGATGTTCTCTGAAAGCACGATGAATTTAGCATCATAATGTTCTTCCGTACCCTTCATTTGCTCAAGTTCGGCAATGAGCAGCTTGGCCACATGATGTTCCTCATCGGCCTCGGTCATAATACCAGCCTCCAGATAGGGGCGCACAGCCGGATAAAAGAGCTTTTCCTCGATCTCAGCATGGATTTTCAGCTCCTCAATCGCTTTCGCGATAATGCTTCTTCTTTCCTGAAAATCTTTTGTCGCTTCAAATCTGTCGAACAAATCCTTTACTGTGTCATGGTCCTTTTTGAGGATGGTAATGGCGTGCTTTTCATCAAAGCTATCAAGAAAATCTAACATAAGCTTCTCCTATTGTGGCATTAAGTAAGGTAATATCAAACTCGTGGTCCGCGGCGAGTCAGGACGACGATGATGATGATCAGCATCAACAGCCCGAATCCGCCCCCGACATAGGGACCGCCAAGATAGAAACCACCTCCTCCGCCACCGAGGAGCAAGAGGATGAGAATTATTAATAAAAGGTCCATGACACACTCCTGTTTTTATTTGGGATTAATAATGTTTATTCTGCTGGGCTGAATCCTCTAATTTCTGGCCGCCTTTCGAGATATCTTTCCCTGCGCCTTCCATTGTGTTGCAGGCGGCGGTAAGCAGCGGCAGGAAAAGGACAACAGCCATCGCAAAGCGTTTCATAAGAACCTCTTATTGTTATTGTTTTGTATAGTTGGCAGGCAGATTAGAAATCGCCTTTAATTTTATCTTTTAAATTACCGACGGCAGACTGAACCTTTCCGCCCGTTTTCTGAGCGGCACCTTTCACGTCTAGCTTTGCGCCTTTAGCGGCGATTTTTGCACTTCCAGTTGCCTTGCCTAAAGATTCCAGCCCCTTACCGGCAGCCTGTTTTATGGAACCCGATGCCTGATTTGCAGCACCTTTTGCACCTGTCTTATTCATAACGTTCTCCATCTTAGTGATTAACTATTTTCACTCTACTCAGGCGTGAATTAAAATTCAGTAAGACAGAAACGCTTAACTTATCTCTTTTTGGTAAAAATGACTGAATATCGTGTTATTATGTTACGTAAACAGCTTTCGGAAAAGCAACTTGCTGGCACTCTAAAAGCTTTATAAACAAGCATTTCTTTTTATAATTGCTATTAGAGAATCTGAAACAAATAGGTAAATAATGTTTTGGGCGGATCATATTATATTCCTGACGGCGCTGATTCTGCTTGTGGGCATCAGCGCGGCGATTTTTTCATCGCGTGTCGGTGCTCCACTGCTGCTTGCGTTTATTGCGGTGGGAATGCTTTTTGGTGAGGAAGGGCCTGGCGGTATCGTATTTAACGATATGAAAGTCGCCTACCTGATCGGCTCGCTTTCCCTGGCCATTATCCTGTTCGACGGGGGCATGCATACAACGTTCCATGACTTTCGGCATGTTATTAAACCCTCCTTTGCCCTTGCTTCTTTAGGTGTGCTGGTTACTGCCGGTATTACAGGTTTGGGGGCTATGCTGCTTTTACATATTCCCCTGACGCAGGGACTGCTGCTGGGTTCTATCCTCGCCTCCACGGATGCGGCAGCCGTTTTTATCCTTCTGTCCAATAGCGGCGTTAATCTGAGCAAAAAGCTGCTTTCCACATTGGAAGTGGAATCGGGGATTAACGATCCTATGGCAGTTTTTCTGACGCTTACACTCGTAGGGTTATTATCGTCAAACACCCCCGCCCCCACATGGTGGGAATGCCTGGCTTCCTTTTTCTGGCAGATGGGAAGCGGAGCCGTTGCCGGTTATTACGGTGGAAAACTATTGCTTCACATCGGGAACCGACTGCCTAAAGCCTTCGGACTTACTCCGGTGCTGGCCCTCGCGGGTGGACTCTTTCTCTACAGCGGAATGGTGTTATTACATGGCAGCGGATTTCTTGCCGTGTATCTGGCCGGACTTGTTATAGGAAATGGCAAGATTCACGATCAAACGATAATACCGCGTTTTCATGACGGGCTGGCATGGCTCTGCCAGATCATTCTATTCACGATGATAGGCCTGCTGGTGACGCCGAGTATGCTGATAAGCCAAATCGTACCCGCGCTGATAATAGCTTTCATATTGCTCTTTCTGGCACGGCCGGCAGGCAGCTGGATCAGTCTTTCCCCCTTCGATTTCACCTGGCGAGAGAAGAATTTTGTCTCTTGGGTGGGCCTTCGTGGGGCGGTGCCTATTTTCCTCGCGACGATACCGTCGCTTTCCGGTCTTGATAGCGGAAGAACTTACTTCGATATCACATTCGTGGTGGTGGTATCATCACTGCTTATTCAAGGCTGGACCGTAGCGGCCGTTGCCCGCTGGCTGAAGTTATAAAGAGTTGATAGCCTTCTCCAGCATTGTCTGGATATCTGCGGTTCTTACCGGTTTGTTAAGATAGTCGTCCATGCCAGCATTCAGGCATTTCTCCCTGTCTCCTATCATGGCGTCTGCGGTCAGGGCTACGATGAAGACTCTCTTTTTACCTGATTCAAGCTCATATGCGCGGATATGTTGCGAGGCTTCGAATCCATCCATTTCCGGCATCTGGCAATCCATAAAGATAATGTCATAACTGCCGGTCTTATATTTCTCCACAGCCTCTACCCCGTTATTGGCAATCTCCACAGCGCAGCCGTATTTTTCCAATATCTTGGACATCAGCATCTGGTTGACTTTAATATCCTCTACCAGCAAAGCGCGCAGCTTAAGCGCCTGTCTTGCTGCTCCCCCCTCTCCTGCTTTTTCCTCCTGGAAGGAAGCATTCTCAAGCACATGCTTGGTAATGAAGGGAAGCTTTTCGCCTGTCTTCTTACTGCGAGAAACCATCTGCAGCACAAGCTTTAAATGATTAGGGTACAGAGGCTTTATCAGAAAGCCGCACGCGCCAAGCGCTTCCATATCCTTAAACGGCTTGGGCTGCCCTAACGCAGTGACGACAATGATGCAGCTATTCTTCTTCGTTTCCTCATCCGCCAGCGTCTGTTCAATCAGTTCAAGACCGTTGCTGCCGCTATCTGCCAGATGATAATCCGCAAACACCACATCGTAGGGCTCTTTTGCACTTAGAAGCGTTTTTGCCTCTTCAGGCCCGCTACATACGTCGCATTGCACTTCGAGACTTGCAAGATAATGGGCAAGTATTTCGCAGCTAAGTGCGTAATCATCTATCACCAGCACACGCATTGCCTTGAGATCGGCAGCCCCCAAATCACTGGAAACAGGCACATGATTCTGCGCCTCGAGCGAGCAACGCACATTGAAATAGAAGGTCGAACCCGAACCGAGTGTGCTATAAACTCCAATATCGCCATGCATCATCATTATCAGGCGCTTGCTGATGGTCAGTCCCAGACCGGTGCCGCCGAATCTGCGCGTGGTAGACTCCTCAGCCTGAGAGAACCGGCTAAAAATATGCAGCTGTTTTTCTTCTGCAATCCCCATTCCGGTATCTTCAATTTCAAAATACAGGCGTACTTTATCCCCCTGCTCTTTTTCATGATGCACACGGATCAGCACGTGACCACGTTCCGTAAATTTGATCGCATTATTGGTCAGATTGGTAATCACCTGTCGCAGCCTTACAGGGTCGCCTTTTACCATACGGGGCAAGTTTTCTTCTATCTGCACCAGAAGCTCCACACGCTTTTCCTGAGTTGCAAGATACATAAGATCCGTGATTTCTTCGAGAAGCGCGAGCAGATCGAAACTGACGGATTCCAGCGTCAGTTCCCCTGCCTCTATTTTAGAGAAATCGAGAATATCATTAATCAGCACCAGCAGGCTCTCTCCGGATTTACGTACCACATCCGCCCAGCCGCGCTGCTCCGGTGTGAGCGGTGTATCCAGCAACAGATCCGTCATTCCCAGAACACCGTTCATCGGCGTGCGTATTTCATGACTCATATTGGCAAGAAAGTCCGACTTCGCCTTATTGGCTGCTTCGGCCTTTTCCTTAGCGACGGCAAGATCCTCTATGATAGGCCGCTGGCGGTCTTCAATATGACGCACCAGATCTTTCTGCATTGCCTGAAAAGCCTGGAACAATGCAACAAACTCCGAATTACCCTTCATTTCTATTTCATTATCGAAGTTACCTTGGGCGATATTTTGCGAAATCGTTATGCATTTACGAATGGGGCGAGTAACCGCAAGAAGCAGGTATAATCCGCTGGCCAGCGTAATAATAATCACCACCGCCTCGCTGATCGTGAGCAATCTGTTGGATTGGTTAATATCCTGCTTGGCGCTTATCACATAATCAAAACCGGACGAAAACTCACTTTCGATTAAGCGGTCGAAATTATTCGACATTTTTGTCATTAAGACTTCGATGTCCTTTTCGTTCCTTGCCTGTATGGCAGAGTGCATTTTCTTCAGGTCGTACTGAATATTATTAAGAAAAGGACGCGACTTTTCCGATACCAGCCGCTCCGACACTACATTCAGATCGTCGGTTATAGCATCATATTGTTTCTGAATGAACTCTTCATCCCACTGATTATCAGTCCGGAGATATTCCGCTAACTTCTGAAACTGTATCAGCGTATCCCTGGCAAAGTTACTGGCCATCAAAGGCCGGTCATAAATAATTTCTACCGCATCCGAAGACTCATTGATAATTTTATGAGAATAGAACAAAACACCGGATAGCACCGTTAGGTTGATTACGAATATCAATACTATCAGGGATTTAAGAGACAATCGCATTATGCCTTTATCCTTGGTGAATTTACATAACAACTATCGCGTGCTTATTTAGCCACGATGAACCCAGAGTTGCCAGTAAATTCCGACATAGTGAATTAGCTTATATTCCCCTTATATGTAGAATAAAGAAAACTGCCTCAATTTTAGGTCATCATGATTACCCTGTAAAATAGGGATAGGATAAGCTCCTGCAGGAGGTGATTATGATTTCCTACCGTTTCACATTTGCAATATGTGCGGCATTAGCGCTAATGCTTGGAGTTAGTTCCGCCGTATCTGCTTTACAGGTTGAATCTGCCGTTCCCTTACCGGTTCCGTGGCGGCATGGCGTGTGCACCGAACTTACTTTTCGGGTTGCCTTAAATCCAGATCAGCCGCGTACTCAAAAAATCCATGGCGTATATTGCATTCCCCGCGGATGGCAATTGCGTGAACGGCAACTGGATATATTAACGGCGGGGGCAACCTATAGCCATCTCTATTGGAACTGGCCGCAAACTCCGCTACTTTATTCATATGTTGAAAAGACTTTAAGGGTAAACCGCTCCGTATTCATCTATGATCGCCTTGGAAGTGGAAAAAGCAGCCACCCCTCAAGCACTCTCATTTCCATGGATGCAGATGCCTATATTCTGCATGAGCTGATTAGCCATTTTTATCATGAAGGATATAAACGGATCAATTCTATCGGCCATTCCTACGGCTCAGGAATTGCTATGCATGAAGCTGCTGTTTATCAAGATGTAGGATGTCTTGTATTGACCGGATATCTGCATGCCCCAAGAAACGCGGTCGTAGCTGATGCAACCTATCCTGCCGCGCAAGATCCGCAGTTTGCAGGGCAAGAACTCGATAATGGTTATCTGACGACCAAACCAGGAACGCGCGCAACATCTTTTTATTCCGCCTCTGCCGACCCTGGCGTCATTGCGTTTGATGAAGCCCATAAAGACCTCGTCAGTGCAACCGGTTTCGGAGGTTTCTTCGGTGACCGCACTGTCGCCGCCGGAAGTAATCTTTCCAATAGCATTAAAGCGCCTGTTTTGCTGGTGGTGGGAGAACTTGATGCTACGGGATGTTTTCAAGGCAGCGGAATCGATTGCACGCATAAGGACGCCGTGCTTGCACACGAAAAACCCTACTACACAAGCGCCGCCAGCCTTGAGGTGGATACGATTGCTGACACCGGGCATGATTTGACACTGCATCCTACGGCTGAGCAGTCTTTTGAAATTATTAATTCGTGGTTAAACAAGCAATAAAGAGGATTTATCCTGCTTTGCCCAATCCGATAGCCTGCCGTGAAGCCAGACTTTCTGCTGTCCATGCACCTGCCTGCTCCAATCCGCCTCTGGCCATAACGGCACTCAACTGGGCGGGAGGAATCAGATACATTGCGCGGGGACGCTCCTCCCCATTAAGGTCTGTATAAGAGGTCTCCTGCGACGGAATTTGCGCTATCTGGACTGTTTTGCGCATAGAATCGATCAGTTTCCTGACATTCCGATTATCCGGATCTGTCGTCACCCTTAATGAGTTGATACCCAGATTAGCGTTAGCCCACTGCAGCACAGGGGTAAGGGCGCTATTTAAGTTTACCTGATTCTGGTGTGCGGGTTCTACAAATATACCTATTTCTGCTTCGTACCCTTCTCCTTTACGCTGTATTCCTATTAATTCTATTGCACCGACCACTTTGTTGCTGGCATCACGAATCGCAAAAATATAATTATTTCCTTCTGCCGCTTCTTCTATATAACGCCGTACGCTGCCTTTACTTCCCTCGCTGTCTTCGAGTGGCATTCTCCCCGTCCCCTCGAGCGCCTTGCGTCCATTGAGCGGTGCAAATAAGAAATTCGGTGTCTGAGCCATCTTTAAAAGATCCTCATAGTCCGCTTCCACAAGCGCAGACATATGATATTGCCCCCCTCCCAATCGCAGCTCAGGTATCGGCTTTTTCTCCCCAGTTTCCTCCGAAATATTATCAGCATGTGCGCTTTGTATTCCCTGGACACCCGTTGCCTTCATTGCCATTGCAACCACTTCTTCCGGCCTTTTCTGGGCAAGCTCCTTTATGCGGTGAGCTTCTCCCGAATCCCCATAAGGAAGTTCCTGCAGAATATTGAGCTTCCATCGTTCCAGTGCCTGCTTTCCCATCACACGCAGTTCCTCAGCAACCATACTATCGCCATCCATCCTATGGTTTTCGGTCGTCATACCTACAGATACTTGTAGTGCCAGCACCGCTTTAACCAGCTGCTCGGGAGCTTCATAAAAACTGGGGCTCTTCATTAACTCCCTTCTTACATAATCCGTTGTCACGAATGTCAGGTCACCCATACTGTTATTATGCCGTGCCAATCTCCGCTCCACCCCGGCACGCGCTTCACCTCGCGCAGACGGATCAGGTTGTCTGCGCTGGTCAAGAAAATATGCGACATTCACATCTAAACTCTGAGGGTCGCGATAAGCGGCAGCCACTTCCACCGCATTTGTACCGATTAATCCATGCGGCGGATCGATATTTGTCAATTCGGGAATGCTGATCTCTGGCAGTTTAGGGACTTTTCCAATCCGGGTAACGGGATTTTGCCGGATCAGATAATCACGCATAATTTCAGAATGGGAAATAGGCAGGCAAGCACTTTCTATCCTTAAATCTTTGCCATCATCCATCCAATCTACTTTGCGCATGATAAAAGATGCTGCCGAGTATCCGCCAAAGGGAGCAAGCGGCTCGTCCTGCAGAAGGTTATGAATACTTCCATTTACAATGACACGGCCTATGCCATACTTATCAATTCCACTAAGATAGCCACTCGCTCTTTCATTCTCTGTCAGGCCTAATACATCGTCATTGCGCTTTAGAATCCAATCGCGAATCTTATCGTCCTGAGCGTCTTCATTGCAGAAAAGGGAAACATATCCTTTATTCACACCATAACGTTCATCGGTAAAATACCGCCTCAATTCGCCCGTATTCTTATAAGTATGAATAAACTGGATGGGATTAAATAATTCCTCATAATTAGGGGGTACGCTCATGTCCCCGAGCTTTGAGACAATCAGCGCCGGATTGATGACTCCCTTCTCCCAGTCAATATGACCGCCCTGAATAGGAACATGAGGATGCGCGGCTCTGAAACGGCTCAGAAATTCTGCCGCATGCTTTAAATCTGCTTCACCTGCAGCCGGCGGCCCGATTCTTACTTCAGGATCGGTATACGATCCTCCTACTTTAAGACCGAAATAGGCTTCCTTAAATTGACGGGTGAACTCTTCTGCAACACTCTCATGCACCAATATCGCATCCGGCGCGGCACATTCCTGCCCGCCGTTATATGCTTTAAGATGCACCGCACGCTCGACCGCTTTAGGAATATCCGCCGTTGAAGTAACAATAAAAGGATCGTGATGCTTGCCTTCTGAAACCAAAACCGCCCCTGGTTTCATATATTTAGTCATTAATTCATGCCCGGCTTCATAAGAACCGTTCACAATACCGTAATCGCAGTTAGCAAGATGCGTGGCGAAGAACTGATCCCTCCCCATTTTAGCGTGAGTGATAATATTATCGAAATAATTGAATATATTCTTGCCGGAATCATCGGGATCGATCTGTATTGCTTTCAGCGCATCGATCACTTTTTTATCCTGCATATGCTGATTGGGTCTGACATGCACTTCCTGCGCCATCAGCGAGGGAATCACGCCTAATACCACATAATAATAGATCGGCAGGTTCGCATGCAAAAGCGCGGCTACTTTAGGAACTTTATGCGTAAAATTATCCCTGTACTGGTCCAGATCGCGCAGGCAACGGCAGGCCAGATCAATTTCATCTTCAGCCGTTGAAGCGGGCTCATATATCTGCAGTGCTTTCAGCAATTCCGGCCTTTTAGCCTCCAGGAGATCTGCAAACCGCTCACATTTTTGTTTAAAAGCATCAAACTCGCCTTCCGCCAAAGGCACAGGTTGAGATTGCCGCGGCGGCGGTGGCGGAACATTATCTAGAAGCGCAGTATTAATAGCTTCAATATTTTTGGTATGCTCCTCCGCTTTGCGCCGGACTCCACTTGTCAGTGTAATACCCAGAATCTTGGCGTATTCCTCCATTGTACTTTGGGTCGCTTTCGCCAGGGACGCCATAAATGGGGTGATGGTTGCTTCTGCAGCATCAAGATCGCGATATACTCTGTCAAAAGCCCTCGATACATCATACAGATATTCCGTCATAAGGTTAGGCGTGCGCAGTTCAAAAGCGCGTTCCATGATATGCTCTTTTTGTGTAAGCAGCATTGCAAGCTGCCTCGTCGGAGCATCTAGAGAAATCCCTTCGGGGGACGCATCATTCAGTGGTTTTTGCAGCAGCGAACTCAAATGGCCATAAGCGTATTCCACAGAGGCAACCGATTTCCCGCCAAATTCCAGCAACTGCTCCGAGAGAAAAGTGACATCCGATTCCGGATTGTTAATCAAGTCGTTAAAGATGAGCGAAGAAGCGGCCAGTCCGGGAATATTATCCTTATCAACACTGCAATTCCTTTTTACTTCATCTTCCGCAGCCTGAAGCATATGCTCGAGCGACATGATACCGCCCGCGCGAGTCCTGAACGGTTTTCCATCCGGCCCGTTATATGTGCCGAATGCAAGATGCTCAAGCCGAGTATCACCCGAATAGCCAGCTATCTTAGCCGCCCTGAACACCTGCTCAAAATGCGGGCCTTGTCTTTTATCCACGACATACCAGATAGCATCGGGCCCGTCTTCCCGGACTCTTTTGCGGATAGCAGCCAGGTCCGATGCGCCGTAAGTATAAGCTCCATCGGATGTCTGCAGCTTAATGGGGCGGATCGCTATATCCTGGATTTTGTTTGGGTCGATAATCGGCTCGCCCTCTTTATTCCTTTCAACATCTTCGCCTTGACGTGTCAGCAGCCCCTGCTCGCGCAGAGCAGCAATGTAGTCGCTTTTCTCCTTATCAACGACCAGTTGACCATCCGCATCCGCATGCACTATTCCGCCTTCCTTAAGCGTAGCAATCATTTCCGTCCGGCTGGCGGCAATTATTAACTGCCCATTGTGATTTCTTCGCAATGTGCCATCCGCCTTGGACTGTAGAAATTCCCGTCCGACAATATCGGTAAGCAGTTGTTCCTTATCCTTATTCACAAACAATGATGAACCGTACCGTACAATGATGCCTCGCTCCTCCAATCCTTTTATGAGCGCTGTTCTGTCAACATCCATGACCAGTTCATCTTCTTCATTCCTCCTGACCAGTCCTCTGGCAGTCAGTTCTTCGATCATTTCGCCTATTTCGTCATGATAAGCGCTTTCTCCCTCTTCTCTGTCGAATGAAACCCCGAGTTTTCCGTATGTCTCATTCACCTGCTTCAATGACTGCGCTCTGAAAGCGCGCCACAATTCCGTATACCCCGGATATTGCCCCGACTGCAGATCTGCCGTTGTCTGCCTGACAAGTTCCAGGAAATCCGCATCGTCCTTAGCCTTTTGGGAAGCAGTCGGGTATACGGCATTAAGTTCGCTTATACTTAGTTCCCCCTCCCCACCGTTTTCGCTGATGGGTAATTCAAATCCACTTCGCGGGTTGAAATCTGATTGAAAGCAAGACCAGTGCGGAAACCTGCTTTTCAGTTCCGCTATAATCATCCCCATCGGCTGTCCCCAGTCCCCTACATGACTGTCCGCAATGACCGTATGGCCCAGTTTTTCGGCCAGATTATGCAGGGATTGTCCTATCACACCCGACCGGATATGCCCCACATGCATAGCCTTGCCGATATTCGGGCTGCCATAATCGATCAATATCTTTTGTTTTTTGGCAGTAGGATCTTGCGCCTCGCTCTCCGCAATATTCTGAATCTGCCTGACAAGAAACGCATCTGAAAAACGGATATTTAGATACTGCCCGCGCGGATCCCGCTTTTCATCGTCTGGCGCAGGTCCCCCCGCATCAAAACCATATTCAATACCTGCCAACTCGGATTCGCTCGAGAGGTCTTTTATAATCGCTTTTGCTATTTGGGGAGCCAGGGTAGTCGTGCCGTATAGATCCGATACAGCAGAAACAGCTTTTGCAGTTTTTGGCAGCGCAATCTGCAAGTCCGACAAATCAGGACGATGGCTTGGACGCAACTCAAGCCCTTCTTGGGGCCACTGTATCCTGGAATTAGGATAGTCTGTCCTTTGGAGTTTTTTGTAAGTTTGCTCCAAAGCTTTATTTAATATTTTATATATATCAGTCATTTTTTACCGCGTTTGTATCGCGGTTAGCATAGCGCAGATTTGTTAAACCTTTATTAAGGCCAATACCGCACGCACTGAACCATAAAATATTCTTTTATAATCATAAGCATATTGCAAATTATGTGGATTACGCCAGGCCTTCTTTTTTCTTATGCATCATTTTGTCCAGTGTCTGATGCGTGGGACAATCTTCCATGATCGAGCAGTTTCCGCATACATAGGCATCGATAGCATCCAGATCATAGATACTGACACGCGTACCTTCCACCCTGATTCCGTTCTCTTTCAGTTTAGGCAGCGTACGTGAGAATGTTTCCAATTCCATGCCCAGGCGTGAAGCGATGAGCGATTTACTATAAGGCAGTTCAAAGCCTTGCGGATTGAACTCATGCAGAATGCATAAACGCTGCAGGAAACACGCTACGAGTTGCGTGGAAGACATGGTGGCCTGATGCTCCGCTTCTACCTCGACCATAAAGGCATAGCGCGAAAGGGCGGAAATCACATTGAGCGCAAGCGTGTTATTATTTTTAACGGCATCCCTCAGCCAGCTTACAGGAAACTCCAGCACCACAACCTCATCCACGGCTAAGGCATTGACGGTGTGATTGCGCGCGGCTTGAAAGATTTCTGTTTTGCACATTGTTTTGCCTGAGATGGCGATATCTGTCGTAACTTCATTACCTTCAGCTGTTGAACGGTATAAGCGTACAGTGCCGCTGCATATAATATAAAAGTTCTTCAGCGGGTCACCATGCATGAACAGATGCTCGCCTTTAGAGTAATTGTGAGTACGCCCGGCACTGAGCAAATTATCGCGCTCCTGCTCAGTAAGGCCCGCAAACAGTGGTATGCTTTTTATAGAGCTCGGGAAAATAGCGTCTGCCATGTCACATTCCCTTTCAGCATCTACTGGATTGTGACCATTGCTCCAGTAAAAGTTAAATAAAGACTTATATTATATGCATATATTTTGGATAAAATCACAACCCGAGGTTGGAGTCAAACCATTTCCATAATATTATACCGCTAAAAATATTAATTAAAATAAATATATAGAAGAAAGATACTGCTATAATTTCATGAAACTACATTACATTAGATTTCCACTTCGCCATTTTATTTCAGGAAATCTACAAATTATATAATGGATTCCTTTGGCATCAGCGATAATCACTATAGTAATGACATATAGATGCTTGATTACAATCAAAGCTCCCGCCCCTACTTGCATGTATATATTCTTCATACAACCTATGGAGGATTTATGCTTCACCACTCAACGCACAGCCATCCATTTCCCATTACCTGGTTTCTGGTAGCAGATGGAAAAACCGCTCAGACATATACTTACAGTCAGGTGGAAAAGCGTATTCCCTGCAGCGGTAACTCCAAGCACTCACACTACGCTGAATCACGAGAACAGGTGCTGGTTCCAGTGGCCGGTATGAAGCTTGAGGCAACATCCGCGGCAGAATATGAAACCGGCAACGACCGTCTCGAAAGGGTATTCGAAAGCCATGGAACAGCGCATCATATGGCAGAACCGCATATAGATCTCCATGAAGAGATCAGGCAACATTTCCTGGAAACTATTGCTTCCAAACTCACCGCTGCAAAATCAGAGAAGAGCTTTGACCGGCTGGTGCTGATTGCACCGGGGGAAATACTGGGCGGAATTAAAAAACACCTCACGGACGATGTATTAAAATCTGTCGTTGCAGAATTGCCCAAAGATTACACCAAATGCGATGAAGAGACGCTCTTACAGCATCTGCAGCAATTGCGATAGCACCATTAGGACGCTTATATGGAAATAACCATACTTTCCGAAAGGGAACTGGCGGAATATATCGAGAATAAAAACTTTCCCAGCTTCTGGAATGTACTGGCGAATAACTGTACGCAATGGGTCATAGAAGCCAGCGCACAGCCCTTTTGGCAACAGGCGGAGGAGAAGCTTAAGGAATGGTCGGATGAATATAAAGATATGACTGGCTATCCCCTCCTTACGCAGTTCTCACTGCCAGCCTTTACAGCGAAACCCATCGCCAGTATTCAGGACAAGCTTTTCCGCCAGTATCAGGAATATTCTGGTATGAATGGCAAACATGATGCATTCCAAAGCAGTATTGTAGACATTGCCTCTAGACTGCATGATCTCGTCCGCACCCGGATCTCCTGTAAATACATCGACGGCGCCGAATTTCTGGCCACCAAGTTTTCCCAGCTCGCCAAGGATATGAACTGTTATGACGAACGCGAGAGAAAAAGCCAGCTTCGCGGCTATTTTGCACAACATGTCGTTATTAGCATAAATACGACTTTCAGGAACGGTAACCAGTCCCTTTCACTTAGTATTAAATGCGAAATTCAGATTGCGTCAGAGCTTGCCACACAGATGTGGGATGCCACGCATGATTTATACAAGCAGCTGCGGGTAAAACATACGCCGAATGAATCCTGGGAATGGGATGCACAATCCCCTCAATTTATCGCAGAGCAACTGGGGCATGTCATTCATCTGGCTGATGGATTGCTGGTTCGTTTACGGGAACAGTTAAAGTCAGAACTCCATCATTCCTGCTGAGTTTGACTCCGGTCAAACAAGGCAATGAAATAGTCTGCTAGACATACATAACCGCTGTGAGACATGCAGCCGGATAACCTCAAAAAGGAGAAATTTTATGACCGTACGTGAATTATTGCATCTGGGCAGGACTCCCGTTGCCGTCAACCGTGGCAGCAATCCTATCGTTGCATTTCAGGATGAAGTGAACAAATTGTTCAATGAATTCTTCGGCGAGCTTTCCTTCCCGAGTTGGAGCCGCGCTACAGCACCTGCCCTTACGCTTGCTCCGGCCGTGGATGTCAGCGAAACCGACAAAGAATTCAAAATCACCGCCGAACTTCCAGGACTTAATGCAAAAGAAATCCAGGTAACGACTGCTGACGGCTACGTCACCATTAAGGGTGAAAAGAAAGAGGAAAAGAAAGAAGAGAAAGAAGGTTATTACCGCCAGGAACGCTCTTATGGTTCATTCCAGCGTGTAGTAGCGCTGCCGGATACTGCTAATTTTGAGAAAGCTGAAGCCAGTTTCAAGAATGGCGTGTTGACTCTCACACTGCCGAAACAGGCTGGAGCTCAAGCCAAAGAACGCAAAGTAGACGTTAAGGAAGCTGCATAACGTTTCTTAATCCCGGCGCAAGGCTTCACTTGCGCCGGTGCCTCATCGGGGAAATATTTATGTATTTTACAGATCGTAAAGACGCGGGCCAGAAACTGGCGAGAGCGCTGAATGCTTATAAAGACAAGCCTGATACAATCATTCTTGCATTGCCCCGCGGCGGCGTTCCGGTGGCCTATGAGGCTGCTATTCATCTGCATATCCCACTAGACCTGATGCTGGTACGCAAACTTGGCGTGCCGGAGAATGAAGAGCTCGCCATGGGTGCTATTGCCATGGGGGTTGTTATCGTACTGAATGAAGAGATAATCCGGAGTTTCCATATCTCTCCCAAAAACCTTGAACAAGTGATCAAATCTGAAAGGACTGAACTCGCGCGGCGAAATAATGCCTATCGCAACGGCCAGGCGGAACCTGATGTAAAGGGGAAAACGGTGATCCTGATTGACGATGGCATAGCGACAGGTGCCAATATGCGCGCTGCCGTGCAAGCAATGAGAAGGCAAGAAGCCGCAGAGATTGTGGTAGCTACGCCTGTCAGTTCCCGAGAGGCGTTTGAGGCACTCAATATTCTGGCTGACAACGTTATCCTGCTGGATATACCAGAGCCATTTTACGGCGTAGGCCGTTTTTATCAGGATTTTTCACAGACCAGTGATGAAGAAGTGAAAACCCTGCTTAAACAGATCAAAGGAAAGAACATAGATGAACATCAAGGCGCATAGTCATCTGATTCAGGAAATCCGTAATCACGCGATCCAGCTTACCGGACATGCTCATGATTATACAAAATTGCTGGAGATGATCGGCGATGCCAGATTCGTTCTCATCGGCGAGGCAACACACGGTACGGATGAGTTCTACCGTATTCGTGCGGAAATCACCAAGCAATTGATCCGGTATTACGGTTTCAGCGCCGTCGCCGTGGAAGCGGACTGGCCGGACTCTTACCGGGTCAACCGCTATGTGCGCGGACATGAGCACATTCATAACGCCGACAGCGCGCTTTCTGAATTCCTGCGCTTTCCGACATGGATGTGGCGTAACCACGTTATTGCCGATTTTATCAACTGGATGCGGGAGTATAATACTGGAAAATCCTTGCCGCAGGATAAGATCGGGTTTTACGGACTCGATCTTTATAGCCTGCGTACTTCGATTGAAGCAGTGTTGAAATACCTGGATAATGTCGATCCGGACGCCGCACTGCGCGCACGTCATTATTACGGCTGCTTCACTGAGCGCCAGCTTTATAATCCACAGGAATACGGCTATGAAGCGGCTTTGGGATTACCGCGCACATGTGAACAGGATGTCGTTAAGCAACTGGTGATGCTGCGGCAGCGCAAATTCGACTATGTGAAGAAAGATGGATTTGCTGCCGGCGAAGAATATTTTCATGCGGAACAGAATGCCAAACTGGTGGCGGACGCGGAAGAATATTACCGCTCCATGTTCAAAGGGCGCGTGCTCTCCTGGAATATGCGCGACAAGCATATGACCGATACACTGTATGCGCTTGCAGACCATTTGAGCCAGCAGCGCGGCGAAGTGGCCAAGCTGGTGGTATGGGCGCATAATTCGCACGTTGGCGATGCGCGGGCGACCGAAATGGGAAGCCAGGGTGAATTCAATATCGGCCAGTTGGTACGGCAAGCCTATGGCAACAATTCCGTACTGATAGGATTTTCTACTTACAACGGCACAGTTACTGCTGCCTCTCAGTGGGATGGCACCGCAGAGAAGAAAACGGTTCGTCACGCCATGCCGGAAAGTTATGAGGCCCTGTTTCATGAAACCGGCATTGCGAATTTCCTGCTGATGTTACGCCAGAATGACAATCTGATGCATCACCTGGATATCAGCCGTTTGCAGCGGGCGATTGGCGTGCTGTACCTGCCCGAATACGAGCGCCAGAGCCACTATTTCTTCTCCAAACTGCCTGAACAGTTCGACGCTATTATTCATATCGACAGAACCACTGCGCTGCAGCCACTTGAGCCTGAGGCTCTCTGGCATAAGGGTGAGGTATTCGAAACTTATCCAAGCGGATTATAGGGACATCATTATAGGTTTTTAATTTCCTATGAAATATACAATGTAATGCTTTTTGCTCAGTTCCGGCTTCAATGCGTCAATGAGAAGAGGTGTTTATCTATGGACAGTTTATTACGACAGCATGTCATCCATCCCGTTGTTACCGGTGAAGATACCGCGGTATGGATCCCCGCAGAGGAAGCTACTCTCAGCGGCGATCTGTACATGCCGGAAGGAGCCAATTCCATTGTTATTTTTGCGCATGGCAGCGGCAGCAGCAGACACAGCCCGCGCAACCAGTTTGTGGCCGGTGTCTTACATGACAAAAGGATTGGCACGCTGCTGATGGATCTGTTGACGCCGGAGGAAGAAGAGTTTGATCTGCGCACACGCAAACTGCGCTTTAACATCGAGCTTCTTACGGAACGCCTCCTATCAGCACAGAAATGGGCTGCTCACCACCCGGCGCTGAAAGGATTGCGGATAGGATATTTCGGGGCAAGCACAGGTGCAGCGGCAGCTCTAGCCGCAGCTGCGAGGCGCCCCAAAGGCGTTTCCGCAGTAGTTTGCCGTGGAGGACGTCCCGATCTGGCAGGAGACGATCAGTTACGGGTTAAAGCCCCTACGCTTCTTATTGTCGGTGAACAGGATATTGAAGTATTGGCAGTTAATAAGAACGCAATTACTAAACTCAATACCAGCTCGAAGCTGGATATTGTTCCCCGCGCTACACATCTGTTTGAAGAACCCGGTACGCTGGAGGATGTAGCGCAGCTCGCTTCCGACTGGTTCGCCAAACATCTTTCGGCGTTGTAATCATGAGAGCGATGATACTCAGACAGCAGGCTTCTCTTGAGGATAATCCTCTTGAGTTAGTTGAATGGCCCGCACCGGAACCGGGCCAGGGCGAAGTCCGCATCCGTGTCAGCACATGCGGTGTGTGCCATACGGAACTGGATGAAATAGAAGGCCGCCTTATGCCTCGTATGCCCGTTATTTTAGGGCATCAGGTGGTAGGGACGATTGAAAAACTTGGCGAAGGTGTGCAGGGGGTCAATGTAGGCGACCGGGTTGGTGTGGCATGGGTTCATTCCGCCTGCGGCCGCTGCGAATATTGCCAGAAAGGCGAAGAGAATCTTTGCCCTCATTTTCAAGCCACAGGCTCCGATGCGCATGGCGGTTACGGAGAACTCATGACTGCGCCGGTTGCATTTGTGTATCCCATTCCTGATACATTCAGCGATGCTCAGGCCGCTCCTTTGTTATGCGCCGGGGCGATCGGCTTTCGGTCGCTACGCCTTACCAAGCTTGAAAACGGGCAGAATCTGGGGCTGATGGGATTCGGCGCTTCCGCGCATCTTGTCATGCAGCTTGCCCGCCATATGTATCCGGCAAGCAATGTGTTTGTGTTCGCACGCGACGAAAAAGGGCGGGCTTTCGCACAGGAACTTGGTGCTGCATGGACAGGCGAGATACAGGCACAAGCCCCTGCTCCTCTGCATGCGATCATTGATACCACTCCCGCGTGGGAACCCGTGGTGATGGCAATGCAGAATCTTGCACCGGGCGGACGCCTGATTATTAATGCCATCCGCAAGGAAGATGCCGATAAGGAAGCGTTATTGAATCTGCATTACTCTGAGCATCTGTGGCGAGAGAAAGAGATCAAGAGCGTTGCCAATGTCACACGCTTCGATGTTAGCGAATTTTTACGCATCGCTGCGGAAATCCCGATCCAGCCTGCCGTGGAAGAATATAGCTTGGAAGATGCTAATCGCGCCTTGCTTGAACTTAAATCCGGACATATACGCGGGGCGAAGGTACTAAAGGTTTCGTAGAAATTTGTCTCCTTATGGGATAGTGAATCTTCCGCTCATTCTCCGCTTGCCATAGCGATCATCCTGTTTTATTTTGCGGGCTTCGGTTCTAATCGCTAGACTCTCCAGTTTGATTGTCATACGTTTTAAGTTTAAATCCTATCAATAGGATTCAGTAACTTTCGGGTTATTATTTATACACTTATCCAATAAAGTTCATATATAAACTATTTCTTATTGCATATTATTATTACGCAATATATGATCGTAGCATGACCAAGGAAAATAAACCTCATTCCTGCCTCACCACCCAGGAGCCGCTTCCCCTGGACCATAAGCTTATCAAGCTTTTCTGGGTGTTAAGCCCTGCTTATACGCGTTGGGCCGAGTCGCATATGAATGAGAAGGGTTTGACACCGCAGCGCCTGCGCCTGATGTGGCCGCTGATGGAAAAAGGTCCGATGATGATGAGCGCCCTGCGCGATGAACTGGGAGTCAGCGCCACCAATATCACCGCATTGGTAGATGCTCTTGAGAAAGAGGAAATGGTAGTGCGTACAGCCCATGATACCGACCGGCGCGCGACCATGATTGAAATCACTCCGAAAGCCGTAAAAATGCTGACGGAAAACTGTGGGGAATTCCGTAACCGTGTGGCGGAAGTTTTCTCTGACTTTACCCATCCCGAACAGGAGCAGTTTCTTGCCCTGCTGCTGAAAATGCGCAAAGCGCTCGTTGAGCGCGGCGTGCTGGAAGAATGTGAAATTTACGGCTTAACCACCGACCAACCCAAGGCATCCTGATTATGCACCCGATGAAGGTTTTATTACTGGCAACCGCCACTCTTGCGCTGTCTTCATGCGCCGTAGGGCCCGATTTCAAATCGCCCAAAGGGCCTGATATAGCACGCTATACCGATAGTGAAATGCCGGGAAAGACTGCTTCCGCCAAAGGCGATACCGGCGCCGCACAGCGCTTTGCCAAAGGTGCCGATGTGCCCATGGACTGGTGGAAACAATTCGGCTCCGAACCGCTGAATAAAATTGTGGATGAGGCTTTCAAGGAAAATCCTGATCTTGAGGCCGCCACCGCCTCCCTGCGTCAGGCCCAGGAAGCTTATTACGCGACACGCGGCGATTTCCTGCCTTCCATCGATGCAGGATTCAAAGCAACGCGTGAAAAATTCAATCCGGCTGCCTTCGGTCAAACCGGCGCACCGGCTTCCATTTTTACCCTATATCAGGGAACAGTCAACGTCTCCTATAATCTTGATCTCTTCGGCGGCACACGACGCGCACTGGAAGCAGCGGGAGCACAGGTGGATTACGAACGATTTGAGCTCGAGGCTGCCTATCTCAGTATGACGGCTAACGTAGTGACGACCGCCATCCAGGAAGCTTCGTTGCGTGAGCAGATCAAGGAAATAAACGATATCGTCAACATCCAGCGCGAACAGCTGGATCTTTTGAAGAAGCAGCTTGCTGTCGGTGCGGTTCCCAAAACCACTGTACTGGAACAGGAAGCTACGCTGGCACAGACGCAGACGACTCTGCCGTCACTTGAAAAACAGCTTGCGCAGACACGCAACCAGCTTGCCGTGCTGGCTGGTAAGTTCCCCGGCAATAATACACTGGCGAATTTCAACCTTACGGATCTGAAACTGCCGGAACAATTACCGCTCAGCCTCCCCTCCTCGCTGGTCGAACAGCGCCCGGATATCCGCGCGGCAGAAGCCATGCTGCATACGGCGAGCGCGAATGTCGGCGTCGCCACCGCCAATATGCTTCCGCAGATCAGCATCAATGGCGCTTATGGCTCTGAAAGCACCAGCTTCAGCAAGCTTTTTACTTCCGGCACGGAAGTCTGGAGCATCGGCGGCGGACTTTTGCAACCTTTATTCCACGGCGGCACTTTACTGCATGAAAAGCGCGCTGCCGTTGCCGCTTACGACAAAGCCAGCGCACAATATAAGAGCACTGTGCTGCAGGCCTTCAAAAATGTCGCCGATACGTTGCGCGCATTACAGTATGATGCGGAAGGCTTAGCTGCACAGGTCAATGCCGAAGAGGCCGCGCATAACAGCCTCGATCTTGCACGGACACAGTATAAAGTCGGCGCGATCAGCTATCCGCAATTGCTGGATGCGCAGCGCACCTATGCTCAGGCACGCATCGGGCTCGTGCAGGCGCGCGCAGCACGCCTGACGGACACCGTCACCCTCTTCCAGGCGCTTGGCGGCGGATGGCAGAATGCGGAAAAAGCGCAAAATTCTGCGGCTCCTGCCACGACAACCGAAAAACAACCCACCTCAAAGAGTGAGAAATAATCATGATGCCTTTTATTATTTTCCTGGTCTTCGCTGCTATCGTCACGTTTATCGGCCTGCGCTACCGCATGCTGAAGCAGATGATGATCATGCTCGCCTGCGTGGCGGTGGTGCTGGGTATCATTGGCTATTCAAAATATAAAGGCTACCAGGCGTTCATGGCGATGAAATCCGGTATGGCGTCGATGAAGCAGACTATTTCCACTGCAAAAGCGACTTCCAGCGACTGGAGCCAGGAAATGAGGGCCGTTGGCAGCATCCGCGCAGAAAAAGGCGTGGATCTTTCCAATGAGCTTGACGGCATTGTCGAGGAAATCAACTTCCGCTCCGGAGATGATGTTAAACAGGGCACATTACTGATTAAGCAACGCGCCGAAGATGACGTGGCTAAGCTCGCTTCGCTGCAGGCATCTTCCAAGCTCGCGCAAATCAACTATGCGCGCGACAAGAAACAGTTAGCTGTGCAAGCTATCTCGCAAGCTACGCTGGATGCAGATGCGGCAACGCTTGCCAGCGCCCGCGCACAGGTGGCGCAGCAGCAGGCTATCGTAGATAAGAAATTCATCCGTGCTCCGTTCAGTGGCCATCTTGGTATCCGTAATGTAGATGTCGGCCAGTATATCAAAGCCGGCACCAACATTGTGACGCTGCAGCAGCTCGACCCGATCTATCTCGACTTCGACATACCGCAGCAGGCACTTGCGCAGGTTAAGCCGGGGCAGGCAATCGCTGTGAAGAACGATACCTACCCCGACCGTGTATTCCATGGACAAATTGCTGCGATCAACCCCAAAGTGGATACCGCTACGCGCAACGTTTCGGTCCGTGCGGAACTTACCAACGCCGACCATGCGTTGCTGCCGGGTATGTATGCGACAGCTAAGATTTCCGTGGGCACGCCAGAGAAGTTCGTGACCGTGCCCCAGACGGCAATCACGTATAACCCGTACGGCAATACGGTCTATGTCGTCCATCACAAGGATAAGTCAGACAAGCCGATTGATGAGAAAGACCAGGATCTCGTCGTTGAGCAGAGCTTTGTGACTGTCGGCGAAACGCGCGGCGATCAGGTTCAGGTGCTAAAGGGCCTGAAGGACGGTGACATCGTGGTCAGCGCCGGCCAGATCAAGCTGCAGAATGGCGCGGCTATCGACATCAATAATTCAGTGACCCCTAAAAACGACGCCAATCCCCATCCTGTTGAGTAATAAGGCCAAGCCATGAATTTTACAGATCTTTTCATCCGCCGCCCTGTTCTGGCATCCGTTGTCAGCCTGATGATACTGGTGCTGGGTTTGCGCGCTGTATTTTCGCTGCCGGTATTGCAATATCCGCGCACGGAAAATGCCGTCATTACGGTTACTACAACGTATTACGGCGCTGATCCGGATATCGTAGCGGGCTTTATCACCACGCCGCTGGAAAATGCCATCGCTCAGGCGAACGGTATCGACTTCATGACGTCGACCAGCACAAGTGGACTCAGCACGATTACAGTCAATTTGCGCCTTAACTATGATCCGGACAAAGCGCTGACGGAAATTCAGACCAAAATCTCCTCCGTGCTCAACCAGTTGCCGCCGCAATCCCAGCAACCTATCCTGAAAGTCCAGGTCGGCCAGACGATTGACGCGATGTATATCGGGTTCGGCAGCGATGTCCTGCCTTCCAATAATATTACCGACTATCTGCTGCGTGTCGTTCAGCCGAAGCTGCAGAGCATCGAGGGCGTGCAGACGGCGGAATTCATCGGTAACAAGAATTTCGCGCTGCGTGCGTGGCTTAATCCTGAAAAACTTGCGGCTTACAACATTACCGCGGCCGATGTCAGCAAAGCGCTTGCGGAGAATGACTATATATCGGGCCTTGGCAACACCAAGGGCCAGATGGTTCAGGTCAACCTGAATGCATCCACCAATCTGCATTCGCTGGAAGATTTCAAGCATATGGTCGTGCGCCAGATCAACGGCTCGCTTGTCCGGCTGGAAGACGTGGCAACGGTAACACTCGGTTCTGAAGATTACGAATCCGAAGTGCAGTTCGATGGCAAAAAAGCAGTTTACATCGGTATTCAGGTCGCGCCGAATGCCAACCTGCTTGAAGTGATCGGTCGCGTACGCACCATGTTCCCGGAAATCGTTGCGCAGCTTCCTAAAGGGCTTAACGGCGAAATCGTTTACGACTCCACCAAGTTCGTTAACAGCGCCATCCATGAAGTGGAAAGCACGTTGATCGAAGCCTTGCTGATCGTGACGCTCGTGGTGTTCGCGTTCCTCGGTTCGCCGCGCTCCGTGCTGATTCCGGTCGTTGCGATTCCGCTTTCGCTGATCGGCGCATTCGTATTCATGCTTGCGTTTGGTTTCTCCATCAACCTGTTGACGCTGCTGGCACTTGTGCTCGGCATCGGCCTTGTGGTGGATGACGCAATCATTGTCGTGGAAAACGTCAACCGCCATCTTGAAGAAGGCATGAAACCCATTTCAGCGGCCATTCAGGCAGCCCGTGAACTGGTCGGCCCGATTATCGCGATGACGATCGTACTCGTCGCAGTGTATGTGCCTATCGGGTTCCAGGGCGGACTTACCGGTGCGCTGTTTACGGAATTCGCCTTTACGCTCGTGGCTGCGATCACTGTCTCCGCCATTGTCGCGCTCACCTTGTCGCCTATGCTTTCCTCGCGCTTCCTGAAGCCGCATACGCTTGACGGCGGCAGCTGGGACCAGCGCCTAGTGCTTACGATCGACCGCTATTTTGAGCGTATACGCCAAATTTATCACAAGGTGCTCGATCGCAGCCTGAACTACCGCCCGATCACCTATACGTTCGCGATCATTGCTTTCGTGTGCATCTACGGATTGTGGACGACGGCAAAGAACGAACTGGCTCCGGAAGAAGATCAGGGCGCGCTTATCTCCATCAACTTCAATGCCCCCAATGCGACTTTGGAACAGCGCCAGATTTATTCGCACGAAGCCTATAAAATCCTGGCTTCGTTTCCTGAGTCGGACCATATCTTCCAGCTGGACATGCCAGGCCGCGCCATTCAGGGTGCCGTATTCAAGCCCTGGGATGAACGCAAACGCAATGCCCAGATGCTTAAGGGCATTCTCCAGCAGAAGCTGAACTCTATTCCCGGCGTCCGAAGCGCGGTATTCCCGCCGCCGTTGCTGCCGGGCAGCACAGGTCTTCCGGTGCAGTTCGTGATTCAGACGACCAAGTCGTTTGATGAGCTGCAGGAAGTTGCAGGCAGCGTATTGCAGGAAGCCATGAAGTCAGGCAAGTTTTTCTTCCTTGATCTCGACCTGAAGATCGATCTTCCGCAGGCGACTGTAGAGATCGACCGCGACAAAGCCGCACAGCTCGGTTTGACAATGAGCGATGTCGGTAATGCGCTGGCTTCGATGCTGGGTGGCGGTTATGTGAACTATTTCAGCCTTTATGGCCGTTCCTACAAGGTCATTCCGCAGGTGGAGCAGAGTTCACGCCTGAATACCGAACAGCTGCGCAATTACTATATCAAGGCTGCTGACGGTACGACGGTTCCGCTTTCCACCATCGCTACGATCAAGACTAAGACTGTTCCGGAATCGCTCAACCACTTCCAGCAGATGAACTCTGCGACGATTCAGGGCGTGGCGCTTGCACCGCTGGGGGATGCGCTGGATACGCTCAAAGGTATTTCCGCCAAGGTCATGCCGCAGGGTTATTCGCTCGATTACGGTGGTGAAATGCGCCAGTTCGTGCATGAATCGAGCGGGTTCGTGCTGACCTTCGCTTTCTCGGTCATCATTATTTACCTCACTCTGGCAGCGCAGTTCGAAAGCTTCCGCGATCCGTTCATCATCCTGACCTCGGTTCCGATGTCGATTGCAGGCGCGATGATCTTCGTGAGCACAGGCGTCGGCGACGCCAGCGTCAATATCTATACCAAAGTAGGTCTGGTGACGCTCATGGGGCTGATCAGTAAGCACGGCATTCTGATTGTGGAATTCGCCAACCGCCTGCAGGAGCAGGGCAAGTCGAAACGTGAGGCTATTGAAGAAGCCGCAGGCATCCGTCTGCGCCCGATTCTGATGACCACCGCCGCGATGGTACTGGGCGTCACCCCGCTCATCTTCTCCTCCGGCGCAGGCGCAGCTTCCCGCTTTAACATGGGCCTCGTGATTGCCAGCGGCCTGACGATCGGCACGTTCTTCACGCTGTTCATCGTTCCGGCCTTCTATATGCTGCTGGGCGCTGATCACCATAAGCATGTTGATCAGGACGAAGAGCTTCAGCCTGTGCATGGAACTATTCCGCAGACGACCATTTAATACGGGTGTCTATAGCTAAATGTAAAAAGAGCCGGTAGCATTAAACTAGCGGCTCTTTTTTGTTTAACACATTCTATGTTTAGGCAAATGCCATATCCCCATCAAACACCCTTGCTAGCATTATTATAAAAAGCCTTTAGCCTCTGGACACGTGAGTTCAAAAATATTTCTTCCGCAGTTAAAGGATTTTTCCATTCTGACTTGGAATGTCCCGATACAATTTTATGTGACGTCGGATCGTCCGCGTGTTGTATGTTCATTTCCAGGTATACTCTATCCGTCTTATCTTCATTCGGATTAGACATATGCCACGTAGCGGAATTCATTATGAATACGTCGCCAGGCTTCATATCAGTCGCGAGCATTGGGTAGTCATCCGGCAAAATCTTTGCATTGATTTCGCCTGCATCGCTCAGCAATCCGTAATGATGTGTTCCCGGATAAACAATTAATCCTCCATTGGAGTTTTTTGCCTCCGTTAAAGCGAAGAAGAAGGAATAGCGTTCGCTGGTTCCCATCATGTAATTCAAATCGCTATGCAGCTGAACGGTTTTAGCGTTATCTTTGTCTTTCCTGAAAATCACCGGCCTGTAAACGGCAACATTTCCACCAAAGAATATTCCGCTTTCAAATAAGCGCATAAGCTTATCACTTGAAAGCAACGTGTTTAAAATGTCATCATTTGCAGATTCTACTCTCGTTGGATGAAATGGCACGGCCTTGTTATTTTCATCGCTCTTACAGAGAGTGAGCAGCTTGTCCACTAAGGGGTGCTCCAGAAAACCAGGCAGAATAAACACCCCCAGAAAATCCAGCGTCTTTAAGCTTGGCTCAGCTCCAATATATTCTTTATTTCTTATGGCTTCATTGAGCTTTGCTGTGGGAGCCTGTAATTTCATTCTGCTGCCTCTTTTCATCAAGGTTAGATGCCTCTGATATGCATCGTTCTCGCTACAATGCATCCTTTTCGTTAGTTTTTTTACTTTTCTCGTACTCTTTCCCAAGCTCGGTGTTCTCGTACCTTATTTTATAATACCCAGAATCATAAGACTCTGCTCCAATACTTAACTCTATATAGATTCTTTGATTTTTGAACGTGGTGAAGTGTAGCGTTCTACCATTCTTAATACCCGCTAGAAATTCATCAGCCCTTGTGTATAAACGCTGATCATTAATATGCCTAACCTCACCCTTTCCATATTTTTTCTCAAGCAAACTGCTCAACTCATTATAGCGTGCACTAACTGCTGTTCCGTATGGATCGTTAGTAAAAGATTTGCTTACGGCCACAATAAGCCAGAGCTTGTCATCGTAACCAAAATTTAAAAACACAACTCCGGTATCTGAAAGTGTTTTGGATAATCCTGTAGCGGTAAATCCTTTTCCATCTCCGGGCTTGCTTATATCAACTAATGTAATTCCTCCAGCCATGGCATCTTCTTCCTTCATTCCCCACTTGAGACCGAATGGAGCTTCTGCGGACGTTTCGTGCTTGGATTCAGCAGTAGGAGTTATTTTTTCTTCTGTAGCACATGCTTGTCGCGACAATAACAGGCAGAGCAGAGGTACTATTAAAGGAGATAAACGAGTTCTCATATTGATTTCCTTAGGATCTATAATGCATCTTTATCATTTACGATCTTACCCGGCGATACAGCTTTCTTATCTTTTGCAGTATCGAAATCCACTGATACAAATGGAATGCCATATTTTGCGGTGTAATATTTCTGTTCTAAGGCTGCTAGAGTCATCTTCTGTGTTTCCGCACTCATCAGTAATGTGACCTGTATTAATCCTCCATTATATTGCGCTGCTTCTTGTTCTGTTTTTTCTATCTTGGATTTAACTTCTTGTATATCTTTCTGTATTTTATCTAATTGCTCAGTGGTCGCAGGAGCGGACTTTTTTCCGTCAATAGTATAGCCCAGTTCTATCCGCCTGAGCAGAGCTTTCCGTTTTTGTAAGAGCATCGCTTCTGTGTTCTGGAGTACACTTTTTTGTAGCTGTATCTGTATGAGGATCAGTCCGCCGCTATATTGGGCTGCTTCTGCATTTACAGCTTCAATAGCAGCATGCACCTCTGCTAAATCTTTATCTAGTGCATAAGTCGAAGGCTCTGAGTGTGCGACGAGCAATACACCTATAGTCAGTAAAACTAATATGCCGCCAAGAAGGTAATACTGTGTTTTCATATTCAATTCACAAGCTTTAATAATTTAGTATTTATGGAATACTTATACTCGTAAGATAAAAATTGCCAAACAATAAAAACCAAGGGATTTCGGCTGGCAATACGTGTTTATAAAAACAACCGCGAAGACAAGCTTGAGGATGGGCTAAAAGAGATAGGATAAAGCGAACTATCACAACGCAAAGGGCAACTTGCACGCATACGGAGGCATAGCTTAACAAGCAGGCTATAAAATTGCATAGGCAAGAAACAGGATTTTAATCTACAACTGTGTTCGACATTAGCTTGATTAAATTGATGGAGATGTTTCTAGAAGGTAGCAAATACTTGCTAGCATATCGAAAGAGAATGGTGCACTCGAAGGGACTTGAACCCCTAACCTCCAGATTCGTAGTCTGATGCTCTATCCAGTTGAGCTACGAGTGCGTAAGGAATGAGGCGGCAAAATAGCAAAACCCACGACAAATACAAGGGAAAATTCTATTAAACCGCCAAAGAGTCTAAAATGGCCGTTTTCCTTAGTCTCTGGGCAGTTGGCGGCGTTTGCGGTCCGGCCTTACCTTGCGGTTCTGTGTGAAATCCGACATTCTGCGGCCGATATAATCTTCCATGACGGTGTTCAGCTCATCCAGGTTATTGCGGTAATAATGATCGGCGCCCGGGATAATCTTATATTCCAGGTTAGCACCTTTCTGGCCTGAGAGTTTGTGCGCGAGCTTGCTCACTGCCTCTTCGGAGACGATTTCATCCTTGTCGCCCATCGTGATGAGGCCTGCGGTCGGGCACGGCGAAAGGAAGCTGAAATCATAGAGGTTCGCGGGCGGCGAAATCGCCATGAAACCGTTGATTTCCGGGCGGCGCATCAGTAGCTGCATGGCAATCCATGCACCGAAGGAAAACCCTGCAATCCAGCAGGCGGAAGCATCCATATTCTGCTGCTGAATCCAGTCGAGCGCCGTTGCGGCGTCTGCCAGTTCACCGATCCCATCGTCAAATTTTCCCTGGGATTTACCCACGCCGCGGAAGTTGAAACGCAATGCCGAGAAGCCGGAACGCACGAATGCCTGATACAGGTTGTAATTGATCTTATTATTCATGGTGCCGCCATAAAGCGGGTGCGGGTGGAGCACCACGACAATAGGCGCGCCCTTCATTTCGTTATGGTGATAGCGCCCTTCGATGCGGCCTTCCGGTCCACTGAAAAATATTTCCGGCATGATTTTATGACTGCTTAATTTGTTGATTGTTATGGGAGGTTATATTAGATTTCACATGTTTATTAATATATTGTTTTGATAATTGCAATGTTCAAGCGTATCCTCCAAGAAATTGACGCCGTTTTTGCCCGTGACCCGGCCGCACGCTCACGCCTTGAGGTGGTACTTTGCTACCCAGGGTTCCATGCGATTCTCATTCACAGACTGACGCATAAGCTGTGGCAGCACAACTTTAAGTTGCTGGCGCGCTTTATTTCCTATATCGGCCGATTTCTCACAAGCATTGAGATCCATCCCGGCGCACGCATCGGCGAGCGTTTCTTCATCGACCATGGTATGGGAGTGGTGATCGGTGAAACGGCAACCATCGGCAATGATGTAACGATTTACCACGATGTCACACTGGGCGGCACTTCGTTCGACAAAGGCGTGCGCCATCCGCAGATCGGAAATAATGTCATCATCGGCGCGGGTGCGCAGTTGCTTGGCCCCATTCATGTGGGCGATGATGCCCGCATCGGCTCCAATGCCGTTGTGGTGAAGGACGTCCCCAACGGTGCGACGATGGTAGGGGTTCCGGCCCATCAGGTGGAACACAAAACGGAAACTACGGTCAGTGCCCACTTCGACGCGTATGGCACACAGGATGAAGATGATCCCGTGCTGAAAACCGTCGAAACCCTCATCAAGCAGATCGGCATCCTGCAGAACCGCATCCAGACGCTGGAATCCACCATGCAGGACTCCGCCCAGACCGCTGAGCGGTGGGAGACCAAAGCGTGATTCTCGGCGCTAAAGCCCGATACGCCGTCATGGCGATGACGGATCTCGCCAATCATTCCGGCGGGCATCCTGTGCGCCTCTCGGAAATTGCGGAGCGCCAGGAAATACCGCTCTCGTTCCTTGAACAGATTTTTTCCAAGCTGCGACAGAACCAGCTTGTGAAGTCCGTCAAAGGCCCCGGAGGCGGTTATGTGCTGGAACGTGCGGTCGCCGATATTCCGATTTCCGAAATCGTCACGGCGGTTGAGGAAGAGATCAAAATGACGCGCTGCGAGACCCAGACGCATAACGGTTGCATGGCGAGTAAAGAACTATGCCTGACCCATGATCTTTGGGAAGGGCTCGGCAAGCATATTTATCAATATTTCAATAACATCTCGCTCGAGGATGTCTGCAAGAGAAGATTGCAGCGGGAAAAATCATAAATCATATTGAAAACTTATCCTCCCGGGTTATAACCATCGTCAAACAGCAT